>NZ_JOPH01000068.1:0-71980 GCF_002153615.1 Gluconobacter sp. DsW_058
CTTGTCCTTCATGAGTTTCCTCAATATCGCCGCAGCAAGGCTCTGGATTAGGTCTTTTGTCAACACGAGCTAGTTAAAATGGTCTGAAGGTCATACACGATCACCGTGCCGGGCTTGGCTGAGGCACGCCTTGGATGCGCCTTCAACAGAAAGACCTCATGATGCCCAATACTTCCGACGCACTCTGTTCTCAGGCGCATACTGGTGCGAACGGGAATACTGCAGGTCGTGCCGTCAAGCTTTCCATTGATGGGGTGTCGCATGCATTCGGTGATAATCTTGTGCTGGACAATGTCAGCCTCGATATCGCACCGGGAGAGTTTGTATGTGTTCTGGGGGCATCTGGCTGCGGCAAAAGCACACTGTTTAATGCGGTGTCCGGCTTGTTGCCTATCACTAAGGGCAGCATCAGGCTTGATGGAGAAGATATTGTCGGAAAGCCCGGTAATGTGGGTTATATGCTGCAGAAGGACCTGCTCCTTCTGTGGCTGACAGCGCTTGATAACATTGTTCTTGGGGCATCTCTGACCCGCGGTGCCACTCAGGATGACCGCCTTAGGGCTGCGGCGCTTGCCACGCCCGGGACGGATCGGTCGTATTCTCAACGTTGATCTGGAGCGCCCTCGAGATGTTTCATGCATGACGTCCAGCACATTCATGTCGCTAAAAGCTGAAGCGCTTGATCTCCTTTATCGTTGACCTTTATCAGAAATGAATTTTGAAATGAGCCTGATCCGGTCGATTTTTATTCATCCTGTGGTCAAATCCATGGGTTTTTGGTCTTTGGCCATGCTCATGCTTTTGGGGGTATGGCAGGCCATTATTTCCGTGTTCCACGTCCCCGCTTTTGTCATTCCGTCTCCAGTCGCCACGATAAGTGCCTTGTTTCAGAATGAGGTCATGATACGCGGACTGTTGTGGTAGACTTTCAAGGAAACGGTGGCAGGCTATCTTGTCGGCGCAGCAGTTGGTGTGCTCCTGGCTGTCGTGATGTCACAGTTGCCGGGTCTGGGGCGCTTGCTGTATCCGGCACTTGTTACATCTCAAACCATTCCGATTGTGGGTATCGCAGCGCCGCTCGTAATCATTTTCGGCTTCGGTATGACGCCAAAGCTTATTATTGTGGCCTGGATCGTCTTCTTTCCGGTCGTAGTCAATATGATGGACGGGCTGGCGCATATAGATCGTGACCAGATCAATCTCGCCCGTCTGCTTGGGGCGACGCGCCTTCGGACATTTTCTACATACGCCTGCCAGCCTGTCTGGGACCGCTTTTTTCCGGCCTTAAGATCGGCGCTTCTTACGCTGTAACGGGGGCGGTGATCGGGGAGTGGACAGCATCGTCCAAAATGGGACTGGGAACCTACTTGCTGGCGGCGAATGCGCAGATGAATTCTGTCGGGGTTTATGGTGCCATGCTTCTGATGACGTTGATTGGCATTGGCTCTTTCGCAATGCTGCTGCTGCTGGAATACGGCGCCATGCCATGGCGGCACAGAGCGACATCACCCTGGCGGCGTGCCCCACACCTTTGAGGGGCAGGGTACTTTTTGTTGGGGCTACAGGAGTTGCTGCTTAAAGGACTACCCAGTGCCCCAATAAAGGAGCATACCAAAACGCTGGGACAGTGCTTATAAAGCAGGCAGAGACCCAAGCCTGAACGAAAGACAAGATCCCTGACCGTACTGACATCTTATGGGTGGAGCGCTGAAACTGCGTTGGCCTTCCAGCCTTACTCCGGAAGTGAGCTGATCCCTGGGCGTGTCGTTGCACAGCAACGAGGCCTTCTTGGTGTCATTACTGAAAGTGGTCTGATTCAGGCTGATACTGCAGGGAAGCTTCTGCATACGTCGGATCCATTGGATCGGCCGGCTATTGGTGACTGGGTGGTGTGCCATCCGAGGTTTTACGAACGACGTGGCACCATTCAGGCTGTTCTGCCGCGCACGACCTGTTTTGTCCGTAAAGAAGTCGGGAAGCGGACGCAATCGCAGGTCATCGCAGCTAATATTGATGTCGCATTCCTGGTTATGACAACTGGGGCAGATTTCAACCTGTCCCGTCTTGAACGGTATCTGGCGCTAACAAGGGAAAGCGGCGCAAAGCCTGTCATGGTCCTGACCAAGGCTGATCTGTGTGAGGATATTGAGCAAGTCGCCAATGCTGCCGAGACTTGCGCCCCTGGAGTGGATCTCAGGATCGTGTCTTCTCTTGAGGGTACGGGGCTGAACGAGATTTCGGCATATCTCGACGGGCATCGTACTGGCGTTATGGTGGGAAGTTCCGGGGCGGGAAAATCTACCCTTCTCAATGCCCTAATGAAAACCGACCATGCTGCAACGGGGGCTGTCTCCGAGTATGACGGGCAGGGCAGGCATACGACGACCCATAGGGAGATGGTGAGCCTTCCTTCGGGTGGACTGCTGATCGACACGCCAGGAATGCGTGAACTCGGCATGGTGAATGCCGCGGAGGGTCTCGCCGCCGCATTCGGGGAGTTCAATGCTGAAGTCGAAGAGATTGCTCAGCAATGCCGCTTCCGAGACTGCAAACATGAAGCCGAGCCCAGTTGTGCGGTCCGGAAGGCTCGTGAAGATGGGAAGCTTGATGAGCGGCGCTGGAATAACTGGCTCAAGATGAAACATGAAATCCTGCTGCAGGAGCAGAAAAATCCAGCGGGACGAAGAGCGGAGCGGCGCGAACAGTTGCGTCTTAATAGAGAAGCCCGGAAAGCGAAGCGTAATGATTGAACCGGGATCGGATATAACAGCCCCCCTTCAGTTTCTGCTGCTAGCAGGGGTTTGTGCATATTTTAAGAATTTGATGATACAAATGATGAGTCAGGGTTTCGTTTAAAGCGACTGTCGAACGGTGCATTCTAAAATGGTCTCGCGTCATGGTCGTGTTTTTTTTTAGATAAAGAGCTGGTGTTTATTTCGGTTTATCCTCCGGCAAATTTTTCTTCCCTCTAAAAAAGCTTTTGGAACAATCACAGAATGAGGCCTCGCCCGTGCATCCGGTGATGAGGGGTCGGGACTCGTGTATCTTGTTTGTATTGTCGTTTAAATAGGGAATTGATCAATTTTATATTGGTCAATGCGCCCAAGAATTTAAAATCATACCGATAAATTCATCCATAAATGTAAAATATCACGACTAATTTATGGTATGGTATCTGGAGATGACAGTTTTATCGTTAATCAATAGTTATTTGGTTTTTTTTATATCAACACCATCAATGATTCCTATTGATTAAAATTAACGCCCTATCTTATGTTCGATTGTAGCGCTGAGCACGGATTAACAATTTATTATTTGTTAATAAATGCTTAACGCTTCTAGTGATGGAGGAATTAAGCATGGCTGGCGGAACAACTTATAATCTTGGTACTCGACAGTACGTCCTTGCTAATGGTGGCACAATATCGGGTTCTACATCGACAGATATTTTTGGAGATGTGACCGTTAATGAATCCTATTTTCTAATAAATAATACGCTTTCTGGTTCTACTGCGGCACAGTACGGAGCTATCATAGCTCAGACTGGCGACGTCGGAACAAATCTCGTTGCGACGTCCGCGGGTGCTCTGCTTGCTTCCGGCGGTACCATTACTGGCGCAACGGTTGGAAACTCTGCCGCAGTTCTGGCCTTTAACGGTGGAACCGTTACGAATTACAATGTAGCAGCAGGTGGCGCAGTTTTCGTTGGCGACCAGTCGCTCAACACGTCTGCTTCTGCGATCCTGACGTCCAAGGGACTGACGAATCTAAGTGGGCCTGGCATTGTCTCGGCTGGCACCTTACATGCTGGGGCACAGGAAATCATCACGAGTGGTGGTACTGACCGGGGATCCCTGATCCAGGGCAGTCAGTATGTTTCTGCCGGTGGCCTCACGATCAGCAACACCGTCAACAGTGGTGGCGTTCAGAACCTGTATAGTGGTGCTATCACCAGTGGGACGATTGTTGCCTCTGGTGGTACGACGGTTGCGAGCAGTGGCGCTACCATCAGTGCGACAAACATTTCTGGTGGTGTTGTTCAGCTGAATGCTGCTGCTATTCTCCGCGGTGCGGTCGTGAGCGCCGGGGGCAAGCTTACTGTCTCAAGTGGAGCAACTGCATCCAGCGTGACTGTATCGTCTGGCGGTACGGAGAGCGTGCTGTCTGGTGGTGTCATTTCTGGCGGCACAGTGCTCAGCGGCGGCAAGGAATCTGTTGCTTCCGGTGCAACGTCTTACAACGTCACAGTCTCGTCCGGCGGCTCGCTCACAGTTGTTGCTGGCGCTGTCCTGTCGGGAACACAGGTTGCTCAGGGTGCAGTTATCGATGTCGATACACTGACCTACGCTTCGGGCGGCACTGTTAAGCTTGACGGTAACACCCTTACGATTTCCGAAGGTGGTTCCACCTGGCAGACAACGTTTGGTGGCACCTTCAAGAGCACCGACTATTTTGTGATTGGCCGTGACACCGATGGCAGCACGATTGCAACGTTCGTTTGCTTCTGCGCCGGGACGCTGATCCTTACAGAAGATGGCGAAAAGCGCGTCGAGGACCTTCAGATTGGTGATCGCGCCATCACATATGTGGCTGGTCGTGAAGTCATCGAGCCTATCACTTGGGTTGGTCATCGCACGGCGCAGGTTCGTACGGATCTGCCAGTTGATCAGGCTGGATATCCTGTCCGTATCCTCAAGGATGCTATCTCGCCTGGCGTGCCGCATCAGGATCTCGTGGTCACTCCCGAGCATTGCCTGTATTTCGAAGGGCGCTTCGTCCCGGCACGTATGCTCGTTAATGGTCGTAGCGTTTTCTACGATCTGACAATGACGAACTACGAGTACTTCCACGTTGAGACGGAAAATCATTCCATTCTGTGGTCTAACGGTGCCCTCAGCGAAAGCTATCTGGACACTGGAAACCGTCGTGAATTCGGTCAGCAGGGTGGTGTTGTCCGTCTTGTCAGTGGTCCGGCTCGTGAATGGAGTGTTGATGCAGCGGCACCGCTGGCAGTGACGCGTGATCTGGTTGAGCCAATCTACCGTGCACTTGAAGAGCGCGCTGTAGCAATGTCCATTCCAGACCAGCGGAAGCCCGTTGTTCTAACCGAAGATGCCAACCTGCATCTTGTGACCCCTGCTGGTCATCGGATTAACGCGGCACGTCGTGCAGAAAACGGCGACTTTGTTTTCATGCTTCCTGCTGGCGTTGACGAAGTCCGTATCATGTCCCGTGCGTCTCGTCCGGCCGATGTCTTTGGTCCGGTGGTTGATGACCGTCGTTACCTTGGCGTTCTGGTTGGGGGTATCAGCCTCTGGGCAGGTAACGGTCAGAAGAGCCTGACTGCACACATCACGGAAGACGAGCTGTCAGGTTGGAACAACCGCGAAGAGGGTGGCGTTCGGTGGACGAATGGCAACGCTGTTCTGAAGCTTCCTGCGCGTCAGGATCTTTCGATTGCTGTTCTGACAATTGAAGTGAAGAACGCAGGGCCATACCTGCTTGAAGATGAGACTGACAACGTAGCTGTCATCGCATCCTGAAAAACTGCTTAGAAAGTTGAACGAAATGGAAGTAACGTGCGTTTCAGGAACGCATGTTACTTCCTTCTTTCTATTTGCAGGATTTTCATAGAGTTCCGAGGAATAGGTTGACGCAATATGTTTGAACGTCTGGCCCTGAAATATGCAGCCGGACATCCGGCCTCAATTGCGATGAGCTGGTTTGAGGGAGAGGCAAGCTTCGATCAGCTTTCCCACGATGTCAGCCGAGTTGCCAACGCACTTTTTCAACTTCGGGATCTTCTCCCGTTAGTTGTGGCCATTCGATGCGTACATCCATACAGACACTGGGTTTTCATTCTTGCTTTGGCCCGGCTCGGAATACCCTCGGCTTCGTTGCCGGGATATGTGGATGCTAACTTCTACCGCTTTGTGAAAATCCTGTCTCCGGACATTATATTGCTTGATGAACCTGTCGAAGGTCTCGAGCAACAGGTTCTGATACTGAACGACGCCTGGTTTGAGCATGTCTGCCAGACCGGGGCGGAATGTGCTGAAACCATCACAGTTCAGCCTGACGACGTCGTGCGTTTCTCTGTAGCCGGCGGGACAAGCCAGGATGCGCGTCGTATCGCCCTGACATCGCGATACGTAGAAACAGTGGTTTATCACCTGCTGTTTCAGGATGTGTTGTCCCATACCCATCGTCCTGAAAACCTGCGCGTCTTGCCGACGCTGGGGGCAGAAACTTCCAGCGGCTTTCTCATCATTCTCTCCGCCCTGGTAGCCGGGACGCGTTTGCAAATGATGACGGGTTCCGAGTTAGGGCTCGTCTTCAGCCAGGATATTCCGACAGTTGCCGTCGTTTCTCCTCGGCATGTGGAGGGCATACTCTCTCAGCTACCACCCGGCATGAGTCCCTTGGACAATCTGTTTCTGACGGTTGCGGGAGGGAAGTTACCAAAAGCGCTTTGTGCCTCCATCCGGCAAAAGCTCACCCCGAATGTTCAGGTTGTTTACGGCGCTGATGAATGTGGAGTGATTACCATTGTCTCGACGGACGTTCAGTCCAGCGATGATGAGGTTGGAAAGCCACTTCCCTGGGTTGGACTGGAGATCGTGGACGAAAATCATCAACGTGTTTCTGCCGGTGAGGTGGGGCGCATTCGTGTCAGCGGCACTGGGGTTATCGGCGGATACAATCTGGACCCGGCTGCGACTGCGGCACAATTTCGGGACGGATGGTTCTACCCTGGTGATACCGGTTTTGTGGACGCACATGGTACGTTGCACCTGCGAGGACGCGCGGACGATCTGATCAGTTTTGGCGGGGATAAGTTCGATCTGGAGAAGTTGGATGCGCGCCTTCTGGCATGTTCCGGCGTCAAGGATGGTGCGATGTTTGTTGTCCCTGATGATCAGGGACTTCCAACGCCATGGGTCGCTCTCGTGACAGAAGATGATTTTAACCTGGAACTGCTTTCAAAATGGATGCGGCATGACTTTCCCAATCTGCCGGATGCGGCGGCTGTGTGGATTGATGCTCTTCCCCGGACTGAGGACGGCCAGCCTGACAGAGTGGCTTTACAGAAGGCAGTCAAACCCTCCTGAACAATAATATTTCATATGCTCCGTTCCATACAGATTAGAAGACAAAAAGCGGGTTTTAAATGATCGATTACGGACATGAAGTGGCAGTCGTCGGGATCGGATGTCGCCTTCCCGGGGGAATAGAGACAACCGAGGCTCTCTGGCGCTTTCTGTGTGAACAAGGTGACGCCACATCCGATGTTCCGGCCGATCGGTGGGGTATCAAGCGTTTTTACGATCCCGAATACGAAACCCCCAACAAGACCTATATGCGGCGTGGCTCATTCATTGATCAGAAGATCGATGAAATGGACCCGTTGTTTTTCGGTATTTCGCCGCGTGAAGCCACCCTCATGGATCCTCAACAGCGGCTTCTTTTGGAAGTCGTCTGGGAGGCGATGGAAAATGCCGGAATTCTTCCTGCCACTCTGGCAGGAACCCGCACCGGTGTCTTCATCGGCACGTTTTCTCTGGACTGGCTCGTTGCTTGCGGTTCCCCTCTTAACCGGCCCCTGATCACGGATCATTTTGCCGCAACTGCTGCGTCAGCTACGATGCTTGCCGCGCGTATTTCGCACAATCTTGGTCTTCAGGGACCATGCATGTCTATCGATACGGCATGCTCATCATCATTGGTGGCCATTCATCAGGCCCGTATCAGCCTGCTGAATGGGGAAAGTGATGTCGTCGTGGCGGGAGGCGTCAACATCATGGTTGCTCCACCAGCTTCTATCACCATGTCCAAAGGGCACTTTCTGGCGGCTGATGGGCGCTGCAAAAGCTTCTCTGCTGATGCGGACGGCTATGGGCGCGGGGAGGGCGCGGGCATCGTCCTGCTTAAGCGACTTGCGGATGCAAAACGGGATGGAGACGTTATTCACGGTGTGATCGCGGGAACGGGCGTCAATCAGGACGGTCGTACCCTGTCATTAACGATGCCCAGTGAAGATGCTCAACGTGCGCTTATCGAAGAGGTAGCCCAAAAGGCGCACATCGATCTCGCCACGATTGGATATGTAGAAGCACATGGTACCGGCACACCAGTTGGCGACCCTATTGAAGCGCGTGCGTTGGGAACGGCAATTGGTCACAAGCGTGCCTCAGACAGTCCCCTAATTGTTGGGTCCATCAAAGCCAATCTAGGACATCTGGAAGCCGCGGCCGGTGTTACCGGGCTTATAAAGGCGCTCCTTTGCCTGAAACATGGCGCTATCCCGCCGCAGGCGAACCTCACACAGGTTAATCCTGCAATCCCGTTCGCAGATCTTCATTTGAAGGTCGCTCAAGACACTCTCACCCCGCTGAAGGCTGAGGCCGGAACGGTGTATGCAGGTGTGAATTCGTTTGGGTATGGCGGAACAAACGCAGTTGCGCTTCTCAGGGCACCGACGGTAGCGGATCAGCCTCAGAAAAGGCTGGAAGAGATCGTCAGGATGCCATCTGGACGTTTCCTGCTGCCTGTGAATGCGCTGGTAGACGCATCTTTGAAAACACTTGCGCGCTCTTATGCAAGTCTTCTGGCATCTTCTGCCACTCCGTCCGTAGCCAATGTCTGTTTTTCTGCAGCAACCTACCGGACGCGTCTGCCAATGCAGGCCGTCGTGTCTGGCCGGGATCGGGAAGAGCTGATTGCAGGCTTGAAAGCGCTCTCTGAAGGACAATCTTCGCCAGCGGTCACGGTGGGGCGGCGTCGCAATGGTGAGATGCAGCACCCGGTCTTTGTGTTTTCAGGAATGGGCTCCCAATGGAAGGGCATGGGGCAGCATATTCTCAGGCATGCCCCTGAACCTGTTTCCAGCACTATTCAGCAGATCGATAGCCTGTTTTCTGCACTTGCAGGATGGTCCATTCTGGATGAAATCCTGAAGCCTGCGGAACATTCCCGCATTGATGAGACGGTTGTCGCCCAGCCGGCCATCTTTATGGTTCAGGTTGTTCTTGCGGAGCTCTTCCGTTTTCATGGCGTGGTACCCGCAGCGATCGTCGGCCATAGCGTGGGCGAGGTTGCCGCGAGTTACATCGCTGGCGCCCTGTCTCTTGAAGACGCTGTAACTGTTATCTTTCATCGGAGCCAGCAACAGGCGCGTTTGGCCGGGCGCGGTGCGATGCTCGCGATTGGGATGTCTGGCAGGCAGGCTGCCGAAAAACTACTTCCAAGCTATGAAGACCGGGTGTCAGTCGCCGCTCTTAATAGCGCGAAGTCTGCGACGCTGGCGGGTGAAGAGGCCGCACTTAAAGAGCTTGCTGTGCGATGTGATCAGGATGGCACGTTCAATCGCCTTCTCAGAGTTGAAGTCCCCTATCACAGCATCCTGATGGAAGAGATCCGTGATGATCTTCTAAACCCGCTTGCCGCACTCGCTCCGAAAAACCCGAACATTCCGCTCTATTCAACAGTAACGGGTACGCGCTGGGCTGACGATGCTCTTCATGATGCGGAATACTGGTACGGAAATGCACGGCAGCCCGTCCTGTTCCATGATGCTATTCAGAACTTAATGGGCGATGGGCACCGGGTTTTCCTTGAGATTGGTGCGCACCCTGTACTGGGCGGTTTGATAAGGGAAACAGCGCAGCAGATTGACGGGGACGTTGCCGTCATTGCCAGCCTGAGCCGCAAAGACGCGGAAGATACAGCCATAGCGCGCAGTATCGCCAAACTCTACATGGCTGCCGTGCCGTTGGATTGGTCTCTGCTGACGGGAGGGCATCGGACGGACCTTCCTCATTATGCCTGGTCTCGCAGCCGGTTCTGGTCTGAGACTGAAGTTTCGCGCAAGGATCGGCTGGACGGAACCGTTCATCCGGTTCTCGGTATTCCAGTCAGTGCATCCCGGCCGGGTTGGCTTGCGGACATTAATCGCAACTATATGCCGTGGTTGCCCGATCATAAAGTGGATGGGATCTGCCTGTTTCCGGCTGCGGGCTATATTGAAGGCGGTCTGGCTTTACATCGTCAGATCGAACGCTCTGATACCGCAATTCTGGAAGATCTGGAAATTGGTCAGGCTCTGCTTCTGGATAGCCTCACGCCGCCTGTTGTCGAGTGGGCATTTGATGAAGAAACGCGCGTCCTGACGGTATCATCGTCTCATGGCGACGATGGCGAAGAAGAGTGGATTCAGCACGCTAAGCTCCGTGTTTTGACGAGTGTGCCATGGGCAGCAGACCCGGTAGTGCCTGAGAGACTACAAGCCGATCTCAAACACGAAATTCTGCCAGAAACGTTCTATGCGAGACTTGCAGAGCATGGGTTCTCGTACGGCTCGACTTTTCAGACAATCAAAGAGCTGAAGGCCGGTGAAGGTATTGCCTTCGCGCGTCTGGAGTTGGCAGATGCTGAGAGCATCGCAGAGTATTTTCTTCATCCAGCATTGCTTGATGGTGCTTTCCAGGCATTGATCGGTGCCGGATACAGCGCTGCGGAAGAAAGAGTTTTCGTTCCGACAGGCGCGCGGCAAGTCGTCTATCGTGGAGGACACCATAAAGTCCTTCTGGCTCATGCTGCTCTGACGCGTCGTTCCGAAACCGGCATTGAGGGCGATATCCGGCTCTTTACAGAAGCGGGTGAACCTGTTGCCGAAATCCTCGGATTCAAGGCGCGGGCTATTCGAAAGCTGATCGCTGCAGGTATGGGGGCGGAAAATGTCCGTCGTTTCTATCGCCCGGCGTGGGTCCAGACGGAGTTGCTTCCGCATTTTGCTGAGCCTCTAACAGCACTGGTTCTGGGGCGTGATGGACCTCTGCTGGAGCAGTTCAGTCAGGTTTCTGCTGGCCAGGGGATTATGGTTGATACCCTGAAGATCGATGATGTGGATCAGGCGGTCCTGGCAGAGGCGCTGGCTCAGACGAATGATGCAATCCTTTATCTGTGCTCACCTACCGAAGACGCAACCGGAAAACAGGGTATTGCAGAGATCTTGCGTCTCGTCAGGGCGATCAGGGTTTCGGAAGACGGTGAAGCTGCGCCGAAATGCCTGATCGTCACGCGCGGGGCGGTTTCTGCGGAAGCGCTTCAAAGCGATGATCTGGATACAGGGCAGGCCGCTATCCGGGGTTTTGCACGAGGGGTCGCATCAGAGCGGCCGGATCTTGCGCTTCGCATCGTCGATATCGGTCGTGTGGTTGACGAAGCCACGTTGCAGCAGCTCTGTGCGGAAATTGTTCAGCAGGATACAGAGGACGATATCGTTCTGCGCCCTGGTCTGCGGGCTGTCGGGCGTCTAACCCCGTCGGAAACGAAGCCAGAACCTGTGCCGACGCTTTATCATCCCAACGAAACGGCGGATGGACGGCTTGTCGGGGTCCGTCTTGTGAGTGCGTCGAATGGTTCGCTGGATCGGCTGCATCATGAGCGGTTTGTCGCAGATCCTCTGCAACCAGGTCAGGTCCTGTTTCGAACGCTCGCCGCAGCACTGAACTTCAAGGATATCCTGAAAGCGACCGGCCTTATTCCGCAAAGTGTTGTGGATGATACGTTCCATGGCGAAACCCTTGGCATGGAAGCCTCTGCTGAGGTAATTGCCCTCGGCGAGGGCGTAACGGATTTTGCGCCGGGCGAACGATATCTCGTCTCCTGGCCGGGGTGTTTTGCGTCTCATTTCACTGCTGACGCAGAAAGCATTTTTGCGCTTCCCATTGAAGGGCTTGGGTCGCCACTTGAAGCCGCCACGCTGCCTGTGGCGTTCATCACGGCGTATTATGGTTTGTGCCGTCTCGCTCATCTCGAAAAGGGTGAAACAGTCCTAATTCATTCCGGGACTGGTGGCGTTGGTCTGGCGGCGATCCAGTTGGCGAAAAGGGTCGGAGCACGAATTTTCGCTACTGCGGGCAGCCCGGAGAAACGGCAGTATCTTAAAGAACTCGGATGTGAGGGAGTTTGGGATTCCCGTTCGCTGGAATTTGCAGAAGGGATCCGAGACGTCACGCAGGGGCGCGGTGTTGATGTCGTTTTGAACTCCTTGCCCGGAGAGGGGCAGACGCACAGCTTGTCCATCGTGGCTCCCTATGGCCGATTTGTCGAAATCGGGAAAAAGGACATCATTGAAAAACGCGGATTGCCCCTCGCTCCGTTCAATGAAAACCTGTCTTTCTTCTCACTCGACCTTGATCGGATGATGCTGGAGCGGCCCGCGCTGATGCGGTCCCTCCTGTCAGATGTGGCCGCGCTATCCAAAAGCGGAGACGTGCAACCTTTGCCGTTGGAAAGTTTTCCTGCGCGTGATGCCGCCGGAGCGTTCCGCCTGCTGGCGTCTGCCAAGCACATGGGCAAGGTTGTTATTGATTACTCCGATCTGGACGACCTCAAAGCCTCGCCCTTGCCGAGGCCGCAGCCGCAGGTGTCGGATGGAAAAACATATCTTGTTACAGGCGGCCTGAGTGGCTTTGGCTGGGCAACCGCTGAATGGTTGATTGAACAGGGCGCTCGTAACTTAGTTCTGCTGGGTCGCAGAACACCGGAGGAAACCGGGGTGAGCGAGCAATTGGCAATCCAGCGTGCCGCAGGCGTGCACATTCATACCATCCTGGTCGATGTCTCGCACGAAGAGGCTATGCAGGATGTCTTCGAGGAAATTGCCTTTACGAGCAATCTCCCGCCAATTCGTGGTATTTTTCATTGTGCTGGAATTTTGGACGACGCGCTTGTCCAAAATCTGGACGAAGAGCGGATTGGCCGGGTTCTTGAGGCAAAAGCCCAGGGCGCAATCATCCTCGACCGTTTGGTTCAAGGCATGGACCTGGATTATTTCGTGCTGTTTTCGTCCGTCACGACGGTGCTGGGGAACGTCGGCCAGAGTGCTTATATCGCCGCCAATGCCGTTCTGGGTGCGGTAGCGGCCAATCGCTGGAAGGATGGAGAGGCAGCTCTCGCGGTTGATTGGGGAGCGATTGCAGATGTGGGCATGCTAAGCCGCAACGAGACTGCAGCCCGGGCTTTGGAGGCCGCCGGTCTTAAGGGAATGCCGGCTCATGATGCATTGGACCACTTGCCGGAAATGCTTGCGCTAGAGTTGCCGGAAGTTGCCTGTGTTGAGATTGACTGGAAAAAATGGGCGCAGATTGTTCCCGGGGCAAATGTGCTGGCCCGCTTTTCACTTGTTCGCCTGGCGGATGCCAGTAATGGAGCGACCAGTGAGCGGCTCGCAACGCTCTCGGCATTGCCGGAAGATGAACGTCTTCCTTATGTTGTAGAGCAGGTGAAGGTTCTGATTGCCCAGACATTGCATCTGGAGCCGACAAGCATTGATGACCGTGCACGCTTGTCCGAACTTGGGATCGACTCTTTGGCTGGCGTTGAACTTCAAACGGCTCTGCGGGTAGAGTTTGGTGTCGAAGTCTCCATCCTTGTTCTCGCACGTGATGAAAGTATCCGGAAAATGTCCCAGTTTCTTTTGAACAGGGTCAAGATCGGCCAGACGGCGCAACTCCCATGACACAGTCCTTTGCCACGGTTCTTGCCGCTGATGGACAGGAAATACTGGATTGGCAGCGGAGCACGATCGTTGATGCGCTGTTCTTTCATGCCGCCAGAACACCGGACCTCAAAGTCTATACTTTGCTCGGAGACGGCGAAAACGAAACGGACACTGTAACGGCGTCTGAGATTGCTGCGCAGGCTACGGCGTTGGCTGTATGGCTGAAGCGAATGCTTGAGCCCGGTGCTAGGGTGCTTTTGCTGTATGAAAGCAGCCTTGATTATATTCGGGGGCTTCTCGGATGTCTGTGCGCGGGGCTGGTACCGGTTTCAGGCGTGTATCCCAAAGCATTTGGCGCGCGGGACCGGTTTGTCGCGCTGAGAGATGATGTTGAGGCTGCGGCGGTTATCGGCAACCGCAGCATTCTCACCGAATTTCAGAAAGTTTGCCCGGATAAAGTCGATGGTTCGCGGTTTCTGTGGATCCCGACAGACAAGATCCGCCCGTCTGCAAAGTACGAAAGTGTGGCACATCCTTTACCAACGGATGTTGCGCTTATTCAGTACACGTCGGGCTCCACACGGACACCACGGGGTGTTCTGCTCACGCATCGGAATATCGCGCATAATCTGTTCCGTCAGGCAGAGGCTTTTGGGTATCGGCAGGGCGATTGCGGCGTTAACTGGCTTCCTCTCTCTCATGACATGGGATTGATTGGGGGCGCCCTCATGACACTGGCAACCGGAGGGCGGTGTATTCTGTTGCCGCCAGAAGCTGTTGCTGAAAAACCGATACGGTGGTTGCAGGCTATCAGTCGTTACAGGGCGACGCTCTCAGGTGGCCCCAATTTCGCATACGGAATGTGCGTGCGGTCTATCGCTCCCGAAGACGTTGCATCGCTGGATCTGTCCTGCTGGGAAGTAGCGTTCAACGGGGCAGAATATATCCGCGCAGAGACGATGCAGTCATTTACAGAACGTTTTGCGTCATCCGGGTTTGATGAACGTGCGTTTTTTGCATGTTATGGCCTTGCAGAAGCGACGTTGCTGGTCACGGCCAGTGAGCGTGGGCAAGGCGTGTCGTTTCGGGAGTTTTCCCGTGACGGTCTTGCGCATGGTCATGCACTCCCGCCGCGCGATATCCTTGATAGGCGCCTTTTAGCAGGCTGCGGCAGGCCACCATCTGACATTATCGTACGAATTGCCGATGGGGACACTGAAACAGCGCTACCAGATGGAGACGTCGGAGAAATTCGTATTCATAGTCCCGGCGTCGCAACGGGGTATGTGAGCCGACCTGTAGAAAACAGTCGAGTTTTCGAAGGACATGTTGCGGGCGAAGAGGGGACTTTTCTGAGAACGGGAGATCGCGGTTTTCTGTTGGATGGAACGCTTTATGTCACTGGCCGCCAGGATAATCGGATCAAACTCGGCGATAGTGTTCTTGATCCGGAAGATATTATTGCTTGTCTGGGAGCGTTCGAGGCCGATATTCGGCTATTCTCAACGGCAGTCTTTGATGAGACCATTGAAGACAAAACGTCGCTTGTTCTTGTGACAGAACTGCCATCGGGATCGGATGGTGATCTGACGCAACTGGGTAAAGCTATCGGCGAGACGATCTGCACACATTTTCCGACGCGGCGTTGCCGTGTTGTTTTCCTACGCGCCAGTGCGATCCTAAAAACGCCGAGCGGAAAAATCAGAGCGGCGGAAACCAAGAACGAGCTTCTTCAGGGCAATATTCCGATCCTTGGCGAATATACTCATAGTCCAGCAGGATCTGGCCAGGTGCGCATTCTGAAAATTGCAGAGGGGAAAATGTGAGCATGAGCAGCCCCTCAGTGCCTCCAGCTCAACCCGCTTCCATTGTGCCGACGCAGGAAGGGCCGGGAGGTATTCGCTTCGATTTTAACGATGGATGCCGCGTTCTCCTGCCTGCCGGTAATTGGCATGTTGTCCTGAAAGATCTGGATACGCACACGGTTTTATTTTCTGAGGACGTGTCTCAGGGGATCGTACAGAGCATAAAAAGATATTACCTGCGCTATCAGATCGAGATTACAAAGGACGGCGAACCCTTCTTCACGTATGAAATGGACCTGCACGATCAACCCGTTCTCGTGCGAATGCGGGAAGGCGGCATCGGTGATCATCTTGCTTGGTTCGGGCAGGTGGCAGAGTTTGCCCGTAAACACGAATGTCGGCTGACATGCATGGTGCGCCCGGACATCGCCAGTCTTCTCATCCCGGTGTATCCCAACATTCGGCTTGTCTCGACTGAAGAAGAGGCAGGAAAAGACTATTATGCCTCTTATAAAGTTCTGATTTTTTACAATGACGTTGCCCGCAACCATAGCCCGGTGGATTATCGTGAAGCAGGGCTGGAAAATAATGCGGCTCTTATTCTGGGCCTTTCGAGGACATCACGCCCACCCGATGTTGACATCATGGAGGGAGGGAGGCCTCTTGCGGAACGATATGTCTGCATTGCGACCCAGGCCACATCCCAGAACAAATACTGGAATAATCCGTTTGGTTGGCTAGAGACGATCCGTTTCCTGAAAAAGCATGGCTATAGAGTCATCTGTATCGACAGGAGCCGGGTCAACGGCGTCGGAACCATATGGAATAATATCCCATATGGGGCGGAAGATTTCACAGGTGCGCTGCCTCTTGCTGAACGTGCGCGATGGTTGCGACATGCGGAGTTTTTTATTGGGCTTTCCAGCGGTCTAAGCTGGCTTGCTTGGGCAGTCGGTACGCCTATTGTGCTGATCAGTGGTTTCACGCGGCCTGATAATGAGTTTGAAACACCCTACCGCGTGATTAACTGGAATGCCTGCAATGGGTGTTCCAATGATATCCGGTGTCAGCTTGATCCAGCCGATTATCTTTGGTGTCCGCGGCAGAGCGGCACTGACAAACAGTTCGAATGTACCCGACTGATTTCTTCGCAGCAGGTAATCGACACAATCAGGAAAATTCCCGATTTTGAGGGAGTGTCAGAATGACGACTGCAAAAGCGAATGACATCTTCCAGTCGATCATGCTTGCTGGACATTCCAGTAAGCCTGTTGCGACGCCGCCTGCCGTAGATACGTCTAATGAGACTGATAGTGTCTCGAAATTAGATGCGGCTGCCGGTTCTGCGTCATCAATCGAGACCGCGACATTTCCGAGCCCTTCAAGCCTAGCAACGCAGGAAGGTTTTGCGGGTATTCGTTATGATTTTAACCAAGGGGTCCGTGTCACGGTTCCCAAAGGGATATGGCGCATTCGGCTTACTGATCTTGATACGGACGCGGTTATTTTTGACGGTGAGGGGAGTAATGCGACCTTTCAAAGCCGAAAGAAGCATTACCTGAACGCAAGGATCGAAGTTTTTCAGGCGGGCATGCTCGTTTTCTCTCACGACTATGACGCTCAGGGTAAAAAAATAGCCATTCTTATGGCTGGCAATACGATCGGCGATACGGCTGGTTGGGTGCCATATGCTGTGCGTTTTGCACGAGACCATGCATGCGAACTCACAGTGATGGTATCGGCACAGATGAAAGAACTGCTTTCCGCGTCATACCCAGATATCAGATTTGTTGAAAAGCAGGAGTTCAGCGCGTTAAAAGACGAGTTTTACGCCACATATTACATCGGTTTGTTCTTCGGGGATGAAGATAACACCTGGCAACCTGCTGACTTCCGGATTGTTGGATTGCACAGAACAGCAGGCTATATTCTCGGGGTTTCCCCCGAGGAAGAGCCTCTACATCTGGATATTCCTGACGAACGACCGATTGCAGAACCTTATGTTGTCATCGCCAGTCAGGCTAGTGCCCAGTGCAAATACTGGAATAACCCGACGGGTTGGTATGACGTCGTGGAGTTTCTCAAGCGGTCAGGGTATCGCGTTATCTGTATCGACCGAGAAATAAAGTATGGGCAGGGCCTTCATTGGAACCAGATCCCTCATAACGCGGAAGATGAGACTGGCGCCCGGCCCCTTCGCGAACGCCTTCAGTGGCTGAAGCACGCAGAGTTTTTTGTGGGGCTGTCGAGCGGTCTCTCCTGGCTCGCCTGGGCGGCGGACACACCCGTTGTCATGATTTCCGGATTTACACATCCGATAAACGAATTTCAGACACCGTATCGGGTTTTTAATACCAACGGCTGCAACAGTTGCTGGCACGATATTCGGCATCCGTTCATCCATAGTGACTTTCTTTTCTGCCCCCGTCATGCGGGCACCAGTCGTCAGTTTGAATGTACGCGGAATATCACATCTGGTCAGGTCATTCGGACTATTAAAGCAGTGATGCTTGAGCACCTGCTAGAGAGCGCGCATCGTCCTTCAGAGTGAATTATAAAACGCTCTTCCCGAGCAAGGGGCAGTTCGGGTAGATCTTTTTTGATCTGCTCCCTAAAGCTACCCTGCTTGCGCTCTCCCTGAACCGCGTTACTGTTCCGGTTCTTACGTATCCGGAAGAACCGGGAAGCAGGAGGCCAGATTGCTTTATTCATTGACCAAAGAGCGCAGCAGTCGGCGTCAGTTTCTGATCGGCGGTGCGGCGCTATCCTGTAGCGCTCTGGTGGGATGTGCCTCTTCCAGTGAGGGAAGGTTTTCCAAAGTTGACGCCTTGGCGCGACAGGCCGTGAAAGACAAAGAGACTCCTGGCGTTGTTCTTGCTGTTGGTCATAATGGCGAGATCGCACATCGCTATGTGTATGGAAGCCGGGCTCTGGTGCCTACTCGTGAGCCTATGACTTGGGACACGCGGTTCGATATGGCGTCTTTGACCAAGCCAACAATGACGGCTCTGGCTGTCATGCAGTTGGTGGAACACGGAAAAATCAATATTGACGATCCGGTCGTGCGTTATCTTCCAGAGTTCGCAGCCAACAAAAAATCGGCTGTCACCCTGCGGCTTCTGCTGACCCATTATTCGGGTTTCCCCCCGGATGTGCCGCTTGATAGCCCATGGAGTGGAAAAGCAGAGGCCGTCCGGCTTGCCATGACATCGCCGCTTGCCAATCCGCCGGGGGCAAAGTTTGTCTATAGCGATATCAATTACATTACGCTGGGTCTGATCGTGGAAAAGGTTACAGGTCAGCCCCTGAACCAGTATGTCGCTGACAATATTCTAACGCCTTTGGGAATGTCGCACTCCGGTTATCTGCCGGACGCTGCCTTACAGCCTGATATTGCGCCTACGCAGTATGATGATCAACATCACATGTTGCGTGGTGTCGTGCATGATCCGACTGCCCGCCGCATGGGGGGCGTTGCAGGGCATGCGGGGCTTTTCTCCAATGCGCAGGACATGTGCCTGTATGCACAGGCGTTACTGGATCGTCTCGCTGGTCGTCCCAGCACGTTTCCGCTTCAAAGAAGTACATTGGAGTTGATGACAACCCCACAACAGCCCGCTGGGAAAACTGACCTGCGAGGACTGGGATGGGATATCGCCACGCACTATTCCTCCCCAAGAGGGGATCTGTTTTCGGCGAGATCATTCGGCCATACCGGCTTTACCGGGACGTCGCTCTGGATTGACCCTGAGAGTGACAGTTATGTTCTCATTCTGACCAATCGGGTTCATCCGTCCGGGGGCCACAGTGTCGTGAAACTCCGGCATGATATTGCCACAGACGCTGCTCGGGCACTGGGCGTAGCAGCACACCCCTGATCATATTTTGAATGGCAGACCTGTCACAGCTCAAAAGTTGACAGATCTGCCTTTTAGCGTCGCTTAATCGTCAAGGTGTATGGTGTTAGCCATGCGTCTTGTTGATGAAGTTGACAACATTATCATGGAGTTCGGTGAGGGCTGGTGCATGGGCATAGACCATGTGACCGGACTCATACTGATGAATTTCGATGTTTGAGGCCAGCTTGTGAGGGATCGGGAGATGCTGCATCTCATAGATCCCTTCAAAGAAGGGCGTCCCAAGATCGTAGTATCCCTGATTGAGCATAATCTTCAGGCTCGGGTTCTGCTTCATGGCGCTTGCAAGGTCCGGCAGGACGTTTGGCGCGCCCTTGGCTGGCCGACCGGCGCCTGGCTGTTTATGCACAAAGGCCCATTTGCCGATTGAATGGGCGCTGACCTTGTATTCTTCGTAGCCGTCATTGAAAGCCGGGTTTGTGCCGTAATGCAGTGTATTGCGCGCATAATCGTTGAAGGCGGACACATACGCTGACTGCATCGCGGCAAACTGGGGGTCATAGTCAGGGGTCTGCGCCAGTGGATCAATGGCTGGCCCGGAGAAGCGACTGTCCAGACGGCCTGTATCCATTCCGTCATCTCCGAGCAGGGTTTTGGCAAATTCGCCACCACTGACGCGAAGATCAGCTTTTTTCAGGTAGTCGACGGGAAGGCCCGTATATTGGTGCAGTTTCTGGGCCGTTTGTTCCAGCTTTTCGTCTGAAATGGCGGTGCCGTCCTGGAGGGCGCTGGTATAGTCCGTCAGAGCAAAATGTTCGACTTCGCTCAGGAAGGTTTTCAGGTCTTTGGGTTGTGCTGGCAATTTGTGATGATACCAGGCCGTGGCAGCGAAGCTAGGCAGCGCAAGGACATAAGGCTGATCAACACTGGGGTTTGATTTCACGTTGTCGATCGAATTGTCGTAATCCAGAATCTGCGACAACAGCATAACGCCATTCAGATCGATGCCTTTTTCAGAGGCCAACTGGTTGGCGACGATTGCTGAGCGCGTCGTGCCATAGCTTTCTCCGAACAGGTATTTGGGAGAGTTATATCGCCCGAAACGGGTCAGAAACTGAGCAATGAAGTCTGTGAAGGCTGCGGCGTCCGGATCTGTACCGTAGAAGGCTTTTTCCTTGTCTTTGCCGACAAGGCGCCCAAAGCCAGTGCCTGGCGCATCAATAAAGACAAGATCCGTGGCATCCAGCGGACTGTCATTGTTATCAATCAGTTTGTACGGGGCAGCTGCGGTGTGGCTGTCATCTGCGGTGACGATACGATGTGGGCCAAAAGCACCCATATGCATCCAGACACTCGAAGAACCGGGACCACCATTATAAACAAACGTAATCGGGCGGTTCTCTGCGTGCGCGCCCTTCTTGAAATAGGCTACATAGAAAATGGAAGCGACGGCGTCCGGGTTTTTCTTTTCAGCTTTTGGATCGCTGGGGCCGGTATCGGAATCATCCCACCCTTGGGCATGGACAATCAGCGTGCCGGTGACGGCCTGGTAAGGAATGTGCTGACCACGAATGGTTACAGCTCCATCTGATACAACCTTCTGGGGTGTTGTCAGAAACTGCGATGCCGTTTCAGCCTGTTTGACGTTGTCAGAGACGGGGGCCTCCGCGTGAGCTGTGAGACAGGTGGCTGCCAGCAGGCTGACAGCAAGAAAAGAACGGGTCAGGATGCCTGAACGCATGGGTAACTCCTTACAGATTAAAATGATTTTGTAAGGAATACGGAACCGTTACAAGTTCAGGATCTGGTGAGGGAAATGCGGCACCTCTGAACTGTCACGTTCTGTCTCACGAAACAGGGGCATACCGCACTCTTTTCGTTGAAAATAATATTTTCGCAATCTTCAGAACGATGGTTTTCCGTTAGCTGAATGATGATCCAGACGGATGTCCAGATCATCGTTCAGCTCTGTTTCAGGACGCGGGCGTCAAACGCTGGATGCGCATGGCTTCCTTGCGATGAGCCCCAAGGATATCCCCCAGGTTTTTCAGCACAGGCTGCCCGTTCTCAACCAGAATTTTGCCGTTGACGATAGTGGTTCCGGCAGTCGCCGGGGCGCAGCGAAGCCACGCCTCCACGGGGTCCGTCAAAGCTCCTGCAAGGGAAATGTCCGACATCTGCCAGATAACCAGATCCGCACATGCCCCGGGACGCAGATGCCCGATCTCATCATCCCAGCCCAGGCAGGCCGCTCCCCCGCGTGTGGCCATATCCAAAGCGTCTCGGGCCGTCATGGAATGTGGCCCATTGCGGAAACGACCCAGAAGCAGCGCCATACGGGTCTCCAGCCAGAGCGATGCATGGTCTGTCGAAGCTGAACCATCACAACCAAGCCCCACACGCATCCCACGCCGCCGCATATCCATGGCATCCGCAGAGCCGCCTCCAATCATCATGTTGGAGCAGGGACATTGCGCCGTGCAGACGCCAGCATGCGCCAGACGGTCGATTTCGTCAGAGGAAGGGTAAATGTAGTGTGCCACCCAGGAGCGAGGGCTAGCCCAACCTACACGTTCGAAATATTCTGTTGGTGTGCAGCCATAGACCTCCGCACAATAGCGGTCCTCATCGTGATCTTCTGCCAGATGGGTGTGTAACCTAAGGTCATATCTGTCTGCCATGGCAGCAGATTCTGTCATGATCCGTTCGGAGACACTGAAAAGAGAGCAGGGGGCCAGAGCGACCCGACCCATCGCGCCTGGAGAGGCATCATGATAGGTTTTTACTAGCCTTTCGCTGTCTGCCAGAATGGTCTCTTCGTCCTGCACGACAGATGCGGGGGGAAGTCCTCCATCCTCTACGGATCGCGTCATGGAGCCGCGAGTGGCATGGAAACGAAAGCCTATATCCTTGGCCGCACGAAACTGGGCGTCGATCAGAAAGGGCTTGGGATGGACATACATGTGATCCATGGATGTCGTGCAGCCCCCCATCAGCAGTTCAATCATTGCAACAGCTGTTGAGAGGTAAACAGACTCTTCGTCCAGTCCGGCCCAGAGCGGATACAATCCCTGAAGCCACTCGAACAGCGTCCCATTGGTTACGGGGGCATAAGAGCGTGTGAGATTTTGATACATGTGATGGTGGGCATTGATCAGGCCCGGAGTTACCAGCTTTCCATTAGCCGATATGATTTTTTCTGCTTGTGGAGCAGCTTCTCCGGAGTGACCTGTGGAATGAACGCGCCCGTCTTTAATGGCGATCCACCCATTGGGGATTTCCCAATTCCGATCAATGTACAGAGAAGCATTTGTGATGAGGAGGTTGACCGTCATTGCGGCATCCTTTCCCAATAACCATCAGCAAGCCATGATCACTCATGGCTTTCGCAGAAGGCCCTGTTCCGGAGATGCGAAGTCCGGATCGTCATCAAACTTGCTTTGAGCGGGCGAGGAAGGCTTATCGTAGCATCAGGTTCGTCCTGCTGTCACGAGCCATGTGCCGCCCAGAATTCTGCCTGCAATGCAGCTGCTTCCTGTTCCAGCAGAGGCCCTACGACGTCCACTGGCTGCTGGCCAGCAGCAAAGACGGTCCTGCATGGGAGATCAAGTGTGGGATTTTCCGCGTGATTGCCAGTCATGTCTTTCAGGTCCTTTTCGGACTGGCCGTAAACAACGCGTCCGATCCCGGACCAGTAGATCGCACCTGAACACATTGCGCAGGGTTCTGCAGAGCTGTAGAGCGTGCATTGGCGCAGGCGTTCTGCCCCATAAGCTTTGCTGGCCCGGCTGGCGAGGAGACGCTCGGCATGGGCTGTCATGTCGCATCCTTCTGCGCTGTAGCCATTACCCTGCTCCATCAAAACAGTGCCTGTCTCGTCCACGAGAATAGACCCGAACGGATGATCCCCGCCGTCACGTGCTTTTCTGGCAACATCGAACGCCATACGGAGAAAACGCAGGTCGTCTGTTTCTGTAATCATGCAATCAGTTCCTTATTCCTTGACCAGACGGCCATTGATCCAGACACGATCAATCGTCTCAGGCGAGGCATGACAGACAATTTTCTGGGCACAGCTGGCCGCACTGTCTTGCGATGATAATCGCAGACTGCCTGACGTGCAGCGAAGCTCCAGCGCATCGAACGCCTGTCCGGGCAGGAGTTGTCCACTTGGCACCCCGAGAGCTTCCGCGCCGCCTCGTGTTGCAAGCCAGAACGCTTCCTGAAAATCTATCCTGTGGTTAGGCAGACCCCGTTTTGTCGGTGGAATTTCCGGGTTTGTCCCGCTTTCCAGCATCCTGGACGCCAGAACGGCCTGCCGTGCATTTTCAAAGATGGACGGAGAATAACCGCCGGAAAGGTCTGTTCCCAGCCCACAGTGAACGTGATCATCGAGAACGTCGCGAACGGGCAGGGCTGCTCCAGCAAAAAAGACGTTAGAAATCGGGCAGTGGGCAAGTCCAGCATTGCGGTTTTTAACCAGGGTTCGGTCATTCTGGTTTAGGAACCCTGCGTGCGCCAGGATGGTATGGTCTCGCAGGAGACCAAAAGTATCCAGTGCAGACGTGTCTGTCTGGCCTGTTCTCTCCAGAACATGATGATGCTCCCAGTCACTTTCTGACGCATGGGTCTGCACTTTGACATTCATTTCTGCGGCAAGTGCGCCAAGACCATTTAACAGTGCGTCGGAGCAGGCAGGAATGAATCGAGGCGTAATAACAGGCTGGACCAAATCGGCCTCGTTGCCTGGCAAAGCTCGGACGGCATGAATGAAGCGTCGCGTTGCATCGAGAGCATCCTGGGCGCTGGCCTGACGATAGTCTGGCGGACACAGGTCCGGATGATCCATTGCCACCAGTCCAACGAACCCGCGTTGCCCGTATTTGATGCATGTGCGGGCAAGAACAAGACTGGCTTCTTCGTGGATCGTGGCAAAATAGAGCGCAGTGGTTGTGCCATTTCGCAGAAGGGTTTGAACCAGGTCCTCATAAACCGTGGCTGCGAAGGCTGCGTCCGAATAGCGGGCCTCTAGAGGAAAGGTATATGTGCCAAGCCACTCTTCCAGTGGACGATCCAGAGCCGTGCCAGCTTGAGGCCACTGAGGCGCATGAATGTGTAGATCTGCCAGGCCGGGAACGAGGAGAGTGTCGTCTGGCAGGTGAACAAGCGTTTCACTGCTTTGCAGGTCTTGATAGGCCTGCGTTCCGGAGATTGCGCGTTGCTGAATGATCCCGTCGTCGCCAACCAGAATAGCCACATTTTCCAGAACGGCCTCCTGCGGCGTTCGGGATGCCAGCGCCCGGCCGGTGACGACAAATGCACTCACGACAGAGCACCATACGTCACGCCTTTTCCTTTAAGCCAGCGCCGGTAAGCCACAGACGAACGATCTGCCATGGTCGGAATTTCATATTTTCCGTCCAGGGGCATCAGGCGAGGGCGCTGGTTTTCAAGAATGATCCTGTCCTGAAGAAAAATGAATTGCTGGAATTCAACCAGTCCGCCCAGTGAGGAACTGTCGTCGATCAGGAACATCACAGGATGGGCGCGGGAGCGGGTTGCGGTCATCGGTTGGACGAACAGAGCGATGACGTCCTGTCTTTCGGGAGAGGCCGGGCAGGTTTTATAAAGAAGCGTCGAGAACGGGGCAGCAACTCGATAGGTATAGTCAGTTAAAATCCCGCCGGACGCAGAGAGTGCCGCCTGAGGCTGGAAGAATGTACAGTCGGTTGCCCAGATCTCTGCACCGTCTTCACGCGTTTCGATCTGATACCGCCGAACTTCGGTTTCAGGCTCTGCCCCAAGAATATTGGTATGAACAAAAGGGAAGTGGGCCATATCGAGGAAGTTTTCGACGACCCTTAGGCCTGACGAATGTACGGCAATAGACCCGCAACATACCTGCCGGCGGTCTGCCTCAGCCGCTTCGGGAATGGCGGGGATATCCCTGACTGGCTCTCCAAGAGACGTCCAGAGATAACCGTAGCGTTCCTGCACGGGGAGGGGACGATTGCCGCAGAGCGCGTGAAACGCATTGTTTTCGTCGCGGGAGATCTCAATCAGCCGGTCGAGCAGCATGGTCTGGAAAGTCACATTTGTCAGATCCCCGACCATAGCCACAGGATACCAGTGTGATAACGTCTCTGGATCGGGGCTGGTCATGGCACGGGCAACCTGCTGCTGGTGACGGATGGGAAGAGTTAATCATGCTCTCTGGCATTGATGGAATACAGAATATTGATAAACCGGAAAATTCTTATTGTGAAATGAGATAAGAAAGGCATGATCCAGTGGTGCGGGAGATTCGTTTCGAAGGGCGCTTTGATCCCGAGCTGTTCCGGGATTTTGCTGTTGCCCGGGCGCGCCTTCTGGCCGTGGAGATTACAGACATGTCTGTTTCAGGTCATTGTTTTTCAGTTCGGCTGGTGGGTGAAGAAGCACTTCTCGGAATGTTCGAGATGGCGTGTCTCCTCGGGCCAGGGGGCTGTATTGTGACAGGCACGGAGAGCCTCGGATGACAGGGTGGTTTCCAGTTGCTCTCAGTATGGATGTTCCCGCTGGAACAGCAGCTCCGGCACGCTTGTCTGGCAAAGAAATTGCTCTTTGGCGTGGCACAGATGGTGAGATCCATGCCTGGGAAGATCGCTGCCCACACAGAGGAATGCGGCTGAGTTTCGGTTTCGTGCGGAACGGAAATCTGGCTTGTCTCTACCACGGCTGGCAGTTTGGAGCAGATTCAACGTGTCGCCACATTCCAGCTCATCCTGAACTCCGTGTGCCGGGCACCATTCGCGCTACAGCTTATCAGGTGCAGGAGAGATGCGGAATGATTTGGGTGAGCCTCGATGAGACGCCATCACTTTCGCCCATGCCGGAAGGCGAGGCGTCAGGCGTTCGGAGCTTGCTGGTTCAGGTGCCTTTGCAAACTGCGCGGACGTCTCTCAATATGGAGGCTTCGAACTGGAAGCATCAGGATAACTGTCTTTTCGCTGTGCATGAACCAACAGTTGGCCTGACCATGTTGCATGTTGCGTCATGGACTGTCGCCGGGCAGCGGGAGGCTGCGCGACAAGCTGTGCAGTTACGGGATCGTCTGGAAGCCATCAAGGAGACCGTTTCAGCATGAGGTTACGAGACTGGGCACTTGATGACAGATGCTATGCTGTTCGGCTGGGAGCGTCCCTGATGGGAGTGAAGCTGCCTACGGTCACGGATGATAGCGCCTTGGAAAGTGGCCCAGCCCTTGAACTCGTCGACGATGTTCTTCATGGGCCGTTAGAGATCCTGAAACGGCTCGTAACGCTTCCAGACGTCCTGCAGGAATGGAATTCCGGAACGGATGCAATAACGTGGGCAGCGAACGCCTTGGACACCTTTTCCATTATGCGCAGGACGGTCATGCTGGCGTCTCTTTCTGTTGAAAATCCCGCCCAGCTTGCGATGCCGTTGATGGGCGAGATTGAAGATCGGCTTGCAGAGAACCGCTTGGACGGTCGATGCTGGGTGTCAGGGGATCATCCAGGAGTTGCCGACATCATGCTGTTTCCAGTTGTTGCCTTGAGCCAGGACCTTGAAGTTCCTTTGGATCTTTATCCGGCAGTTCGGAACTTCATGAGGCACTTCAAGGCGCTGCCTGGGTTCATAACGATGCCGGGAGTGCCGGAATGTCACTGAAAAATCCTCTGATGCTCCCGCGGCGTTCCGTACTGGCTGCTCTGGGCAGCTCGCTTGTGATGCCGTCGGCTCTGAAGGCAGCGTCACGTCGTTTTGCGCCCATTCGGGAAGAGGATCTTCTGATTGGCTTTGGGCACACCAGCCCCATCACCGATGGCGGATGGAGCCACGCTCACGATCTGGCGGTTCAAGCCGTTAAACGTGCCTATCCAGCTGTCAAAACCCTCTTTGTCGAGAGCGTGCCTTACTCCGCAGATGCAACCCGCATCTTCCGCCAGTTCGTGGCGGAAGGAGCGCAGATGGTAATTTCCACGTCCAATTATGGAGACTTCATTCGCGACGTCGCCGATCGTGCTCCGGACGTTGCGTTCATGGAGTGTGATGGCCATGCTGTCAGCAATAATCTTGGCTGGTATTATATCACGCACTGGTACGCTAGTTATGTCATTGGTATCGCCGCAGCCCGTCTGAGCAAAACCGGCAAGCTTGGCTACGTGGCCTCTTTCCCGGTTCCTTCCGTCTATGCAAGTGCGAATGCTGTGCTTTTGGGGGCGCGCTCGGTTAATCCGCAGGCGACGATGCGTGTTATCTCCATCAATTCGTGGTTTGACCCGCAGGCTGCAACTGAAGCGGGGGCTGCTCTGGTAGATAGTGGCTGTGACTTCCTGTGCGGGATTATGGATGATCCGGGCTATCTGCGTGTCGCGGAGAAACGCGGTGTCTGGGCTGCGATGTGGAACACCGACATGCGTGAGTTCGGGCCCAATGCATATGTCAGCTCTGTCGTGCTGGACTTTGCTGACTACTATATTCAGCAGGTTGGTGCGCGGATCCGGGGAGAGTGGGCGCCGGAGGGACGTTTTCTCACATTGGCCAAAGGCGTCGATCGGGATCGCTGGGGGCAGAACGTTCCTGAGGCTGTACAGAAAGAAGCCGACGCTGCGCGGGACCGGATGCTGGCTGGATGGTCGCCTTTTCAGGGGCCGATCTATGACTCTGAGGGAACGCTGCGGGTTCCAGCAGGCCATGTCATGACTGACATGGAGATGTATAACTGGTCGTGGCAGGTTCAGGGAGTGTCTGGTCTTGGCTGATGTCACGCATGCGTCCAACGCGCCTCCTGCTCATCTTGCAGCGGGGACACCGCCCATTCTGGAGCTGGTGAATATTGCGAAATACTTTCCAGGCGTTATTGCGAACGAAAATGTTTCCCTGAATGTGTTCCCCGGTGAAATTCACGCCCTGTTAGGGGAGAATGGTGCAGGGAAGTCCACACTGATGAACGTGGTGACGGGCCTCTATCAGCCCGATGCCGGGGAGATCATCATTGATGGATATGGGACCACGTTTCCCGCCCCCGACGCAGCCATCGCTGCCGGGATTGGCATGGTTCACCAGCATTTTCGTCTGGTTCCCCGTTTTACCGTCGCTGAAAACCTCCACCTGGGCTGGTCTGAAACACCTCGGCGCCTTGCGGGGAAAGACATTGAAGAGCGTGCCTCTGCACTTTCCAAGAAGTTTGGCCTCCCGATTACGCCCTCGGCCGTTGTGTCTTCCTTGTCTGCGGGCGAGCAGCAGCGTGTTGAAATCCTTCGTGTTCTGTCTCGGGGCGCGCGACTTCTTATCCTTGATGAGCCAACGGCTGTTCTCAGCCCCGTCGAAGTCGGCGAACTGTTTTCCGCTCTTCGTCGGTTTCGTTCCGAGGGAGGCGCAGTTGTTATCATCAGCCACAAGCTTGATGAGATCATGGCGCTTGCGGACCGGGTTTCCGTTCTGCGGCAAGGGCGACTGGTGGGTACGCATCAGACGTCCGATGTAACGCCTGACAGTCTCGTAACAGAGATGATCGGGCGACCTGTTACGCTTGCAACCTCTTATCCACGGCAGTCTCCTGCTCCGGCTGGCGATGGCTCTGAACCTCTGTCTCTGAAACAGGTGACAGTGCGGGATGCCGCAGGCGTAGTCCGTCTGGATGATGTCAGTCTTTCTCTTCGTCCGGGAGAAGTCCTGGGGATTGCAGGGGTGACGGGCAATGGCCAGCCTGAGCTGGCAGAGGTTCTGACCGGATTGAAGGCGCCTGAGGGCGGGACGGTCTATTTGAATGGCAAGGCTGCCAATCGTGCAGACCCGGCAATGTTTGCGCATGCGGGCGTGGGTCACGTACCGGAAGACCGGCTGAAACGTGCCCTGATGCCGGGGCTGAGCGTTGCGGAAAACATGGCACTCCGGGAGTATGACCGTCCGCCGATTGGCGGACGGTTCAGCTTCTCCATGGCGCAGGCGCGCAAGTTTGCCCAGTTGCTCGCAGACAGGGCAGGTGTGAAGCTTCCGGGCACACAGGTGCAAATTCGCGGGTTGTCTGGCGGCAATCAGCAGAGGCTGGTTCTGGAGCGTGAGATCCGGATTGCCAGTCATGTTCTGGTGGCCAGTTATCCCAGCCGTGGTCTGGACATCGGGGCTATCTCAGCCATGAGGGATATGCTCGCCCGTGCGCGTGACGCAGGTGTTGCCGTGGTTCTGATGTCAGAAGATCTGGATGAAATCTTCGCCCTGAGTGATCGTATTGCTGTTCTGTATGCCGGGCGTCTCATGGGGGTCATGGCTCGTGCAGACGCGGATCGGGAAAGCATAGGCGCGCTCATGAGTGGCCGTAATCTGTCGGAGGCCGCATGAGCGCCGTATCCCCTCGCACGCGTCTTACGGTTGTTCCGTCTCATCGTATTGCCGTTGGCCGCGGGCTCTCCATCCTTGCGGCTCTGGGCATTGTAGCGATTACGCTCGCCGCGATGGGACGATCTCCGATCGAACTCGCCGGGCTCATCGTTCGATCGACCGTCGGGTCGCGCTTTGGCATTGAGGATCTCGCACTCTTCATGACGCCTCTGATGCTTACAGGGGCGGCAGTTTGGGTCGGGATCCGTGTCAATCTCTGGAATATCGGGGCGGAAGGGCAGCTTTATGCAGGTGCGACGGCAGCGACGGCTGTTGGTCTGTTCACGCATTGGCCCGCCATTGTCGCACTTCCGGCGATGGTTGTAGCTGGCGCTCTGGCGGGAGCGGCATGGATTTTTATTCCCGCTGCGGCCCGGGCTTGGCTTGGCGTCAGTGAGATTGTTACGTCTCTTCTTCTGAACTTCGTGGCCTCCCTGCTTGTCTATTATCTGGCAACCGGACCGTGGGCTGATCGCGTGACTGGTGCCCTGGCCTCAACCGAACGCCTGCATGTGGCACTTCCGGAGCTCTGGGGAGCGGTTCATCTGGGGTTCTTGCTCGCATTAGGTATTGTTGTTGGTTTGGGAGTAGGCCTCGCGAAAAGCCGGTTTGGTTATGAAACGGCTGTGTGCGGCTCCAATCCGCAGGCTGCGCATTATGCTGGGATTAAGGTCGCTCCCCGTATTCTGGCTGTGCTGTTGTTGTCAGGCGCTTTGGCCGGGTTGGCTGGCGTGTTTGAAGTCGCGGGAACCGTTCACCGTCTTCAGGGTGGCCTTGCCAATAATTATGGATACTTGGGCATTGTCGTGGCGCTTCTGGCTCGCGGGTCGTGCTTTGCCCTTATTCCAGCAGCGCTTCTGATGGCACTGATTCTGGATACGGGGATTGTTCTCCAGACAACCCAGATCAGTTCTTCCGCCGTTCTTGCCATTACCGGTCTGTTGGTCCTTGCGATTGCTGCCGGAGACGAAATGGCAGCCTATGTCCGTGTGAACAGGAACTGATCATGGCACTTCTCAGCGACCTTCTCGGTCATGCCGTTCTGTCAGGCGGTGTTCTGGCGCTTGGTGCCCTCGGCGAGGTGATTGCCGAACGTGCAGGTGTTCTGAATCTCGGAGTGGAGGGCCTGATGTCCCTCGGGGCCGTCGTTGCAGTCATGACTGTGAACGCGACGCCTCATCCATGGCTGGGTCTGCTGGCAGCAGGACTGGTGGGTGGGCTGGGAGCAAGTGTGCTTGCGCTCTCCAGCGTTGTACTTCGTGCCAATCAGGTTCTGTGTGGCGTGGCGATCACCTTTCTGGGGCTGGGTCTTAGTTCTGTAATCGGGCGGTCCGTTGCCGGTGTTCCGGTCTCTGCTGTGTTCGAACCAGTCTCCATTCCGGTTCTGTCTGCCATTCCTGTTATCGGACCTGCCTTCTTTAGCCAGAATATTCTCGTTTACCTGATCTATCTCGTCTTTCCTGTAATGGCGCATTTCTGGCTGTTTCGGACGCGTTCGGGTTTGGATCTGCGGGCCGTGGGCGAAAATCCGGCAGCAGCGGACGCGGTTGGGGTGCCCGTCATGAAGTACAGAGCTCTTGCCGTGATTGTTGGGGGCGTTCTGGCTGGTGTGGCTGGCGCTGATCTGACGCTCGCCGTCGTGCCTGTCTGGTCAGACGGGATGATCGCCGGACGTGGCTGGATTGCCGTGGCGCTGGTGATCTTTGCTGGATACCGCCCAATTGTTGCCGTCCTGTCCGGGCTACTGTTCGGGCTGGTAACGGCAGTTGGGTTCATGGGGCAGGCCAGAGGCTGGCCTGTTGCACCCGCGATCCTGAATACGCTGCCATATCTCGGGACGGTTGCCTGCATTATTGTGCCGATGCTGGCGTTCGCAAAACTGCGCTCTGCCATGGCGGCTCCCGCGGCGCTCGGGACGCCCTATTATCGAAGTGGAAGATAAGCGAACCGGGTGTGGGGTGGGGCGCCAGCAGGCGTCCCAAACACTTTGGTTTGCACCTTTTCCCCATAATCGCGTACTCTGTCTCTTCATTTAGGCATAGAGGGGAGGCTGATGACAAACATTACGGCACTTATTGCAGACGCCGCAGTTTTTGTTTTTCTTCCATGGGTTGTATGGAGGATACTGAAGAAAACAATACCGATTGTGGTTCTGCCAATACTTGTCGGTATATTGATTTCTGTCTGGCATATTCCTGTAAAATCACTTGGTATTCCATCGGTTTATGGAAGCGATATTGGCTGGGTTGCCGTTCTGGTTCTGGCGTTTACTGCCGGTCTTGAAATGTGGCAGTCCCCGGGAAGCGTGGCGGACGATCACGCCCTGCCAGCGCCGACATTGGGGCGTCTGCTAACGGGTGCGGCCGTTGCGCTGGGTGGTCCGCTTCTGATGGGATCCATACTCGCCTACGAATTTTTTCTGCCACTTCCCGGATGGCATCCGCCACATGCACAGCCTTGGGTCGCCGCAGCGTCTATTGGCCTGTGCATTGCCGTGAGTGCTTTGCCGGTTCTGATTGGCGTGGTGCGTGAGCTTAATCCGTCTCAACGTCCGTTGGGTCAGCTGGCGCTTAAGCTGGCCGTTGTCGACGATGCTGCTCTCTGGATTGGTCTGGCAATGCTTCAGGTTGCCGAGCGTGGGACGGCAGCCCTCCATGGATGGACGGGCCTCGAAGTCCTCGCGATTGCGCTGCTGGTGGGGCTGGCCGTTGCCGGAAACTGGGCTTCCCGTCATTTCAGGAATCCGCCTTCCGCTGTTATCTGGATTGCGGTGCCGATTTATCTTGCTGCCGGTTCGTGGGCCAGCATGCAGCTCGGTCTGCACGAACTGATTGGCGCTTACTTTGCTGGCGCGATCATGCCGCCGTCGTGGGTTCGGCGGTTGCCCGTTGAGAAGGTGGGAACGTTCTCACTCATCTGGCTCGCCCCGATGTTCTTTGGTCATAGTGGCCTGAATATCGATGGTGATGCTCTGACATGGCCCTCCGTGATCGCTTCTCTGTCACTCGTTGCAATCTCAATCGTGACGAAGATTTTGGCGGTCTATATTTACCCGCCTGCATCCGGCCTGAGCAGGCGTCAGGCGTTGAGCGTCGGTGTTCTGTTGCAGTGCAAGGGGCTCATGGAAATTGTTGCTGCAACGATTTTCCACGCCCAGGGCATGATTTCAGAGTTTGCCTTCGCATCTCTGATGGTTCTTGCCGTCATTTCCACGGTCCTGACAGGGCCCATGTTCAAGCTGGTCGCGCCCCGATCTTCTGCGGCGTCTTAAGGGCTTGAAGAGGAGAGGGGAATTAATCCCCTCTCCATAATCATTCTTCAAAGCAATCAGTGATGCGTTGCCAGCCAGTCGTGGATCTGTTCCTGAGTGGCTTTAATAGCATCCTGACGGGCATTGATCGTATTGACCGCTTTTGCTGTCGCGATTTTTGCACCTGTTGTCTTCGTGGACCACGGATCGTTCTGAAGTGCTTCAAGGACCTGTGGGTTATTGGAGTGTGCGGCGATTGAGGCCAGGAAGTCATCCTGCGACCACGGAGCCAGATGCGTACGAATATCTGCCTCATGCTCCTTCACCAGTTGCCACACCAGATCAGGATTTTCGCTCGACGCTGCAATGACGGCCAGTGAGCGTGCAATCCGTCCGTTCGGGATGGCTCCGCTATAGGCGAGGGCCACGTTCTTGCGGATCAGATCCGGGTTAGTTGCGCTGGCAAGAGCGGCGAAGTAGCGCAGTTTGAGTTCTGTCGCCTGGGTGGTACGAACTTTCTCAGCCATGAAGTCATATGTCTGGCCATCCGCCGTCTTCATGGCAATGGTCGTAACAGCACCGACAAGATCGGGGCGGAGAGAGGCTGGGTTTGCCTTCCAGAGCGCAAAGCGACGCTTGGCTTCCGCAATAACCTGCGGATCGTTGAATGTTCCGAGTGCGCTGATCACCGATGGCCGTAGCATCGTGTCGAGAACGTTCTCGTGCGGTTTTTCGTCCCAGCCCAAACGCGCCAGAACCGGTGCCAGACGGCTGCGAGCATATGTCTGGAAGTCATCACGATCGGCATTGCCGATTTCGTACTGATCAATCGTTTCAAGGCGGCTGATGATCTCTTCCAGAACCGCAATGTCGCTTTCATGCGCTGCAGTCAGGCTATCGACCAGATCCAGATAAGACCCAAGTTTGGCCTGTCCTGACCGGAAAAGGGCATACTGGTCCCCAAGCAGGTTGGCGCGATCAACGGGAGCAAATTTGCTGAGAGATGTTGCAAGGGCGCCGAGCGCGTTCTTGTCATAAGAAACGCGATAATAGCCGCTCTCGCCAAGATTGAGTTTGAAGGCCGTATCGCAACGGGGCGCTGTGATAGTGACGGGTTCAGTGCCGAGAACGAGGGTTTTTGTCGGAAGTCCTGGGCCGCCAGCCACAACCGGAACGCTCCATGTTAGAGGCTGAGCCTGTGGGTCATGGATTGTGAAGCGGCTCTGGGTGAGTGTGTAGGTGGCCTGATCATTCTGACAGAACGATGTGACATTAACCTGCGGGATACCCGGCTGCTCCGTAAAGCTGCGCGCTACCTTGGCAACGTCTTCGCCAGAGGTGGACGAAAGGGCATTCCACAGATCCTGACTGGTAGCATTGCCGAATGCGTGAGCTTTCATGTAGGCCCGCATGCCATCACGGAATTTGTCCTCACCCAGCCAGCCTTCCAGCATCCGGATGACCAGCTCGCCTTTGCCATAGCTGATGCTGTCAAACGCTGAATTTGCTTCACTGACGTTGTGAATGGTCTGCTGGATCGGATGGGTCGTTGAAAGGGCATCAATGCCCATCGTTTCTTCGCGGGTCTCATGCTGGCGTGGCCAGATGTCCCACTGTGGGTTCAGCTTATCCGTGACCTTGATTTCCATCCAGGACGCAAAGCCTTCGTTGAGCCAGATGTTGTTCCACCAGCCCATCGTCACAAGATCGCCAGACCACTGATGCGCCATCTCATGCGCAACGACTTCGTGAATCAGCTCGCGTGTTTTGGGTGTGCTGTTTTTCGGGTCAAACAGAAGCACATTGTCGATGTATGTGAGAGCGCCCCAGTTCTCCATCGCACCGGCCTGATAATTTCCTGGAATGGCCAGCATATCCATCTTCGGGAGAGGATATTTTACCCCGAAATAGCTGTTGTAATACGGCAGAATGCGCTGGGCTGATTCAAGAGCATACCGACCCTGTTCCTCAAGACCGGCCGGGGCATAAACACTCAGGGGCGTGCCATCAGCCTCTCCATGAACGGCTCCCATGTCACCGGCAACAAGTGCCAGCAGGTAGCTGGACATGCGAGGTGTTGGGGCAAAGGAAACGCGCTTGGTCTTAGTGTCCTGCTGCGTGGTGCCGATAATGGGCATATTGCTGACAGCAACATCATCAAACGGCAACGTTACATTCAGCTGGAAGCTGGCCTTGAATGCGGGTTCATCCCATCCGGGGAACATGCGGCGGGCATCAGCAACTTCGAACTGCGTCACCAGCATGCGGCGTGCCTGACCGGTGGCTGACGTATAATCGTTGATGTAGAGGCCATTTGGCGTCTTGAGGATTGGGCCCGTGTAATCGATGGAAAGAGTGTGGGGGCCCTTGGGTACAGGCTGTGAGAAATGCAGCGTGGCAGTTTCTGCAGCGTCATCCTGAGTGATGGTCGCATGCTGCGTCCCATCCAGAAGGGCACCAGACAGCTTCAGTCCTGCCTGATTGAGAACAATGTCCTGCGTATCTGTCAGGACCGTGACGTCGATGGTTTCCTGGCCCTTGAGGGTCAGATGCTCCGAGTCTGTTTCGAGATCGATGGCATAGGAGGCAGGAACAACAGTTTTGGGAAGTTGGCCTGGTGTCTGCTGGAAGGAAAACGTTCCTTCGGCATGCGCCACCATGGCAAAGGGAAGACCGGCAAGAAGGGTGCTGAAAGCCAGAAGGCGGCGCATAACGATGCGTATCCTTAATCAGTCAGAATATTGAAGAAACAGCGTAACGCTTTGTTTCAATGGTGGCGCAAGGGTCGCACACTCGGTCCTGACATGAAAGTGGGAGGCAGGTTTGATGCGTCTGTCTCTGTAAACCAAGACCTCCCACCGCAGCCTGTATGACCACGATGGGAGTGTGTCTCGTGTTAAACCGTCGCCATAAGAGCCGCATTTCCGCCAGCAGCCGTCGTATTGCTGCTGCAGGCCCGCTCCTGAACCAGCCATTCCAGTGGGTAGCGTCCGTCTGCATCTGGTGTGTGCAGGCAGACTACTGGCCCGTCTTTACGTTCCAGTGCTGCCAAGACCTGCTTGCGGTCTGTTGCATCGCCATTGCACAGCGCCACATCCACCTGAACGTCTGTTGATAGTGGAAGGATAGAGGCTCCCAAGGCCGCAGGCGGTGGGGGCAAACGGCGCCAGATTTCCGCAGGGATCGCACAGGCATTTCCAGTGGACAGGGCATCTGTGACTTGCTGACACAGATCCTCAAGTGTAGGGCCTGCACACAGTACGGTGCCTCGTGCTGTCAAAGTGTAAACGTTGTCTTCTCCGACAGGGCCGGGGAGGGTAAGGGTTGTTCCCAAAGGCGTTCCGGCAGGCACAACGGCTCTGAAGTCTGGTGCTATGGCCCTTAACCACTGCCCGGCAAAATTCAGGACAACTGGCAGGTCATGGTGCGCCAGAGCACCTAGTTCAGGGCGTCGGGACAGAAGGCGACGCAGGTAAAGCGGGCCACCTGCCTTCGGGCCCGTTCCGGAAAGGCCATGCCCCCCAAACGGCTGAGACCCGACTACAGCACCCACAAGATTACGGTTGACGTAGATATTTCCCGCATCTGAGGTGGCTTTAAGGTCTTCAATCGTACTGTCGATGCGTGAGTGAACGCCGAAGGTCAGGGCATAACCGGTGTTGTTGATGGCAGCCATCAACTGCGCGCGTTCTTCGCGGCGATATCTGACAACATGCAGAACCGGCCCAAATACCTCGCGGCGCAGAGCTGACAAACTGTCGATTTCAATCAGGGTCGGCGGCACAAAGGTCCCGTTTGCGCACTCTTCAGAAATTGCAGACTGATGGATCGAAAAACCACGAGCGCGCATGTCTTCAATATGGCTGAGAATTCCGCTCTGAGCCTCTTCTGTGATGACTGGCCCGACATCTGTCTGCGGAAGAGCTGGATTTCCCGTACGCAGTTCTGCCATCGCCCCTTTGAGCATCGTCAGAACACGATCCGCGCTATCGTTTTGCAGGCACAGTACCCGGAGTGCGCTGCATCGCTGCCCAGCACTGTCAAATGCGGAAGACAGCACATCCCCGACGACCTGTTCGGACAGAGCCGAGCTGTCCACAACAAGTGCATTCTGGCCGCCCGTTTCCGCAATCAGAGGAATAGGTGTGCCATCTGCATTCAGGCGTCCGGCAAGCTGCTTTTGGATAAGCTTTGCGACGTCCGTCGAGCCGGTGAAAAGAACGCCGGTTATGCGGGGATCGGCGACGAGCGCCGCTCCGATTTCGCCTCCACCCGGTACAAGCTGTAAGGCTTCTGCTGGCACTCCGGCATCATGGAGAATGCGGATAGCTTCTTGCGCAATGAGAGGCGTTTCTTCCGCAGGTTTGGCGAGAACGCTGTTCCCGGCTGCCAGAGAAGCAGAAACCTGCCCCAGAAAAATGGCGAGAGGGAAGTTCCAGGGGCTAATGCAGACGACGGGACCCAGTGGCGCAGCATTTTCAGCAGTAAATTCACGGCGGATCTGGGCAGCATAATAGCGTAGGAAGTCTACAGCCTCGCGGATTTCAGACACCGCATTGGCAAGGGTCTTTCCTGCTTCCCGGATAATCAGTCCCATCAGTCTGGGCATGTCGTCTTCGAGGCTCTGAGCGGCCTTCTCCAGACATGTAGCGCGTTCGGAGACTGGTGTGTTCTTCCAGACATCAAAACCTGTTACGGCTTTGCTGATGACAGCCCCTACGCTTTCGACAGCCGTGGGTTTGATATACCCAATGACATCTGACTTGTCGGCAGGATTAACGACATCCTCGCCCGCTGTTTCACCAAATGAGGCCTCCTTACTCAGGGCAATACCAAGTGTTTTCAGAGTGTTTTCGTCTGCAAGATCCAGCCCATGCGAGTTTTCACGCTCAGGCTGGAAAAGATCGCTCGGCTGGCGCAGTGTGCTGGGGAGGGCATTGGCGGAGAGCGTGACGGGGTCGGTGATCAGTTCTTCCACCGAAACTGCGGGATCCTGAATACGGTTCACAAAGGACGAATTCGCGCCATTTTCCAGTAGGCGGCGTACGAGATAGGCCAAAAGCGTTTCATGCGTACCCACAGGAGCATAGACGCGGACAGGCCGATTCAGCTTTTCCGGACCAACAACTTCTTTGTACAGCGTTTCTCCCATGCCGTGCAGGCATTGAAACTCATAGGACTCAGTCGTGAAATTCGGGCCTGCCAAGGCGTGAATGCTGGCCAGTGTCTGCGCGTTATGCGTTGCAAACTGTGGGAAAATGGCGTCTGGAGCAGCCAGAAGCTTCTTGGCGCAGGCAATGTAGGAAATGTCGGTATGGATCTTCTGCGTGAAGAGCGGAAAATCCTCCATCCCATCGACCTGGGCACGTTTGATTTCACTGTCCCAATAGGCACCCTTAACCAATCGGACCATCAGGCGGTGATTTGTGCGACGGGCCAGATCAATCACCCAGTCGAGTACGAACGAGGCACGCTTCTGATAAGCCTGAACAACGAAGCCAATGCCCTTCCAGTCTTTCAGGGCTGGGTCGAAACAAAGCGTTTCCAGCAGGTCCAGAGAGAGCTCCAGCCGGTCTGTCTCTTCAGCATCGATGTTGAAGCCAATGTCATAGTGACAGGCAAGGCGCGCAAGTGCTGTCAGGCGAGGGCCCAACTCGGCGAGAACGCGTTCCCTCTGGAGGCGGCTATAGCGCGGATGAAGGGCAGACAGCTTGACTGAAATACCCGGGCCTTGATAGGCGCCAGCGCCTGCCGATGCCTGGCCAATAGCGTGAATGGCCGTTTCGTAGTCACGGTAATACCGATCAGCGTCCGCCATGGTCGTGGCAGCTTCTCCCAGCATGTCGTAGGAGTAACGGAATCCTTTTGCGACGAGGGGTTTGCTGTTTTCGAGCGCGTTCGCGATGGTTTGGCCGGTTACAAACTGCTCACCCATCATACGCATTGCCATATCGACGCCCTTGCGGATCACAGGCTCACCGCACCGCCCGATCAGGCGTTTGAGGCTTCCCGGCAGGGCTTTCGTCTCTTCCGTCGACAGGACCTTGCCGGAGACGACCAGTCCCCAGGTCGCCGCGTTTACGAACAGGGAGGACTTGCGACTGATATGCTCATGCCACTGACCGTTCCCGATCTTGTCGCGAATGAGGGCGTCACGTGTGGGAAGGTCAGGGATACGAAGCAGGGCCTCCGCCAGGCACATCAGGGCGACACCCTCCTGAGAGGAGAGATCGTATTCCTGCACCAGATCCTGAACGATACCGCTACTGCGGCCTTGACGAAGAGCTTCGACCAAACGCCTCGCTGTCTGACGGGCGAGGGCAGCCTGATCGTCCTCAAGGCGAGCCTCACGCGAAAGTTCCGTCACCCGCGGGGCTTCCGCTACGCGGGTGTGGTCGGTGATAGCCTGACGTAGCGGAGACCGCGGCGGAACGATGGCTGCAAGGGACGCGAAAGGTGAGGTCATGAGGATACCGCTGTTCTGATGGTCTCTCACAGATATTGAAACGTTTACGAAACAGGTGCTGGTATTTTAAGGGAGACGACGAATTAAATTCGGTTTATCGAATTTATGGAAAATTATATTTAGCAGGTGGTGCGAATTGGATGACATAGATCGCAGAATTCTGAGGTTTCTTCAGAAGGATGGCCGCATCACGAACATTGATCTGTCACGGCAGATTCATCTGAGCCCGGCCGCTACGCTGGAGCGCGTCAAAAAGCTGGAGCAAAGTGGGGTAATCCGCGGCTATATGGCCCGTCTGGATCCTGAAACCGTCAATCTTGGGCTACTTGTTTTCATTCAGGTCACGCTGGATCGGACCAGTCCGGATATTTTCGAGGCATTTTCTAAAGCACTCAAAACCATTCCTCAGGTCAGTGAGTGTTATATGGTTGCGGGCGGGTTCGACTATCTGGTGAAGGCGCGGGTCAAGGACATGACCGCATATCGTAATTTTCTGGGGAAAACCCTGACCCGGCTCCCGGGAGTACGCCAGACGCACACTTACACCGTCATGGAAGAGGTCAAATCCGATCCCGAATTGCCTATCTGACGGCCATCATTTTCCCAAGTAGGCAGGATGACGGTATGAGGAACGTTACCTTACCCGTGTTCTAACAATGGAGACGCTCTGCCAGATGATGACGCGCCTTTTCCCGGTCTGGGCCATTCTGGTCTCGCTGGCAGCCATCGTGCTTCCCGCGCCGTTCCTGAAACTGTTGCCGGTCATCACACCGCTGCTCGCGTTCATCATGTTTACGATGGGTGTGTCTCTGACAGTGCAGGATTTTTCCCGCATAGCCCGGCGCCCTTATCCTGTTCTGGCAGGTGTAGGATTGCATTATCTCGTCATGCCTTTGGCAGCATGGGGGATTGCACATCTGCTCGGTATGCCTCCCGGTCTGGCGACAGGCATGGTTCTTGTGGGCTGTGTCTCTAGCGGCACAGCGTCCAACGTGATGATCTTTCTTTCCAAAGGGGACGTCGCGCTGTCCGTCAGTATTAGTGCGCTGTCTACTTTGGTGGGAATTTTTGCAACACCATTACTGACACGACTGTATGTGTCTGCGGGTGTCTCTGTTGATAGCTGGGGGTTGTTCCGAAGCATCATTACCATGGTTGCGTTACCGGTTTTTGCCGGTGTGATTGTCAATACGCTGTGGCATCGGACCATCCAGCGGATTGAGAGCGCCTTGCCGCCCGTGGCCATGGTGTCCATTTTGCTGATCATTGGTTGCGTCGTCGCGGGCGCCAGTCCCTCCTTGGCTCAAGCTGGCCCCCTTTTGATCCTGGGCGTTATTCTGCATAACGCTATTGGTTTGTTGGGCGGATACTGGGGCGGCAGGCTTCTGGGTTTTGATGAGTCCGTCTGCCGAACGCTTGCGCTTGAAGTCGGGATGCAAAACTCGGCGCTCGCCGCAACGCTGGGCCGTCTTTACTTCTCACCCCTTGCAGCGCTGCCAGGAGCAGTTTTCTCCGTCTGGCACAATGTGTCCGGCTCCGTTCTGGCCGCATACTGGGCCGCGCGGCCTCTCAGTAAGGGCACGTCACGGATCAAGGCACCTTGAGATAATCCTGTATTCGCGGAACCATGAAATCAAGAAAGGCACGCACTCGCGGTGGGCTCTGATGTCCTGCAGGGAAGAGGGCATGAATGTCTTCTTCGTCCTGTATCGTGGCGTCACTCATAACTTCAACCAAGCGGCCAGCTTTCAGGTCTTCACGGACATGATATTCGCCAAGCCGTGCCAAGCCGACGCCTTGCAGGGCCATACGCCTTACCGTTTCACCATTATTCGCCAGAAGGGGACCGTGCACGCGGCGGTCAATCAGCCGCCCTTTTTCCTGAAACGGCCAGACAGGGGTTGTGCGCTGGAAGTTGAACCCAAGGCATTGATGGCTGTCTAAATCCGCAACGGTCTGAGGCGTTCCGTGTCGTTCAAGATAGGTGGGTGAGGCTACAATCCTGCGTGGCACCGCCCCCAGGTGACGGACTGTGAGGCCTGAATCCTGCAGTCGGCCGACACGGAAAGCCACGTCTGTCCGGTCAAGGTAAAGGTCTGTTACGTCGTCAGAAAGTGAGAGATCAATCAGGATTTCTGGATAGGCATTCCAGAACGCGGGGAGGAATGGCTCTAGTCCAAGGGTGCCGAACGCAACGGACGCATTGACCCGGACTGTCCCTCTGGGCTGCATGGTTCCCGTTGTGAGGCTGCGTTCAATATCATCGAGATCCGCTATCAGAGTGACAGCGCGCGTATAATAGATCTGTCCTTCCTGCGTTACGGAAAGGCGGCGGGTCGAGCGTTCGATCAGGCGGACACCCAGACGGGCTTCAATTCTGGCGATGAGCTTGCTGACGGTTGACGGCGTCATGACCAGCAGCCGGGCGGCTTCCGAGAAACTGCCGCTTTCGACTACCCGTAGAAAAACCTGCATTTCGCCAACGCGATTGTCCATCTCGATCTCATCTGTGAACGGGTTGCAGGGACTTTCTTCAAAGCACGCGAATTTTCAGGCGCGCATGATGCCAAGCGTGGATTGCCCCCTGCTTGAACAAGGTCGCCGGAAATGTTCTTCGCTACGAAACGGATTAAGAAATTTTCACAATATATCGTTTAAAATCAAGATTCAGGCGGCTCTTTCTCCGAGCCGCCTGAACCTGAAGTTTAGTGAGCCGAACGAACGTCGTTGCTCTTTTCACGTATGGCCCTGAACTCGGAGCCACCTTTCCACGTCGGCCAATCATGCGAGAAGGCCGCATCATATCCGACCTGGCGGACAACATCGACGTCCTGCGCTGCACCTCTGACGTCCCAGTCAGGGCTCCAGGCATCGCAGGCCTGATGATAGCAGGCCATATACGCCGTCAGCCATTTGCTGCCCGCGGCTGTTCCACCCTGAAGGAGATCGAACGGGCCAGCCATATCCATAACCGCGAGAACGGGCACGCCAGCCCGGGCGAAAGGCAGATGGTCCGCACGGTAGAAGGCTCCGCGCTCCGGCATAGCTTCCGGCTGGGTTGTACGGCCCTGCTTGAGGGCTGCGGCTGCGAAGTCGTCCTGCAGAGTGTCCTGTCCAGCGCCAATAATGAAGGCATTATGAGCTGGGCCTGCCATCTGCAGTACATCCATGGTCAGGTTAGCCGCAGTCTTGTTGAGCGGTGCTAGCGGATGGGCGACATACCAGCTCGATCCCAGAAGGCCACGCTCTTCACCGGTCCAGGATGCAAAACTGACAGTCCGTTTTGGCTTTGGCCCGTTCTTGAAAGCTCGTGCGATTTCCAGAACGGCTGCAATACCCGAACCATCGTCAATCGCTCCGCGCCGAATAACGGTCTTGCCTGCGGCGTCAGTGCTTTTACCAAACGCATCCCAGTGCGCGCCGAACATCACGGTTTCGTCGGGATAATCCGTACCCGTGATCTTGCCGATGACGTTCTGGCTCTGGAGGTGATCGACCTTGACCGGCATGTCCACTGAAAGCGTCGTGTCATGAATGTTGACCGGATGGAAATCGGGCGAACGCGCCTGACGACGCAGACGGTTAAGATCCAGCCCGGCGCGCGCAAACAATGTTTTGGCTGCATTGCCTTCAATCCAGCCGATCATCGGTACGGACTTCAGGTCCTTATCGTCGTGAAGAATGTCATATTCTTCACCCTGAGGTGCGACGACGGTGCTCCAGGGATAGGACGCGCCCGGAGTATCATGAATGATCAGCGCTCCAGCTGCACCGCGACGGGCTGCTTCCTCGAACTTGTAGGTCCAGCGGCCGTAATACGTCATGGTCTTGCCACCAAAGCGGCCAGCAACAGGCTCCTCTGGTCCAGCATCGAAATCAGGATCATTCACCAGAAAGACCGCAATTTTGCCGTGTAGATCAACCTGCTTGAAGTCATTCCAGCGACGTTCCGGCGCCGTCACACCATAGCCCACGAAGACCAGAGGGACGTTTGACAGCTGAAGGCGCTCGATCGGCTGGAGCGTTGACATGACGATATCTGTTAGCTGATGAAGCGGCAGAGCAGCCTGACCCCGTGTCTTAATCGTCGCGATTGCTTTCGGATCAGGACGGGTACGGATCATGGGGACATTCTGCGTCCATCCGCCATTTTCGCCGCCAGGTTCCAGTCCAAGCTTCTGATACTGATCGATCAGCCACTTGACCGTGACGGCCTCACCCGGGGTGCCAGGGGCACGTCCCTCAAATGAATCCGAAGCCAGAACCCGCATTGTCTCCGACATTCTAGCCGGGTCGATAGGGCCGGAGGCGCCTGCGTCAGACGCTGCATGGGCCCCGGAAAAGCCGATTGCGAGTGGAGCTATCGCGAAAGCGGCAAGAGCGGTAGCCAATTTCAGGCGGTTTCGAAGGGAAGATTTGTGCATCATGTCCTCAGTCTTTGTCATAACGCGTGTCTGACGAGATGAGGCACACCTTACACATCGGATTGCTGATCAGGAAATGGCATAAAATCATCGGACTGGCTGGTTGACGGAAAACGCGTCGCACCCCCATCTACGATTAATGACCACTCTCACCATTCCGGTTCTCCTGTCCCGCCATCCCCCCGTTGAGGGGAGTGAAGGCCTTTGTTATGGGCGACAGGAGATGGAACTGAGAGCGGGGTGGGAGGCCCAGGCCGCTGGTCTGTTGACCCTCGCAAAGGGCGCTGGTTGTTCAGTCATCTACACGTCACCATCGGCCCGGTGTCTGTCTGTCGCGCGAAGACTTGAGGCGCAGACCGGGTGGCCGCTGCGTTTGGATGACCGGTTACTGGAGCTAAATTTTGGCCAGTGGGAAGGGCTATCCTGGAATGTTGTGCCGCGTGTGGCTCTCGATAGCTGGGCCGAAGATCCTGAAGGGTTTTCTCCGCCGCGTGGTGAAAGTGGGCGAGCGCTACAGGAACGTGTGCAGTCTTTCTGGGCAGACCTTATTCGTGCCGGAGAGCCCGCGTTAGTTCTTTCGCACGGCGGCCCACTTCGTCTCCTTGATGGGCTTGCCAAAGGAGAAAGGGCGAACCTGCTAGCACCTTCAATGCCGCAGGGCAGCAGCAGGCTCCATTACGTCAGCGTTTGATCCACTCACGTCGGTCCGGGTTTCTTGTTTCCCAGCCCATGCGCTCCAGTTCTGGCGTTTTGGCATGGGCTGCCGGATATCCGATGCAAAGATACGCGATAAGGTTCCATCCCGGCTCGGCATCGAGAAGGTCTGACACGTGCTCGGGCTCAAGAATTGAGACCCAGCCCAGCCCAACACCTGCCGCCGTTGCAGCCAGCCAAAACGTATGGATAGCCATCACAGCGGACCACGTCGTTGTTTCCGGCATGGTCGCACGTCCAAGACCATGTCCTTGATCCGGGAAGGTTTCGCAGAAGACGGCGACATGATGCGGGGCATCATCTAATCCGGCCAGTTTGAGCGTTGCATAGGATGCTGCTTGTTCGCCTGCATATCCCTGAAGGGCTTCCCGGTTACAGGTTTCAAAGCTCTTCCGAACGGCTGCTTTTCGCTCCGGGTTTTCAACGAGCACGAAGCGCCAGGGCTCACTCAAACCAACGGAAGGCGCTAGGGTCGATGCATGCAGGAGATCGTCCAGAACCGATGCGGGCAGAGGGTCACGTTGGAAATGTCGCGCATCCCGGCGCCATGTGAAAAGGCGCTCCAGATCTTTTCTGAAATCGTCTGAAAAGGCTGGTGCCGTCATGGTTTATCCGTTGCGTGCAAAAGGTTTGTCAGCGCCCGCCGTCAGGACACGGGATGCCAGAGGCCCGAAGAGCAGTCCGATCGTAGCCCACAGAACGATCTGCATCCCCAAGGCTGCCTCGCGGAAACGCCAGAGCACTGTTGCCGGGAAATCTGTTGGAACTTCATTGATATCAGGCATACCGGCTTGTACGGCGGCCACCAGAATGATGAAGATACCCAGAGAGGCTAGTACGCCGTTCCAATGACCCAGGTGCCGGATGAGTGGTCGGCTGACCATGTAGGACGCGGCTGCCGCGCAAAGTGACAGAGCGATCATACCGAAATAGGCGCCGGTTCGTAGGCCAATGGTCGATGGAAGGCCAACGGCAGGGGGATTGGGAGGATATTTCAGGTCCGGCACCAGCACGAACACAACGAATGCTGCGGCAGCCAGAAGTGCAGACAAGGCTCGCGGCGAAAAGCGGCCTATGCGACCGTACACAAAAGCAAAAATAGTCGCGAAAATGCCACCGTAAGCCGCGCCATACATAACGGCAGCGGTGAGAAGCCCGAAAGACGCCTGTATGCCTCGGCTGATAATTTCCGGTTCAGGCGGATCGCCAGCAGCGAGGTCTTTCGCGCTCTCGAATGCAATCGCAAGATTGACCTGCGGCTCTCCAAAAAAACGCGCAAACACGAACGCAAGCAATGCGGCAGCAATCCCGGCAATCATGCCGCGGCTCAAAAGACGACCTGTCATGAAACTATGCTGCGTTTAGTGGCAGGGGAAGCCGAGAAGATGGCGCCCATCATGAACAAATTCATGAACTGCGTGCCCTGAAATCAAAGACGTCGCACCTTGTTCTGCACCAACAAAATAAAGCAGCATAAGGCTGAGCACGACCGTAAAGGCAGCCCATGGAAGGAGCGTGCGGATCGGCAGCGCAACCGGTGCGGCGATGCTGGCGGGCAGGTGGGGCGGGGAAAGGCTCTGGCTCATAATAGGCTCCGCTGGAAAAGCGCGTTCTGCGGTTGAAAATTGATAAAGGAGGTCTGGCTTCGCAACGTGATTTCACGAGCATTACAGTGGCGCGACCGCACCGGATTTGCACCGGCTTCTCCCTGCTTTCGCTAACAGGGAGGATGTAACCTTTCATGCGGGAGTGTCAACTTTTCCATGCTGAGGCCAGCACTGTCAGGAGAACGCACTCAGCGAGACTGGCCGTTGCTCCGAGTACGTCTCCTGTATATCCGCCGAGCAGTTTCCGGGCTACGGCGCGAACTCCAAGCATCGTGAACAGTGCGGCAAGAATAGTCTGAAGACCTAAGTGTGCGGGGAGGCAAATCACCGTCATGCAAAAGCCAGAAAACAAGGCGGCCAGTAGCTGATCCCGGGTCAGGTTGGAGAGCTGCTGTGCCAACCCATTGTCACGAGCAGGCTTTGTGAGGAACGTCAGGAGAGGCAGGATAGTGCGGGAAAGTGCTCCCGTTACAGCCATTGCCGGCAAGATCATTGAAGGAGGCAGCGCTGCTAACGTCGTAACGCGGACGATTAAGCAGATGCCCAAAGCTAACGCCCCATAGCTGCCGATACGACTATCGCGCATGATGGTCAGGCGCTTCTCAGGAGTATGGCGTCCGCCACAGCCATCCGCCATATCCGCCAGTCCGTCTTCGTGCAGGCCTCCGGTTAAGAGAACTTGTAGGCCGACGCTCCAGGCTGCGGCTACCAGAGGGGGAACACTCAAGGCGCTCAGCAGCAAGAACACTGATGCGCTGAGAATACCGACAAGCGCCCCAACCAGGGGCCAGCACCAGGCAGACCGCGCCAGAGACCAGTCCTGTCCGCTGACGCGCAGCCATCCCAAGGGAAGGCGGGTCAGCAGGCCCGCACCACAGGCGATGTCTTCTCGAATGGTGCGCCAAAGCCTCATTGAATGGAGACGTCTGATTGGGAAACAGCAGCCTCTGCGAACGTCGCCATACCGTTGTGGCAGGCCAATGCCGCTCTGAGGACGGGAATGGCAACGGCAGACCCCGATCCCTCTCCAAGGCGCAAGCCTAGGTCCAGTATTGGTTTCAGCCTGAGGGCATCTGCCAGCTTGCGGTGACCAGCCTCAGCGGAACAATGCGAGAGCTGTGTGTGGTCGAGTGCTGAGGCGGTCAATTTGATCAATGGCAGCACGGCTGCGGTACAGACGAAGCCGTCAAGCAGAACCGGGATACGATGGTGTCTGGCGGCCAGAACACTTCCGAGTATGGCGGCCAGTTCGTAACCACCCAGACAACGTGCGGCGTCCAAGGGGTCGTTAAGTGACGCCGCGTGCAGACACAGAGCCTCATCAATCACAGAAGCCTTGAGATTGACGCCCCCCTGATCGAGACCCGTGCCACGTCCTGCCCAGTCCGCGCCTGTACCCCCCAGGAGTGCTGCGCAAAGTGCGGCGGAGGGGGTTGTGTTGCCAATACCCATTTCGCCGGGGCAAAACAGATCCAGCGTGGGGGATACGGCGGTGTATCCGACCGAGACCGCATCGAGAAATTCGTCTTCGCCCATAGCCGGGGTCGCGGTAAAATCTGCTGTGGCCTTTAGATTTCGGACGGGCACAACAGCAAGGTCCGCACCAGCATTCCGGGCAAGCTGATTGATTGCTGCGCCGCCACTCTGGAAATTCGACACCATCTGGGCCGTAACATCCGAAGGCCACGGAGATACCCCCCGGCGGACCACACCATGATTTCCTGCAAAAATCGTTATCTGAACCTGTTCTAGCGTTGGTTTCTGATGGCCTTGCCATTCACCGAGCCAAATGGACAGCTCTTCCAACCGCCCGAGGCTGCCGGGAGGTTTGGTCAGAGTCGCGTCTCGCTCCGCTATCAGGGCGGCGACTTTTGGGTCGGGGTCTGGAAGTGACAGGCAGGCAGTGCGAAGTTCTGCCATGCTGGCGAAAGGGGGCTGACAGGACGAGGGCATGATGTGCGGTGGCATGACAGGTCTTTTGTGCTGTTATCAGGGACCATGCAAGAAGAAGGCGCAGGAGACATTGTGGCACAGACCATCACGCAAACAGGACTACCGGATGTGTCACTGGTCCTCGGGGGCGCCAGGTCAGGAAAAAGTAGGATCGCTGAGGCAATCATCACTGGTCTTCCGGCCCCTTGGGTTTATCTCGCGACCGGTCGGGCTTTTGATGAAGAAATGCAGGCCAGGATAGATTTGCATCGTACCACCCGTGGGAACAAAGGGTGGCGTACAGTTGAAGAGCCATTTGATATCGCAGATGCCTTACAGGCAGAGCAGGGCGCGCCGATCCTGATTGATTGCCTCACTTTATGGCTGACAAATCTCATTCTGGAAGACCGTAATATACACGCCGCGACGAAAGATCTTCTCGAGGCGTTGCAAACACGGAAAGGCCGTACCGTTCTTGTGGGCAACGAGGTAGGGCTCGGAATTGTCCCGGACAATGCCCTGGCTCGTCGTTTCCGCGATGAAGCGGGTCTTCTTCATCAGAAGATCGCCGCAGTCGCCGGAGAAGTGCTGTTTGTGGCGGCGGGTTTGTCTTTGAAAATGAAATGAGCCCATTTCCCGGGCTTTGACACGCTTTCATCCCAGAGATAGGAGAGGGTTTGATGGTTCCTCTGAGAAGAGGATGAAAAGGGAAGCTGGTGCGGCCTTAGAAGTAGGTCAAACCCGGCACTGCCCCCGCAACTGTGGACGGTTTTCTGTCCTGCCAGTCTTTCTTTCAGGAAAGGCAGCCACTGGATTTCGATCTGGGAAGGCCCGGTGGGAGAGGAGGTGCCAATGGTGCCTCGGCCGTGAGTCAGGAGACCTGCCATCTGAGCCAAGTGTCATGATCCGGCGGGGTGCCCGGACTGTGAGGGCGCGCCATCATGTGCGTGTCACTTTCGCGATTGCGAAGGCCTTTCATCGCGCCTTTTGTTATGCCGTTGTGGCTGCAAGAGAGACGAAACCATGGCAGATCCACTGCCCTATGCTGAAGCGGGCCAATCATCCGTTTCGCCAGTTTTCCACGTCTGTGTGACGTGTCGTCGCGGTCTACCGGTCGGGAATGACCCTGTTCAGGGGCGACAGCTCTACGATGCCTTGCTTGACCAGGCTGCTGAAGGTGATTTCAGCGTCCAGCCCGTTGAATGTATGGCAGCCTGTAGCCGAGGCTGTATGGCCACGCTTTCCATGCCGGAAAAATGGACTTTTGTTCTAGGTGAACTTGGTCCGGAAAAGCTGTCTGACCTGCTGGCTTACCTTCAGCTTTACCGAGCATCGAAAACCGGAACAGTGATGCCGTCAAAGCGACCCGCATCGCTTTCTGATATGGTTATCGCCCGTCTTCCATCTTCATTGTCTGCTTCACAGGAACTTTCATGATGTCCCAGACTGTTTCAGGCTCCGGTCGCAAGATTCCGGTTACGATCATCACGGGTTTTCTGGGGGCAGGGAAAACAACCCTTCTGCGAAACCTTCTCGCACAGGCTGATGGGCGCCGTATCGCGATCGTCGTGAACGAGTTCGGTTCGCTTGGGATTGACGGTGAAATTCTAAGGTCCTGCGGGATCGAAGGATGTGCTGACGAGGATATTGTCGAACTCACCAACGGATGCCTCTGCTGCACGGTTGCAGACGACTTCATTCCGACCATGGAGGCTCTGATCGATCGTCCTGATCCGCCAGAGCACATCGTGATCGAGACATCTGGCCTTGCGCTGCCCAAGCCCCTTCTCAAGGCATTTAGTTGGCCCGGGATCCGTACCCGCATGACCGTTGATGGTGTGATTACGCTGGTGGATGCACCTGCTGTCGCCGCTGGTCGCTTTGCGGACGATCCGGAATCTGTTGCCGCACAGCAGGCGGCTGACCCTTCTCTGGATCACGATAATCCGTTGGCTGAAGTCTATGAAGACCAGCTGAATGCGGCGGATCTTATTGTTCTGAACAAGACTGATCTTCTGGACGAAGCCGGGATTGATGCGGTTGAGAAGGGCATTACCGAGGCCGTGCCGCGGAAAGTTATTACGCTGCGGGCAGTAGAGGGACGACTGGACCCCGCTGTTCTGCTGGGAATTGGTGCCGGTGCCGAAGACGATCTTCAAGCGCGCCCGTCCAATCATGATGGCGCAGATGACCACGAACATGATGACTTCGAGAGTTTCGTCGTAGTCCTTCCGGAGCAGAAAAGTGCTGAAGCGTTGCTCAAGCGCTTGAGCGAGGTTGCGGGGCAATTCGATATCCTCCGTATGAAAGGCTTTGCAGCCGTGCAGGGTAAGAAAATGCGATTGGCCGTGCAGGGTGTCGGGACCCGTTTCCGTCATGAATTTGATGTGCCTCTCGCAGATGCAGGCCGGGACGGGCGCCTCGTTGTAATTGGCCAGACAGGCCTGGATCGCGCAGCCATCGAAGCCGCATTGCTGGCGGACTGACCTGATGCATCTGCTTGTCCGGGAACGACACGGAATAGACGATCAGGACGTGGCCGAGGATCTCGGTCATGCGCCTGCTGACGTCGTGTTTCTGTCCTTCTCGGATAGCGATCTTCTGGCGCTTGAGAGGGCCTATTCCCGTCTGAATGAGCAGACCCCAAACGGCGCAGGTTTTTCGCTGCGGCTGGTCAGTCTTGCTCGCCTCAGACACCCCATGTCGGTCGATTTATACGTTGAGCAGACCATAGCATCGTCCCGCTGCGTCATCGCACGGCTTCTTGGTGGGGTGGATTACTGGCGCTATGGGGCGGAAGAACTCCGGAATTTTTGTAGCAGGAACAGCATTCCACTGGCTCTGTTGCCCGGAGATGCCCGTCAGGATGCACGGCTTGGAGAGTGGTCCAGCATCGAAGCAGCAAACCATTCCAGACTCACGGGGTTTCTGAGGGAAGGTGGTCCTGAGAATGCGCGTCGCGCCCTTTTGCTCATGGCTTATCTTGCCGGGCATGGAGAAGACGTTTCAGGACAACCCGCAGCGCTTCCCCCGGCTGGAATTTATCGCCAGACGACTGCGGATTTTCTTTTAAGAGCCACAATCGTTTTCTACCGCGCTCACCTTCTGGCTGCCGATACAGCAGCGATTGACGGTCTTGCCGATGAACTGGAAAAGTCCGGGGTCGCGACAGATGTTCTATATGTCGCATCGCTGAAGAACCCGGATGTTGCCGAGTGGATTCAAAGCCGCCTGATTGAAACTCTGCCAGACATTATTCTGAACGCGACCTTCTTTTCTGCACGCGGAAAAGAGGGGGCATCTCCTCTTGATGTTGCTGCTGTTCCGGTTCTTCAGGTTTTGCAGCCTGGTGTGACAGCCTCGGCCTGGGCTGAGAGCGGGCGCGGTTTATCACAATCCGACCTCGCGATGCAGGTCGTTTTGCCAGAACTTGATGGGCGAATTTCTTCGTCTCCGATCTCCTTCAAATCCGAGACAGTCCCGGGGGATGCGGCAAGGCACATGCCCTTTCAACCGGGTATTGCCGCTGTCGCAGAGCAAGCTCTCGCATGGGCAAGGCTCAAGAAAACACCTCCGCGCGAGAAGCGTCTTGCGATTGTCCTTTCTGATTATCCCGGTGCGGATGGACAGACTGCACACGCCGTCGGGTTAGATACTTTTGCCAGCCTTGAATCCATCCTGCAGGCCTTGAAACAGGCAGGGTATGACGGTGGAGCTGCGAAAATACCCGCCAGTAGGGCGTTGGTGGAGGCTTTGTGTGAAGACCTGCCACAGCCCTGTTTGTCTCTGAACGATTATAACGAACTCTTTGCGCGCTTGCCCGTCCCCTTCCGGGACGCTGTGACCCAGAGTTGGGGAACCTCTGCGGAAGACCCTGCCGTTCAGGACGGTTCATTTTGTCTTAAATTCGTTGCGCTTGGTAACATCGTAGTCGCTGTCCAGCCCGATCGTGGCAGCGCGCAGGATCGTAAAGCCCAGTACCACGACCCTGATACACCCCCACGCCATGCCTATATCGCGTTCCACCTCTGGCTACGTCATGTCTGCCAGACAGATGCCATGCTTCATCTTGGAACGCATGGCACACTCGAATGGCTTCCCGGAAAAGCTGTAGCGCTTTCCAATCAGTGCGCTCCCGCCGTTCTTCGCGGCGCGTTGACGGTTTTGTATCCCTTTATCGTCAACAATCCGGGAGAAGCAGCTTCGGCGAAACGTCGTCTCGGCGCAGTCACCATCGGACATATGACACCGCCTGTTATGAAGGCCGGACTTGATCCGGACATGGCAGAGCTGGAACAACTGATCGATGAGTTTGCAGAGGCGGATGGTCTGGACAGGCGTCGTGGCGCCATTCTGAAGCGTGATATTCTGGACCGAGCCACGCGAATGGGGCTTTTGAGCGAAAGTGGTGTCAAAGCGGGGGAAGGCGACGAAGCAGAGGCTCTGGCGCGGCTGGATGCTTATCTCTGTGATGTGAAGGACCTTCAGATCCGTGATGGTCTGCATGTTTTTGGTCAAGTAGCACCTCATGCCGAGAAACTGGCCGAAATGGTGTCTTCTGTCGCACAGGTGCCCCAGCAAACGGTTGCTACTCTGATCGAAGCCAGCGCAGATGCGGAAATGAATGCACTTCTGGCTGGGCTGGAAGGACGGTTCATTCAACCCGGACCGTCCGGTGCTCCGACACGTGGGCGAGTGGATGTTCTGCCGACCGGCCGCAATCTTTTCACGCTTGATCCGAGAGCTGTTCCCACGGCTTCTGCGGTAGAGCTTGCCCGAACGCAGGCAAAGCAGATCCTGCTGTGTCATTTGCAGAACGAGGGCGAGCCGCTTCAAAGCATCGTTATAGATCTGTGGGGTTCCTCCACCCTGCGCACGGGGGGAGAGGATCTGGCGCTGGCTCTGATCCTGATGGGAGTTGACCCCACGTGGGATGCGTCGAGCGGTCGGGTATCTGGATTTGAAATTACACCGCTGGCTGTTCTCGATCGTCCGCGTGTCGATGTGACACTTCGAATTTCAGGATTGTTCCGGGACGCTTTTCCGGCACAGATTTCTCTTTTCGATCAGGTGGTTGAAGCTGTTTCCTGTTTGGAGGAAGGCGAGGAATGGAACCCGTTGTCTGCCCGTGTGAGAAATCTGGAGGGTGAGGCCCGAAAAATTGCTGGAGCGCGGATTTTTGGTGCAGCGCCCGGTACGTACGGGACAGGCATTGAAGACGCTCTCACGCGGAGTAACTGGGAAGAACGATCTGATCTTGGCCAGTCCTATCTGGATGGCAACGACTGGATGTATGGTGGCGGTCGTGACGGGACACGTAGCAGCGCAGCATTGGCCCAAAATCTGGCACGGGCAGATGCAATCCTGCATGTGCAGGACCATGCAGAGACGGATATTCTCGAAAGCCCGGATTTTGCTGCTCATGAGGGTGGACTTGCAGCGGCGGCTGCTTTGCTAGGGGCTGATCCCGTCCTTTGGCATGGCGATACGTCCCGTGCGGACGCGCCCCGTCTTCGGAGAGTTGAAAACGAAGTGAAGCGCATCGTTCGAGGGCGTCTGGCCAATCCCCGTTGGCTGGCAGGGATGCAGCGGCATGATTATCGGGGAGGCGCCGAAATTGCACGGGGACTGGACGCGCTCTGCGCTTTTGCCTCGACCCTTTCTGTTCGGTTTGACCAACAGTTTGACTTGGTATTTGCCGCAACGCTTGGCGATGACACCTGTGATGCTTTCCTGAAAAGCGCTAACCCTCAGGCACGTCAGGCAATGCGCACGCGGTTCCAGGATATGATCCGTCGAGGCCTCTGGCACCCGCGCCTGAATAGCGTCTCTGCGATGTTGGAGAGTGGGAGCGAATGACAGTTCCCCCCCTTGTTCGCGGCTGGTGTCCGGATATGTTCGCGCCGATGGAAGCACGAGACGGATATCTGGTCCGTATCCGTTCCCCGCTCGGCGGTTTTGAGGGGCAACAAGTGCTGGCTATTGCAGAGCTGGCAAGACGTTTCGGAAACGGCGTTGTTGAACTGACCAATCGTGGCAACGTGCAGTTGCGAGGATTTTCTTCGACGAGTGCAAAACTCGCGTTAGAAAGCGCACTGGCAGAAGGGCTCGTAGATCCTGATCCAGCAAAAGAGCGCCGAAGGGCCATTCTGGTTTCACCCCTTGCTGGCTTGGATCCTGCATGTAATCCGGAGACGTTGGACGTCGCCCAGTCGCTTCAGACGGCGCTTCTTGAGGAAAACGCATTGTCGGCGCTGAGCGGCAAGTTCGGTTGGGCCGTTGATGGTGGCGGGTATGTTCCAGAAGGCACGTTATCAGCGGATATTGCCCTTCAGTCCCGCCCGGATGGATGGTCAGTTGTCTGTGGTGCTATGGAAACCGGAGTGCTGGATAACGCTCGGGCTGTCAGAGCAGCCGTGGTGATGTCCCGGATTTGTGCAGAAAATTCTGACCTTGGCCGACCATCGCGAGACGCCGATACAGCAGCATTCGTCCTCGCGAAGGGCGGGCTAGAGGGAATTCCTTGCAAACCGCAGGGTACTCGTCCGGTGTCTCTCATAGGGCCATTGCCGGGGAAGGTCATGGGCGTTGGTGTGCCATTCGGCCGATGCCATGCTAAAGACTTTGAGATTCTTGCCGAACTCGCCGGGACATCACGTCTGCGGATTACACCTTGGCGTAGTGTTCTTCTGCCACAGCAGGACGGAACGTGGCCCGGCTTCATCACCAGTTCGGTAGATCCATTGTTGCGAGTGGAAGCCTGTATTGGCCGTGCCGGATGTGCGAAAGCAACCGCAGATGTTGTCGGGACAGCCTTGGCTCTGGCATCTGATGTGCCGCCCGGCTGTGTGCTGCATGTTTCAGGCTGCATAAAGGGGTGTGCGCATCCCCGTGCGGCAGATATGACGCTCGTTGCCGATGACGGGCATTATGAGGTTGTGCGCAATGGGCGCACAACAGATACGCCATCATGGCACGGCAGGGATATTCCGCAGATACGGGCCTTGTTGCGTCATGAATTGAAGGAGACACAGGTTTGAGCGCCGGACCCTCTTCCTACGATTATATTCGGGATGGCGCGGCCATTTATGCCCGGTCCTTTGCAACGATACGTGCAGAGGCCGATCTGTCGGGTTTTACGCCTGAACAGTCCAAAATTGCAGTGCGCATTATCCATGCATGCGGAATGGTGGAGGTCGCAGCATCAGTCGCCATGACGTCTGATCTTGTTAGCAAAGCGCGTGCAGCGTTGCAGGCGGGTAAGCCAATCCTGTGTGATTCCGAGATGGTCGCCCATGGTGTTACGCGCGCCCGGTTGCCAGCCAATAATGCCGTTATCTGCACGTTGCGCGATGAACGGACGCCAGATCTTGCCAGACAAATTGGTAATACGCGCTCTGCCGCAGCTCTTGATCTTTGGGGCGATCAGATTGAAGGGGCTGTTGTAGCGATCGGGAATGCCCCGACAGCGCTTTTTCATCTTCTTGAGCTCATTGATGCAGGTGGCCCGCGCCCCGCGGCAATTATCGGTATGCCCGTTGGCTTTGTGGGGGCCGCAGAATCCAAGGACGCACTGGCGGCTCGCCCTGACCTCGCGCATGTCATCGTACGTGGCCGGCTGGGCGGAAGCGCCATGGCTGCCGCTGCCCTGAACGCCCTTGCCAGCGAGGCAGAATGACAGCTGCTACAGTTTATGTCGTCGGCGTAGGGCCTGGTGATCCGGAACTTATGACGCTCAAGGCAGCGCGGGTTATTTCAACAGCTCCCGTCATCGCCTATTTCTGCCGTCATGACAAAATGGGTCATGCGCGCAAGATTGCTGACTCGCACATTACGCCGGGCACGAAAGAGCTGCGTTTTGCGTATCCCTTTACGACGGAGCGCCTCGTTAATGACCCGTCCTATCATCCTGATATGTCGTCGTTTTACGATGAGTGTGCGAAGCAGATTGCGGTTGAAATAGAAGCTGGCCGGAGCGTTGCTCTTCTTTGTGAGGGGGACCCGTTTTTGTATGGGTCCGCCATGTATGTGTTTGATCGGCTTGAGCCTGTCGGACCTTGCGAAGTCATCCCCGGAATCACAGGAATGAGTGGATGCTGGACACAGGCGGCACTCCCCATGACGCATGGTGATGATGTCCTGTGCGTCCTGCCTGCCACTATGCCGGAAGATGATCTGACTCAGTGGCTGAAGCAGGCTGATGCAGCCGTGGTGATGAAACTGGGGCGCAATCTTCCAAAGCTTCGCACAGCACTGGAACGCGCGGGGCGATTGCAGGATGCCGTCTATGTGGAACGGGGGACGCAGGAAGAGGCTCGTGTTCTGCCGTTGAATGACATGGACGGTGCGGCTCCTTATTTCTCTCTGGCGTTGTTGCCAGGCCGCCGGGGTGTCCGGTGAGCCGGATCTTCGTCATTGGTCTCGGGCCGGGAAAGCCCAGCCAGAGAACCCCTGAGGCTCAAGAGGCACTTGCTCAGGCAACGGACGTTATAGGATATGGCCCATACGTGGATCGTGTGGACCTGCCAGCGCATATCATTCGCCATCCATCGGATAATCGTGTCGAACTGGATCGCGCTCGCCATGCCCTGGAACTTGCGGAGCAGGGGCGTTGTGTGGCGATCGTGTCAGGCGGAGATGCGGGCGTGTTTGGCATGGCAAGTGCCCTGTTTGAAGCCATCGATCACGAACCAGATCGATGGAATGGTATGAATGTCACGGTCATTCCCGGTGTTTCCGCCGTTCTGGCGGCCGCAGCCCGTATTGGCGCGCCTCTTGGGGGAGATTTCTGCGTCATGTCTCTGTCAGATAATCTCAAGCCCTGGGAGACAGTCTGCCGGCGTCTGACGTTGGCCGCGCAGGCGGGCTTCGTGATTGCGCTCTACAACCCCCGTTCAAAGGCACGTCCCTGGCAGTTGGGCGAGGCTTTCGAAGTGCTGCGTCAGGAATTGTCTGGAACTGTGCCTGTGGCCTTCGCAAGGGCTATTGGAAGGGTCGATGAACGGCTGCACCTAACGGATCTAGACCATGCTGACCCCGAACTGGTGGATATGAGTACACTTGTCCTGATCGGGACCACTCTGACACATCGCATCGAGCGGCCGGATGGACAGGCATGGCTTTACACGTCCCGGTCTGTGCCCGCGTGATCATGGCGCTCCAACCAGTCCAGCGCGTCTTCGACCGTCGTGACACTCTCCGCTGGCGGAAGCGTCGGGCGGTCAATCATGATAACGGGCAATTTCAATGCTCTGGCGGCAATCAACTTGGCGCCCGTCGCATCAGCTCCAGCATTCTTGGTGACGAGAACCTGCACCGCATGATCTCTCATGAGCGCGATTTCGCTTTCTACCGTGAACGGAGGGCGGGCGAGCAGAAGCGTGACGTTAGACGGCAGGGACAAGGGATCAGGCTGGTCGATACTGCGCAGAACGTAATGATGATGCGGAGCCTTCTGGAACGGCAGCAGGTCCTTGCGGCCCGTCGTCAGAAAGACTGTTCGTGCGGCGGTCCCCAGCGCTTCTACGGCGGCATCAATACTGGGAACGAACGCCCATTGATCGTCAGGTCGGGCTTCCCAGCTAGGGCGGTCTATCCGAAGCAGAGGAAGGTCCATTTGCTCACATGCCGTCACGGCGTGTCGGCTCATTTGTGCGGCGAACGGATGGGTCGCGTCCACCACCGCACCAATGTTCTGTTTGGCCAAGAACGCTTCCAACCCCGAAATGCCGCCAAATCCGCCAATGCGCACAGGGATTCCGGGAAGAACTGGATTTTTCGTCACGCCAGCAAGAGAAAAGACTGGCTCGAAATCCTTTCTTTCCGCGAGATGTTGCGCCAGTTGGTTGGCCTGTGTCGTGCCGCCAAGGATCAGAACGCGCATGGACTTGGTTCCTTTGCCGGAGCAGGCCGATGAAGACCCCATGGCTGAGCGTTATCGGAATTGGCGAGGATGGTGTCGAGGGGCTTTCGTCTCTCGCACGTCAGATCGTTCGTCAGGCCGAGTTTGTGATTGGCGGTGAAAGGCATCTTGAACTGGCTGCCAGTCTGATCTCAGGACAAGCTGAACCTTGGGGTTCACCGTTTTCATCTGGAGTGCGCCGTGTTCTTGAACGGCGCGGACAGCCCGTCACCGTCCTCGCATCCGGAGATCCATTCTGCTTTGGTGTGGGAAGCACGTTGGCACGCCATATTCCGCCAGAGGAAATGCTCTGTGTGCCCGCGCCGTCTTCAATATCCTGGGCCTGCGGGCGCCTTGGATGGGCTGAACAGGACGTGCGTGTCGTGTCGCTCTGTGGGCGCCCAATTGAGACATTGGTTCCGCACCTTCAGCGGGCTATGCGGCTGATTGTTTTGTCAGAAAACGGTAGCACGCCGAGAAAAGTCAGTCAGTTTTTGACTGGGCGAGGCTTTGGACCCTCTCGCATTCATGTCATGGAACGGGTAGGCGGCCTCAATGAGCAGTCGCGTGTAATCGTGGCTTCGGACGGGCTCGAAGATGTCGATCCTCTAAACCTTATGGGAATTGAAATTGAGGCGGCTCCAGGGGCGAAGATGATCCCCCTTTCCAGTGGTTTAGAGGACGATCTGTTTGAGCATGACGGGCAGATTACCAAGCGTGAAATTCGTGCTGTCACGCTTTCAACGTTAGCCCCGCATCCCGGAGAACTCCTCTGGGACATTGGTGGAGGGGCCGGGTCTGTGGCTATTGAATGGATGCTTCGTCATCCCGCCAATCGGGCCATCGTCGTTGAGAAAAATCCACTTCGGGCGGCGAGAATAGCGAGAAATGCCCTGAATTTAGGTGTGCCAGGGTTAAAGGTTGTGGAAGGCATTGCGCCTGATGTGTTGTCTGGACTTGAAAGGCCAGACGTCGTTTTCATAGGCGGAGGGCTGGCACAGGTGGATATTTTCACGCAGGCAAGAGCCGCACTTCCCGTTGGCGGACGTCTTATTGCCAATGCCGTAACTCTGGAAGGAGAAGCGGTTCTATCCGCTCAATATACGCGCTATGGCGGGACGCTAACGCGGATCGGTATTGAACGGCTTGATGCTGTGGGTGGATTGCATGCTTTCCGACCCGCTATGCGCGTGACGCAATATGCGACAGTGATTTCTGAGGGCAGGTTATGATCGTCGCGGGTATCGGCTGCCGACCAAAAGTGGACGAACAATCCCTGCTGGACCTCATCATGCGGGTGACGTCTGGCCGCAGGTTCGATCGGCTTGCTGCTCCGGAGTTCAGAAAAGCGGAGCCAGCTATTCCAGAGCTGGCAAAACGTTTGAATGTTGAGCTTGTGTGGATTGATACGGAAAGCCTGACGGAGCGTCAGGTAGAGTGCGAAACCCATTCCGCAATTGCTTTTGAAAAGACAGGATTCAGCTCTGTGGCGGAGGCTTGCGCGCTGGCTGGTGCCGGGCCAAAAAGCCGTTTGATCGTTATGCGACAGAGTGGAAAAGACGTGACCTGTGCCCTTGCGCAGTCAGTTGAGACATGAGGAAAGAGAACGGATGACGGTTCATTTTATTGGTGCAGGACCGGGCGCCGCTGATCTTCTGACGCTGCGAGGCCGCGATCTTTTGGCCTCATGTAAAATCTGTTTGTATGCGGGGTCTATCGTCCCGGCGGAAATGCTGGAGCACTGCCCGCCAGATGCCCGAAAGGTGAACACGGCGCCGTTATCGCTGGACCAGATCGAGCAGGAATACATCCGGGCACACGCTGAAGGGCAGGACGTCGCGCGTCTTCATTCTGGGGATCTGTCTATCTACAGCGCGGTTGCCGAACAGACGCGCCGCCTGGATAGGCTGGGTATTCCCTGGACCATGACGCCGGGAGTGCCTGCATTTGCGGCAGCGGCATCTGTCTTGGGCCGGGAACTCACTGTTCCTGAAGTTGCGCAGACCGTCGTGCTGACCCGCGTCAGTGGCCGAGCGTCTTCCATGCCAGCGCGTGAAACGCTCTCAGCCTATGCTGCGACCGGTGCTACGCTGGCCATTCACCTGGCAGTGCATGCGCTGGACCGTATCGTTACGGAGTTGCTGCCACATTATGGGCCAGAGTGCCCTGTGGCGGTGGTGGCACGTGCAAGCTGGCCGGACCAGATCACCATTCGCGCCACGCTTGGAACTCTTCTTGAAAAAGCGGCAGCTGACCCGGTGGAGCGTACTGCTCTTATTTTGGTTGGCTCCGCGCTTGCGGTGGATGAATTTCGGGAGAGTGCGCTTTATGATCCGGATTATCAGCGCCGGTTCAGGTCTGGATCATCAGCCGGATGACTGCGTCCTACGCAGTTGCCTTGTCGGTTAAAAACCATAACGTCCAGAGCGATACTGTTGTCTTCCAGAACGCTGCTGGCGAACTGGTACGCAGTCCGTGCGATGTGATCGCCCAGCGGAATAGTCTGCGCGGAAGCAAGAAGAAATGCTTCTGCGACTGTAGGGGAAACCGCAATAGCGTCGGCCAACTCCGCGCTCGCGCCTGCCTGCATTGCCAGCGCGGCCAGAGCTGGCATATCTGCGGCCCCTCGCTTGGAATGCAGATCCATCCGGCCCTGAGCCAGCTTGGTCATCTTGGCGATGCCTCCGCCGATTGTAAGGCGAGGGACCGGGTGTCGACGGATATATTTCAGGACGCCACCTGCAAAGTCACCCATTTCGATCAGCGCTGTTTCAGGCAATCTGTAGAACGCCTGAACAGCGCGTTCGGAAACATCTCCTGTGGTCGCGGCCAGATGTGGCAGGTTCAGCGCGCGCGCGACGTCGATCCCACGATGAATGCTGTCAATCCAGGCCGAGCAGGAGAAGGGTACGACAATTCCCGTTGTGCCAAGAATGGACAATCCTCCGACAATGCCCAGCCGACTATTCAGGGTTTTTCTGGCCAGCGTAACGCCATTTTCAACGCTGATTGTGACCTCAGCGGAGGCCCCCTGAAGTGCGAGACGGATCATCTGGCGGGGGACAGGGTTAATGGCCGGTTCACCCGGCGGCAGGGGGAGACCGGGGCGCGTAATTGTTCCAACACCATCGCCTGCGCGAAAAATAATATCTTGCCCCTCAGGCAATGGGCGCACATCTGCGCGGATAAGGGCGCCATGCGTAACATCGGGGTCGTCTCCGGCATCCTTAACGACCGCTGCCCAGGCGCCCGTTTTGTCCATCCCATGGGCAGCCAGCGCAAACGCCGCCTGTTTGCCTCCGGGCAGCGTGATGGACACGGGATCAGGAAACGTTCCAGTCTGGAGCGCTATCCATGCAGCTTTGGCCGCAGCGGTCGCGCAGCTTCCGGTCGTCCAGCCGTATCGCAGAGGGGAGCCTTGGGCAGTCATCGGAGACAGGATACGATATTTCATGCTGAAAGCGAGACATGCCATCGGAAAGGATCGCTGATATGACCCGTGCGATCATGATTGCCGCGCCTCGCTCAGGTGGAGGGAAAACGACTGCCACGCTTGGCATTCTGTCAGCTCTGAGGGCCAGAAATATCGAAATTCAGGCCGCTAAGACAGGCCCGGATTATATTGATCCAGCGTTTCATGAGGTTGTAACCGGGCGTTCCAGCCTGAACCTCGATAGCTGGGTGATGACGCCTGAGCTTCTTGAGAGCATGCTGGCGCGTGCGGCTGAAGGTGCAGATCTTCTGGTCGTTGAATCTGCCATGGGGCTGTTCGACGGCTTGGCGGGCCCCGCAGACGCGCGCGGTGCACCGTCCGATATTGCGGCTCGTTTCAGTATTCCAGTTATTCTTGTGCTGGATGTATCAGGGCAGGGCCAGTCTGCTGCGGCCATTGCTCACGGTTTCGCCACGCTCGATCCCGCTCTGCATGTTGCCGGCGTCATCCTCAATCAGGTTGCGTCCCCACGACATTTGGCTATGGCCCGTGAGGCCATTCTGGCGGCAGGTCTCCCCGTTCTGGGTGCATACATGCGGGACACCACCCTGAAACTTCCGGAGCGACATCTTGGCCTTGTGCAGGCACGGGAGCAGGACACACTGAAAGACCTTCTTGCTAGCCTGCGGGAGAGGACGGAAGGTTCGCTTGACCTCGATGCCATCATGGCCGCGGCAGCACCTCTCACTATTGAGGATCATGGCTGTGTTGCCATAAGCCCTCCAGGGCAAAGGATCGCGGTTGCTGATGATGCCGCGTTTTCGTTCCTTTATGGGCATGTGGCGCAGAGTTGGAGGAATGCAGGAGCCGAACTTGTTCCGTTTTCTCCGCTGGCAGATCAAGGGCCAGATGAAGACTGTGATGTCTGCTGGCTTCCCGGAGGATATCCGGAGTTACATGCTGAACAACTGGCGGCATCTCGTCACTTTCAATCCCGTCTGGTGAAGTTCTCGGAGACACGACCAGTCCACGGAGAATGCGGAGGCTTCATGGCGCTGGGAGAGTTTCTGGAAGACGCAGACAGTGTGACGCATAAAATGGTGGGCCTTCTGGGGCACGGAACCAGCTTTGCAAAGCGTAAAATGAATCTGGGATATCGTGAGGCGATACTGGCAACAGACTGCGCGCTGGGGTCAAAAGGCAGTATCTTTCGGGGACATGAATTTCATTATGCCCGCGTGATTCAGGCCGGAGCGGACGAGCCTCTCGCAACCTTAAGAGATGGCTACGGCAACGATCTTGGGCTGGCTGGAGGCTGTCGTGGGCTGGTGTCCGGATCATTTTTTCACGTGATGGCACGTAGAGACAGGAAGTGAGCATGAACACCAACGATGATGCGGCTCGGCACCGGGAAAAAATGCAGAAACGCAAAGACGTGCAGGACAAGGAAGTTGCGTCAAAGACTGTCGAAAAAGGCGTTCTGGCGGTTCACACAGGCCCGGGGAAAGGTAAGTCTACCGCAGCCTTTGGCCTCGCGCTTCGTGCGCTGGGCCATGGAAAGCGGGTTGTTGTCGTGCAGTTCATCAAGGGCGCCTGGGTGACTGGAGAGCGTGCTGCGCTGGAACGCTTTGACGATCTGGTAGAGTGGCACACGATGGGCGAGGGGTTCACCTGGGAAACGCAGGATCGCTCAAAGGATATTGCTGCGTGCGCCCGGGGGTGGGAGGTGGCGCAAACCGCCCTGAAACGCGACGATGTCGCTCTTGTGGTTCTCGATGAACTGAATATCGCCCTCCGATACGACTATCTGCCCTTGGAGCAGGTTCTGGAGGACCTGAAAGCGCGTCCTGAGATGCAGCATGTCGTCATAACTGGGCGCAATGCCAAACCAGCCCTTGTGGAAGCTGCGGATCTGGTAACGGAAATGACACTGGTAAAACATCATTTCAGTGCAGGTGTGAAAGCTCAGGCCGGGTTCGAATTCTGATGACGCATCGGAAGGGCCCCAGGGCTCTCATGTTTCAGGGAACGGGCTCCAGCGTTGGGAAATCTGTGCTTGTTGCAGGGATTGCCCGAGCCCTGACACGACGTGGCCTTACAGTGCGTCCGTTCAAGCCTCAGAACATGTCAAACAACGCCGCCGTGACCCGAGACGGAGGCGAAATTGGGCGCGCCCAGGCGCTTCAGGCCCGGGCCTGTGGGGTTCCTCCTACCGTGGACATGAATCCTGTGCTGTTGAAGCCGCAGAGCGAGACAGGATCCCAGCTTGTGGTTCGGGGGAAAGTGCGAGGAACCGTGCGGGCCCGCGCTTATCAGGACGTCAAGACAACTCTTATGCCGGATGTGTTGTCCGCGTTTCGCACTTTGGCGGCAGAGGCTGATATCGTTTTGATTGAAGGGGCCGGATCGGCTTCAGAGGTCAATCTGCGGACAAACGACATTGCCAATATGGGTTTTGCCGAAGCCGCCGATGTGGACGTCGTGCTCATTGGTGATATCGACCGGGGGGGCGTGATTGCCAGCCTTGTCGGAACCAAAATGGTACTGTCAGAGCCGGACGCAGGGCGGATCAAGGGATTTATCGTAAACAAAATGCGTGGAGACGCCTCGCTGTTTGCCGAGGGTATGAACATTATCTCACGTCAGACCGGGTGGGAAAAGCTTGGTCTCGTCACACACTGCGCGCATGTGGGTGACCTTCCCGCTGAAGACGCATCTGATCTCGTGAACGAAACCCCAGTAGGCGATGGCTTGCGGGTTATCTTGCCGCAGCTACCCACGATCGCCAATTTCGATGATTTAGACCCCTTGCGATCTGATCCGGGCGTCACTCTGGAGATCGTGGCACCTGGTCGGCCACTTCCAGTTTGTGACCTTGTAATCATACCAGGCTCGAAGGCGACTATTTCTGATCTGGCATTTTTCAAGAAACAAGGATGGGACATAGACCTGAAGGCGCATACCCGGCGCGGCGGTCGTGTTCTTGGCATTTGTGGTGGGTATCAAATGCTTGGAAAATCCATTGAGGATAATGAAGGGATCGAAGGCCCCCCGGGTCTCGTTGAGGGCTTGAGCGTACTAGACGTGCAGACAGTCCTGACGAATGACAAGCGTTTGACCGAGGTAAGGGGATTACTGGTGCCGGAAGGCGTCCCGCTCACGGGCTATGAAATTCATGTCGGGCGAACGTCTGGTCCGGCTACTCAGAGGCCATTTGCAATGATAGACGGTGAGCCTGAAGGTGCCGTTTCGCCTGACGGCCGTGTTTGGGGAACTTATCTGCATGGGGTTCTGTCTGGTGGAAACGCGCGGAAAGCTCTTCTTTCACGCGTAGGGCCCGCCGGGCCTGACCTTCAGGATCATGATGAGCGGGTTGAGGCTGCGCTGGATGCCTGGGCGGACCATCTTGAAGCCTGCATTGACCTGGATGCGCTTCTTGCATTGGCTCGACCTGTCTGATCCTTCAAAGCCAGAATAGGCCAGAAAGAACGGCCAGAGCCATGCCCTGAAAAATGCACGCCCGACGGTAGAGTTGAAGCGCACGCCAAAGATCATCAGTAGTCGCGGTGGCCCTTCCGTCGCCCATCCATGAATCATTGACCAGAATACCGTCATAAACTCTGGGGCCAGCCAATTTTAGTCCTAAGGCTCCTGCCATAGCAGCTTCTGGCCATCCGGCGTTGGGGGAGCGATGATTGCGCGCATCACGCCGAACGGCACGAAATGCCTTCGCTGGGTTGGCACCGGGGATCATGAATGCTGCCAGAAAGATCCAGAGAGCGGAGAGGCGGGAGGCTGGGAGATTGACCAGATCATCCAGCTTCGCAGAGGCCCATCCGAAGGCTTTATGCCGGGGGGTAAGGTGGCCGATCATGCTGTCTGCCGTGTTGATTGACTTGTAGGCGGTTGTGCCTGGCAGGCCAAAGAGGGCAGTCCAGAAAAGCGGCGCAACAATGCCATCTGAAAAATTCTCGGCCAAACTTTCAATGGCGGCCCTTACGACGCCTGCTTCATCAAGCTGTTCCGGATCGCGGCCGACAATCATGGAGACTGCTTTCCTGCCCGCCGCCACACCGCTTTCTTGCAAACCAGTGTGAACTGCCCTGACATGCTCCCACAGGGAGCGTTGGGCAATCAGAGTGCTGCCCACAGCGCCTTCGATCCCGCAGGCAACGAGAGGCGGAAAGAGAAGGTCCAAGGCCTGAATGGCCGTGTAGATAATCAGAGTAGGAAGACCGATAAGAATGGCCAAGCTTACAATGCCGCCTAGACGTTGCCGGAAAGCGCTATCCTGTGGGCAGTTGAGTGAACGATCCAGTCGCGCGATAAGGGCACCAATCCACATGACTGGATGGCCAATTCTGCGAAAAAGCCAGTTCGGGTAACCGAAAGCGGCTTCAATCGCACAGGCCAGACAGGCGACAGAGAATGTGTGGGACAGGAGAGAGAAAGTCATGGGCCTGCGTGTTTCATCCAGATGCCGTGATCTAGCATGATGCCCACGGTGCTGGAAAACATGCCGATCCACGGTGGCCAGGTGCGGCGGGTTATGGAGCGCTTTCCTCACGCTCCAAAGCCCTTCATCGATCTCTCCACGGGTATCAGCCCGTACGAATATCCTCTTTCCCCCTTGGATGTCGCGGTACTCACAAAGCTGCCAGAAGTAGTGGACGAGGAAGCGCTTCTAGGGGCTGCTGCGACAGCCTACGGGGTACCAAATGAAGGTATGATTGTTGCGGGGCCCGGCACACAACTGCTGATTGCGTTGCTTCCGTTGGTTCTGAAAGCACGAAAAGTCGTCATTTTTGGTCCCACTTACTCCGGCCATGAGCAGGCGTGGAGAAATGCGGGAGTGGATGTATCGATCGTGACAGATCTTCAGGCATTCAGGGCTGCCGCAGAACGAGCGGAGACTGTCTGTGTCGTCTGTAATCCGAATAATCCAGACGGACGACGCCTGCCTGTCGAGACACTTTTAGAACTCTCGGATCGTTGCGCGGCATCCGGTGGCTGGTTAGTCGTCGATGAGGCGTATGCGGATTTCGATCATGAAAGTGCTGCCTCGTCTTTTCCTCGGGCAGGGCTCTTGGTTTTGCGCTCTTTTGGAAAAACCTACGGGTTACCCGGTGTCCGCCTTGGTTTTTTAATCGCCTCTGACGGAACAGCGGATCGACTTCGGTCCATGATGGGGGACTGGGCGGTAAGCGCTCTGGCTCTGTCCGCGGGACGGCAAGCACTGTCGGATCAGGAGTGGTTGAACAGCACCAAAGGTCGATTGGAGCGGGATGCCAAGCGCCTTGTAAACCTGCTGAAGGGATCGGGTCTCGTCGTTAAAGGAAACACCCTTCTGTTCTGCCTGGTGAGTTTGGATGAGGCTGCTTCGCTGTGGACCTTCCTCTGTGAACGCGGGATCGTGACCCGTGCGTTCCCTGAGCGGCCAACGGAGCTGAGGTTTGGTTTGCTGCGGCATAGCGCGGGTTGGGACCGCTTGGAACGCGCGCTTCATGATTGGTCAGAGATCGCAAAATGAAGCTGTTCTGCTTTGCCCTTCCATCGCTCCCGTCTTCGAAGCGAAGCATCTTTCCTCCGAAAGGGGAACTGCATGACATGGCGAGTACGGAACCTGCGTTCTGGCCAAAATCTCTACCGATCCTGACAGGGCGTGCGGCAGATGTTGCGTGGATTGAGGCGTATTCCAAGTGCGCTGTCACCGTGGACGAACGGCTTCGCGGCCGTGATTACGGTGACTGGTGCGGGCAGAGCCTTAAAGCCTTATCGCCTGGAAGTCTGTCAGAGTGGATGACAGACCCCAATTTTTCGCCGCCTTCTGGTGAAAGCCAAAAGGGGATGTATGTCCGTCTTGCAGAGTGGCTGTCGGATATCCGTGACGCGAAAAAGTCTGTGATCCTGGGTGTGGATCCTGATGTTGTGCGGGGGCTTGTTCTGCTGGCGATGGGCTTGAATGCAGAAGCGGCAGGGAAGCTTGATATTCTCCCGCAGAGCTGGAACGTCCTGTCTTTTTACAGGACGTGGAGGGTGCAGGCCCTTTCGGTTCCAGCCAACAGAATAACGTCTGAAATTATTTTCGGCTCAGAAAGCGATCGTTAATCCAGGCTGCGGCGCCCACGGCCACAAGGATGGGACCGAGAATAAAAAGTACCGCTGCAAGGGCTACTAAAATAATAATACCGAAAGACATTTTCTTTTTTCCTTATTCAGGATGAAAACTGTTACGCTCTGAAGCACGTTTGCCATAGTTCATGCGCATATTCGCCAAGTTTATGCTTCACAATAACCTCTGAAAAGGGGAACGATATGCGTTATTTTCTCATGATTCTACTCGGGGCTGTCGTCACCCGCTTCTGGCTGCGGATAGCCTCCGTTCAGACAGTTCCGCGTGTCTCGTCACCTGTTCGGGCTCTGCCAACTTTATGACGCCTATTTCCGTACGGCAGGGGTATAGGTCAACCTGTAGAGCGACCCGGAAAAATCGTCGCTAACAAGGATACTGCCGTCGGGCATCGGCTGAACATCCACTGGGCGGCCAACGGTGCGCCCATTGTGCCGAAATCCCCAGATTAGCGGCTCTGACTGCTGTGGATGGCCAGCACTATCAAATTTGACGGACACGACCTGATACCCTGATGGAACACTTCTGTTCCATGATCCATGCTCCGCAATCAGCAATGCACCCTTCAAAGAGCGCGCTGCGGCGGGGCCATCGTAAAATCGCAGCCCCAATGCTGCGACATGGGCTCCAAGCTTCAGGGCAGGCGGAGTAAACTCACCGCAAGAGTGGTCTTTTCCGTAATGAGGATCCGGGACGTCTCCCTGATGGCAATAGGGATATCCAAAAGACTGCCGGGGCTGGGTAAGGGTGTTCAGTTCGTCAGAAGGGACGTCATCGCCCATCATGTCCCGGCCATTATCCGTAAACCACAGGTCTTTTCCTGTTCGCCGCCATGCGAGACCAACTGAATTGCGAATGCCGTAAGCAACGTCCTGCCTGTCCGTGCCGTCGGGATTTATGCTGATGATTTTTCCGAGATCGTGGCCCACGTCGCAAACGTTGCAAGGTGCGCCAATGGTCACATACAGCCTGCCATCCGGCCCGAAAGCGATAAACTTCCAGAAATGGTCGCCGTCTTTGAAAGGCAGGTGATCCGTAATGACTTCCGGTTTGGGCGGATTGTATAGGTGGTTCTCGATATCTCATAGAACCAGAATGCGTTCGGGTTCCGCGATGTAGAGATCTCCATCATGATATGCGACGCCTGAAGGGGTTTCGAGGCCGCTGGCAAGTGTCCTGACCTGAACGAGACTGCCTGCATCACCCACTCCAGAGACGGCATAAACCTTTCCGGGCCCCATGGAGCCAAGGAAAACAGTTCCTCTGTCTCCAAGGGCGATTTCGCGTGCTCCACGGACCTGTGCCGATATAACCTCCAAATGAAACCCGGGCGCGACAGACAGGCCTTCAGACAAAGGAGCACCCCATGAAGGCAGGGTCAGGCACGATCCTATCACTGAGAATAGCAAAAGTTGCCGGAGCATTATGCACCTCATCAATGTGGAGCAGGGCTTGAAGGACAGCGCTGATAACCGCAACGGACGAACGGCTCAGAGGTTTTCAGGTGTTCAGTTACTCTTCCATTTGAAAATGTGATGTCACGAAGAATGTCTGGAGCTCCAAGGCCCTCATACTTCCTCCGTTCTGACGCGTTAGAAGTCCAGTTGCTGCCTTAATGAACGCATTCTGTTCGTCTCTCTGGACATGTTCACCATGTTGGAGAGCGAGCGTGAACAGTCATGGGAGTTTCCAGGTCTATGGTTGATACTTCCCCCCGTAAGCCGCGCGCAGCAGAAGCTGCACTGCGCATGCTGGCACTTGATCTGCATTGGACATGGAACCACGAGGCGGATCTGCTGTGGCAGACGATCAATCCGGATCTTTGGTCCCGAACCTGTAATCCCTGGATAACCCTGACCCGAACACCCAAAGCCCAACTGTGGGAAGCTCTACAAAACCCGGATGTCCGCAATCTCTTGAAGGCCAGTATGGAGCGCCGGAAATATGAGTTGGAGCGTTCCACCTGGTTTGCGGAGAAATATACGGACGCTGGGCTGTCTGAAGTCGCCTATTTCAGCATGGAGTATATGCTGAGCGAGGCACTTCCCATCTATTCTGGCGGGCTAGGGAATGTTGCTGCAGACCAGCTGAAAGCCGCGAGTGATCTGGGTGTTCCCGTTGTTGCGGTCGGGCTTCTCTATGCGCAGGGTTATTTTCGCCAGGTTATTACTCCCGCAGGTGAACAACGGGCGCTCTACCCGTTCAACGACCCTGACCAGCTTCCGATACAGCCCGTCCTCACGCCGGATGGGGATTGGTTCCGGCTCTCTGTCCAGACAGCAACCGGAGAAATCTGGCTTCGCGCCTGGAAAGCCGTCGTAGGTCGGACAACTCTCTACCTTCTGGATACTAACGATCCATCCAATCCGCCCGCTGTTCGTTGCATCACGACGCAGCTCTACGGCGGAGATGCAGAACTTCGGCTGAGGCAGGAAATGGTTCTCGGTATCGGGGGGTGGAGGCTGTTGCATGCTCTAGGGCACCGGCCGGATATCTGCCACCTGAATGAGGGGCATGCGGCTTTTGCAGCTCTGGAACGAGCTCGGTGTCTTTCCGAAGAAGAAGGTATTCCTTTCGCGCAGGCGCAGGTCATTGCCCGCGCGGGAACGGTCTTCACGACACATACAGCCGTCCCGGCTGGGTTTGATCGTTTTCCGCCTAAGCTGATTGAGAGCCATCTCACGTTCTATGCCGAAGACCGTCTGGGCATGCCAATTCAGGACTTTCTCGCGCTAGGGCGCCTTGATCCGACGAATAAGGATGAATTTTTTAACATGGCTTATCTCGCCGTTCGGTGCAGCGGGGCCGTTAACGGCGTGAGCCAGTTGCATGGGGCTGTGAGCCGGTCCTTGTTCACGCCACTTTTCCCGCGTTGGCCGCAAAATGAAGTCCCGATCTCTCATGTGACGAACGGCGTCCACACCCCGACGTGGGATTCAGCATCTGCCGATGAACTCTGGACCCAGGTGGGGGGAAGAAGCAGGTGGGAAGGAGATCTCGAAGGGCTAGGCGATGCCGTTCGTCATCTTGATGACGACACTCTCTGGCGCAGCAGGTGCAACTCCCGGGCGGAGTTTGTTCACGCGCTGGGGCAGGAGCTTTCCGCAAGGCAATGCATCGTTGGTGAAGATGGGTTGTGGTGCCTGCCTGCGCCGTCGTTGAACCCGGAGGCGCTGACAATCGGATTTGCGCGCCGGTTTGCCACCTACAAGCGTCCAGACCTCTTGTTGTACGACGAGGAACGACTTGTCCGACTGTTGCGGGACGCTCAGAGGCCGGTCCAGATCGTTCTGTCCGGCAAGGCCCATCCGCAGGATCTCGAAGGGCAGGCGATGATCACACGCTGGGTCCAGTTCTGCCAGCGTCAGGATATCGTGGGAAAAGTGGTATTCCTCGCGGATTACGACATGGCTCTGGCCCAGAAAATGGTTCAGGGGGTGGATCTGTGGCTGAACACACCGCGACGTCCCTGGGAGGCCAGCGGGACCAGCGGAATGAAGGTCTTGGTAAATGGTGGACTTAACCTGTCAGAACTCGATGGATGGTGGGCCGAGGCCTATGCGCCGGAAGTCGGCTGGGCGTTAGGGGACGGCTTGGAGCACGCGGGAGATCCGGCCTACGACCACTCTGATGCGCAGGAACTTTACAGGCTCTTGGAAGAGCATGTTCTTCCTGAATTCTACGAACGCGATGCTGGCGGAACACCTTGCGCGTGGGTTGCGAAGATGCGCGAAAGCATGGCGCGTCTGACGCCTCAGTTTTCCGCAAACCGTACAGTTCGCGATTACACGGAACAGTTTTATTTGACTGGTGCACAACGCTACAGGCGTCGCCTGTCTGACCATGGGGTGAGTGCTGGAACGGTTCTCGACAGGCAAAATGCCCTCTCTGCTGGCTGGAATAGCCTCAGGATCGGAGAGGTTATTATTCCGGAGAATGGGGGGGAGCAGAAAGCGCATGCTTTCATTCATCCCGGAATGCTCGATCCAGCGTTGCTGCGTGTTGAACTCTACGCTGACGCTCAGGATGGGCACCCGCGCATCAAGTCGCTGACACAGGGAGAACATCTTCCGGATGGCTGGATTGCCTATACTCTTGAGACTGAGCTTCCTGCCCCCGTGGCAGAGTGTACACTGCGGATCATTCCAGCCGCGGAGGTCATGAGTGTTCCGCTCGAAGCGCCTTTTATCCTCTGGCAACGGTAGGACATGAAGGCTTACGCTTCATGTGTCGCCATGCTGGAGGAGAAAGAATAATGATCCGAAGCCTTTTGCCGCAACGTCTGACATTTCGCTTTTTACCAGAAGCATGGCCTCTCGTTCGTTACCACACAGGCATAGCACCCGCTTTGAAAAGCGTGCGACCGAGGCATCGGATCCGGACATTTTACGATACCGCATCCGGCATACTGTCTCGCCACGATTGGGCACTCTCCACCGCGCGAGAAGGCCGTGCGTCAGTTCAGGTGCTTGAGCCTGTTTCCTGGCCAGGGTCACCTAGGTCACGTTGACAAAAGGCCTATACGGTCTGCCTGAGATCTGATTCACTTTGTATCTGTAGGACAGCAA
>NZ_JOPH01000069.1:0-9014 GCF_002153615.1 Gluconobacter sp. DsW_058
ATAATATGACGCACCACGGCTGAACCTATGAAGCCGCAACCGCCTGTCAACAATATCCGCATTTCAACCTCTTAGTTAAAATCATGATCTGAGCCCCTATAAAATTATTTTCTCTTAGTGCCTGACCGGTTCTATTATGCGACTGGTAGGTCCAAAAAACAAAGGTGAAGGGTTCGCTCCCCTTGAGTCCGGGAAAATGCTTCGAGCAGATCACCAAGCCTGCTCAATCGAGCAAGTCGCTCTTCAACATCAAAGAAACCCGGCTGCTTCATCTTCCACCATACCCAATCGATGCAGGAAAAAACGCGACATCTTTCCCTGCCTGAATCCACTCAAATCGAGCTACACTCAAACCAATTCAGTTAACGTAACATCATCTCCACGGGGCATATATGGGGCCTCAATGCATACTTCTGGATTGCGTTCGACAAGGGGATTGACGCTGGGTTTGCGCAGCGGCACTATTTGGATAATCGGATCACAGGCTTCGAAGACGTACGCTATACTGCTGCCAAAGGATGACATAATCGTCTCTTTCATTTCAAACTTCCGTCGTTTAATCAGCCTCGGGCATGACTGTCGACCGGCGCTGTTTTCGCAGAGTTTTGAAGCCCGTGTGGAGCACGCTATCAATCATGACTGGCCTGCCCTTTTTGGCAATGCAGCCGATGGCGTGGGTGCTCCATGGGAAAAGCAGTCACGCGCCTGCCGCGCGGCGCTGGCCTCGTTTGTCACCGCCGCGGACAGTGCGCGTGATACGGGTCGGACAGATGAGGCCGCGCGCGCTTACCATGCGGCCGCTGCACTTGCGCCTTGGCGTTTTGATCTTCGGCTGCAACTTGGCAACATGCTCAAGGATAGCGGATTAATGCCGCATGCGGAGGAGACCTATCGGGGCCTTATCGCCGAAGCGCCGACGCTCGCTGAAGCGCATCTTCAGCTCGGTCATGTTTTGAAACTGGTCGGGCGCAGAGTGGACGCTATGTCTAGCTACCGTGAGGCAATACGCCAGGATATCGGGTGCGAAGCAGCGCATAGGGAGTTGTTTTTGGCGGGCGAGACAGACCGCCACTATGCATCCGGGCAGCGTCGGGGCACGGTTCAAGGGTTTGACGACATCGCTCATGTGGCGTCAAAACTTCAGGACATTCGTTCGACCCTTGATGATCTTTCTAGAAAACTGCCGGATATTGCCGCTTTCCTCGCATGGCCAATTGATGACTATGCGGCGTTTCGTCACCTGCACGATATCCCGCCCCCGCCCGCCATTCGGCCAGAAAAAAGCGTGCTGCTCATCATCCCGCAAGCGGGCATCGCCGATGATGTCGTGGTGGCACAGGTGGCTTCGGTCGCGGCATCGCGGCATGTTGCCGGGGTGTTCATTATTGGCGCAGCGCAGAAACACCGTGCGTGTTGGGACGCCGTAGACGGTGTGATCGGGTTCGTGCGTCATGTTGAGAACGAGGATGATATCCCTGACGCGTTGGCCGCACCGTATCTTGTACGCCTTGCGCCGGGGCGGATACCGCATGCGCAGCTCGCGGCCTGGAGCGCCGTGGCGCTTGGTGATATGGCGTGCGATCTCATCTTTTATGATGAGGAGAGTCTCCGTCGCTCGCGCGCAAACGCGCAAACGTTTGAAGCCTGTCGATTGACGGCGCGTCCGGCTGTCGATCCCCTTTGGCTCGAACAATGCGACAGTGTGGGCGAAACGCTAGGTATGCGTGCGGACGTGTGGCCGGCCGTGAGAAAGAGTGATGCTTCTCGCAGGGTTCGTACGGCACTGGCGCAGGGCATGACGGTCAGTCACGTTCCTTATCCTTTGGTTAGTGTCGAGGAAAACGTCATCGAGGCCCCGCTAAGAGGGCAGCCAGAGATCGCGCTGCCCGCGCCATTTTCCACGCAGAAGTTGCCTGCGCGCGTCACGGCTATTCTGTGTACGCGCGATAACGGGCACTCGACCAAGGCAATGGTCGACAGTCTTTTCACGCTTGCGGCTTTCCCGCAATGTCTGGAGGTGATTGTCGTTGATAACGGGTCGGTTATCCCCGAACATCTGGCTGTTCTCGACGCGCTCGGGCGGCAGGAGCGGGTCACTATTCTGCGTGATGAGCGAGTGTTTAATTGGTCAGCTCTTAACAACATGGCAGCCACGCGGGCAACAACAGAGCATCTCCTGTTTTGTAACGACGATATGGCGATGCTCTCCGATGGATGGGACAGTGTGCTTGACGCAATTTTGCGTGACGAGTCCACGGGGGCTGTAGGCGCGAGGCTTCTCTACAAAGACGGCACAATGCAGCATGCGGGCGTCTTGCTCGGCTGGCAGGGCTCGGTCATTCATGATGGGCTTTATGAGCCGCAGGGGAGTGCCGAGCAGTTAAACCGCTGGCAGGTGACGCGCCAGTGTTCGGCCGTGACCGGCGCCTGGCTGGGGGTAAGGGCCAGCGTGTTCAGAGAGGCAGGCGGGTTCAATGCGGCGCGCATGCCGGTTGCCTATAGTGATATTGATTTTTGCTTGAGGCTTGGCACACAGGGCAAGGCGATCGTCTGGACGCCGATGATCAATGTTCGGCATGATGAGTCGGTTTCACGTGGCCTAGATCACCTCGACCCTCTTCGGCATACCTCGCGCAAAGCCGAGCGGGCAGCATTCGAGCAGATTTGGGGGGCAGGGGCTCTCGCCTATGATCCGTCCGTCAATCCTGTATGGGCGGATGCAACGCTGCCCTGGCGGCTGATCGCGCCTGTCCATGCCGAAAAGGCATTGGCTTGGATCGCCGGACCAGGCCGAGGTTTTCTGTCAGATTTTGGGCGAAGGACATCTGGGACAGACTCCGAGCGCTTGCGTGCGGACGGTGCGTAGCCGAGTGAGTGCGCCATGAAAGCGTGGCTTAACGCGCAGCTGAAAAACGGACTGGCCAGTGCATTGATACTCTTTGCGGCAGGGATGTCTGGTTCGGTGGATGCGTCGCCAGCGCCATCAGTCAAAACAGAGGCAAACGTGCCGTTCATCCCGCAAGGGAGCCCGATATCTGGCAGCCTTGGCGGGCGTATCGCGCAATTCATATTACGCGAGCCCGTGCAACAATTCGCGGATGTTCGCGAGTGTGCTAGTGAGTCGCAGGCGCCAGTTCTGGGGGGCAAAGTCTGCGATTACAGCTATATCAGAGCGTATCCGTCCAGCGGGGGTGTCTGGTCCCGTAATGCGGTGACGGAACTAAACGCAGGTTTTGACTTTCACCGGCAATCTGCGTTCGCCGACGAGATGGATATCAATAACGCGGCCGGTGACTATCAGGATTTTGCGCACGCCAACGCGGTGGCCCTGCTAATCAATGGTATGGGCCGGATGAATACCGCGGCGATATCGATCCAGACCGGCAATCAAACGTCACCGATGCCGATCTGGTATAATGGCGTTTACCTTGGTCCTCACTCTATCGACGCGTATGGGTTCAGAGACATGAGCGGTAGCGCGACGTCTGTGCGCATTGAGGGAGACCATAGCGGGGCGGGCATTGATCTCGCTTCGGCGCGCACTGGCGTGATGGGGGTTTTGCTTGCTCCTGGATCACGCCAGGGTCTTGGCGTGCGTCTGAGGGACGGTGCTGTTGCGGCTCTGGTATGGGCCGATCCTGATGGTGAGGTGCATGTGGGGCCTGACGGGGCGTCGGCGCGTGGTGTTCGATCCCAACATGCCGATCGTGAGGTTATCAGCATGACTGGCCATCTCAGCGTGTCCACGCCCCGGCCGACGCTCTCGAATTGCGGGCAAGGCGCAGCGCTCTCGCAAACGGCCAATGATGTACATGGCACGGTGACCGAGGGGAGGGCTGATCGCTGCACGGTACTCTTCAGCGCACCATTTACGACACGTCCTGATTGCGTGATATCGAGCCCGTCTGGCGCGCCAGCGCCGGAATACTCCGTCACGACGACGGCTTTGACGTTCAGGCATACTGAACAGTTAGGTCAAAGTTATACTTATCAATGCCTGCAATAATTACGTTGTGAGATTATCGGAGTTCCATGTTGTTAAATTCGCGTGAGACGCATCTCGTGCTCGGTGGTAGCGGGTTTATTGGCCGCAGCGTATGTGCCAGGCTGCTGGAAGACGGTCATCGCGTCATTGTCGCCAGCAGGAGGCCTGTCTCCGGCTTTCTGTCAAACGCAGCGTCGCGTGTGGACAATGTGGTCGGCGACCTGATGACAACAGACTGGGACCGCCTCGTCGCGCAGGCCGATGTCGTACATCACTATGCGTGGAGTTCCATTCCGGCCAGTGCCAACGCCGATCCGTCCGGCGACCTCGAGAGCAACATGGGTATCATGTTCGGCCTTTTGAATGCGCTTCACCGCAGGGGGCAGGGCCGTATCGTTTTTGCGTCGTCGGGGGGCACGGTGTACGGCCGGGTAACGGCCGCGCCGGTTGGTGAACATCATCCTCTGCTTCCGATCACAGCCTATGGTGCGGGAAAGGTAACGGCAGAAACGTATTTGCGCCTTTATCATGATCTTTATGGGCTCGATTGTCGGATTGCGCGAATTTCAAATCCATTTGGCGTGGGGCAAAATCTTACACGCGGACAGGGCGCTGTTACGACATTTCTGCACAAGGCCATGTTGGGGGAGGAAATCGTGCTATGGGGCGATGGAAGCGTTGTGCGCGACTACCTTCATATCAGCGATCTGACTGACGCGCTTTTGCTCCTGGCGCGCGCATCAGACCTCTCGGGAGAAACGACGTTCAACGTGGGCAGTGGCGTTGGTGTCAGCCTCAACGCGGTGATTGCGCTTATTGGCCAGAAGCTCGAACGTGCTGTGCGTGTCAGTCGGCTGCCAAGCCGTGCTTTTGACGTTCCAGTAAATGTTCTCGACATTAGCGCACTCAAGCGTAGACTGAATTGGGCGCCGTCGCTGAGCTTCTCAGAGGGTCTCGATCGCGCTATCGAGACCCTCTCGCGTGCGGCGACGCCTTCGCGAGGGTAAGCTCCGCCTTTCGACAGCTCATATATCGCTTTACCACCCTCATTTTCTAGCAAAGAGACCTGATCCTTGGATATTAAAAAGATCACCTCCAATCTTGGAACCAAGCTCTTTGCTTTTAGATCGGTTGTACCGGCCATAGGACCCGCGACGCCGATCGCCAAGCCGATGAGTGTCGCGCATGCGACGACTATTTCGGAGCAGCCGAAATCGCTCAAGCTCCCCAAGAAGCCGCGGCAGCGCGCAGACGCATTTCGCGACAGAAAAAACTGGATGCAGGCTGCCGAAGCGTATCGCGAGCACCTGGGCGCGCATCCTGATGATGGCCCGATCTGGGTGCAGCTCGGCCATGCCCTAAAGGAAAGCGGCCAGTACAGGCTGGCGATGACTGCCTATCAGAACGCACAGAAAGTCATGCCGGGCGACGCAGATCTGCAATTGCAGATTGGGCATCTTGCAAAGATGATGGGCAATAACAAGCTAATGTTTTCCAGCTACCTGGAGGCCTGTCGTCTTAATCCTGCGCAGGAACATGCCTATCGCGAGCTTCTCGATGTTTCGCCCAAAAGCATCGAAGGGTGGAGTGCGATTGATGCACCGCGCGACCGGCCAGCGCCTCATTTCACTCAGCCCCCCGCGGAGCCTGGCATTCGACCCGGGAGTCTGTCGGCTTTCGCCGTTGCCGATCCGGTTCGCGCTGCTGTGCGCAGCGTCATGATTGGTACGCACATTAGATCCTTGGCGACGAATACCGTACCGGTCGAGGTGGATGCGGCGTATGTAGCGTCCAAGGTTGGCGTTCTATTTTCTAGCTACGAGATGGCTGCGGATGTTTTTTCGGCGATGTCGGGCATTCAGGGCAATCGCCTCGATCAGCCGAGCAATCAGCGGCCCGTCTTCGGTTTTGGTGCGGTGCCCACGCGGCATATCAATGGCGTCGACGTGACGTATGAAGCACATCCGATCCTAGAAGCGTATCGCCGTAAGCAGATCGAAGTGTCGTCTCGCTTTGTCATGCTGCCCGATCGCGCGGGAACGGTTGTTGGCGGTCCTCTGATTTCGGTGCTGATGCCGGTATATAGAGGACCAGCTGTTTACGTCGAGCGTGCAATACTTTCAGTTCTTCTTCAGACATACGCGAATATCGAACTGTGCATCGTAGATGATAGATCCGAACGGAGTGAAATCAGTGCGCTGCTGGCGTATTATGCGGCTTACGACAGCAGGGTGAAAGTCTCCGTCCACGAGACGAACCAAGGTATTTCCGCCGCGACAAATACCGCGCTGTCTCTGGCCAGTGGCGATTATATCGCCCTGCTGGATCATGACGACATGCTGACACATGATGCAATCGCGACTGTTGCAGAGCTCCTGAAGGCGGATCCGGCGCTCGACCTCGTCTATTCCGACGAGTGCAAGATTGATGGCGATGATATCGCTGACGAACTCTTCCCGAAACCGGACTGGAGCCCGTCTCTTCTGCTGAGCGTGATGTATACGGGACATCTCTCGGTATACAGAAAAACAATTGTAGAGCGTGTTGGCGGTTTTCGTTCGCAATTCGACTTCTCTCAGGACTACGACCTGATTTTACGTGTTGCCGAGATAAATCCTAAAGTCTTTCACCTGCGGGAATATCTGTATGGCTGGCGTATGATCTCTGGCTCGGCTTCGGTTGGTGGCAAACCACTTGCCCGGCTTTCCAATGTCGCTGCCCTACAGGATGCAGGTAATCGCCGCGGTCTTGACGGCATCGCGCTCGGTATGCCTCTCGCCAACAGATTCCGCGAAGAAAAACCTGCTCATGCGTCTCTCGTGTCGCTGATTATCCCTTCTGATAATGAGTTACACATTACGACCACGATTGCCTCAATCGTTTTGATGACGAGCTACGCGAATTTTGAGATTGTGGTGGTGACAAACGCGCTGTGTGCAGCGGCGTGTCAGCGTCAGACCGCGACGCTGAACGTACGGTATGTGCCTTATGACAAGCCGTATAATTTTTCGGACAAGTGCAATGTCGGTGCCGAGGCGGCAGCCGGCGACTATATCGTCTTCTTCAATGACGATGTTCGCGTCATCGAGTCCGACTGGCTTGATGTCGTGATGGAGAGCCTGACGAAGCCAGGTGTTGGCGTCGTTGGTCCAAAGCTTCTCTATGAAAACGGTGCGATCCAGCACGGTGGTATGGTGTCCGGTGTCCGCGGACTCGTCGGAACGGCGTTTCACACATTTCCGGAGCATACGCCGGCCCATTTCGGGTTTGCGCAGTGCACCCGTGAAGTCGCGCTAATTTGTGGCGCGTGCCTTGCCATGCCTGCGGCGGTTTTTCGAGAAATCGGTGGGTATGACGCCGTGAACGCACCGATCGCGCATTCCGACGTCGATCTTTGCTTCAAAGTTCGCGAGGCAGGCTATAGCTGCGTGTATACGCCACATACGAGACTCACCCATATCGGTCATCTCTCGATCGGGGAAACCAAGAAGCAAGCAAAGGCACCCTCTCTCAAAAGCAAAGCAGATATCTTTCTTCTCCGCCGCTGGGGCCACTACACGGCGGATGATCCGTTTTTCCCTCCGTCCATGCGTGAGATCACGTTCATTGATTCACCGACGCATTTCGATCTGACGATTGGTAATCGCGACGTCTTCCGTACGGGCCGGGACTACTTGCTGATTTCCCATGATTTGTCGAATAGCGGCGCTCCCAAGATCGTGTTTGATCTGGCGCAAATGCTGCGCGAGCAAGGGCATTATGTGCTTGTCGTCTCACCGCTTGACGGGCCGTTCAAAGAGCGCCTTTTGGAGCTCGGTGCGGACGTTATGATCGACGGCCTTTGCCTTACGCCGCACGCTGACGCCTTTGTCAATCTCGCCTGTAATTTCGATGCCGTGATTGCCAATACAATTGTCTGCTGGCCTGCCATCAACCGCCTTGCCCGCCTGACCCCCTGCTTTTGGTATATTCACGAGACAACGCTCGTCGGGCATTTGTCTCGGGCTCACCCTGAACTCGGTCGGGATGCAGGATTTGCTCATGTCTGGGCCGGTAGTAAAATGGCTCACGACGCCCTCGAGGAGATCGGTATTGACTCGCAGGTGATCGAGTACGGTGTGGACGAGGCCGCTCCTCAGACTCGCACTCGCAAAAGTGAGAAGATTATTGTGTCGGTTCTGGCGACGATAGAGCCACGTAAAGGTCAGGATCTGGCGATCCTTGCGTTCACCGCACTTCCGCCCAAGATAAAAAAACAGTGCGAACTGCGTTTTGGCGGTCGGGTCAATGACACTGGCTTCGTGGAGGGGTTGTTGGAGCTGGACAAGAACGGAGACGTTCGAAATCTGGGAGATCTAACGCTGGAGGATTATCGTGCGTATCTTGCAGAAACGGACATCCTTTTCTGCCCGTCGCGCGATGACACCTTGCCTCTTGTTACGCTTGATGCGCTTTCTTCGGGGAAAGTACTGGTCTGCAGCCGTGCGACTGGCACGTCGGCCTATATCCAAGATGCGGTTTCGGGTTTCCTGCCTGAGCGCAATGATATCGAGAGTCTGTCCGACGCACTTCGGCGGGCGGTCGAGGCGCAGAAGGATTGGTCCAAGATCGCAAATGAGGCGCGTTCTGTGTTCAAAAGGAATTTCTCGATCGCAAAATTTCGCGCAACCGTGCAGCGGCATCTTGAGTCCGTGTATTCTCAAAGCTAAGAACAAACGCAAGACTGGCCACGTCAGCGTCCATCGCAGAAGTGTCACCCGCTCTTTCAGAGCGGGTGACACAGATGAAGGGTTCGAAAAACCCTCTGGTTTTGAGGGTTCCTCTGTGATTCTATTTTCCCTTAGTTGATTGGGGAAGATGAAACGGCTGGGTTTCTTTGATGTTGAAGAGCAGCTTGCTCGATTGAGCGGGCTTGGTGATCAGCTCGAAGCATTTTCCCGGACTGTGGATTTTGAGGTGGAGGGATCGAAGAACCGTTGGTTGATGCGCTTGGCTCGCGATTTAAGGCTTTTGGCGATTTGATTGACGG
>NZ_JOPH01000070.1:0-7928 GCF_002153615.1 Gluconobacter sp. DsW_058
TGCAAAATATGGACTTCAGAGCCAGAAAGATTCATCATCAATCCAACCCATCAAACCACGGGACTAAACAGCTAGCCAATATCGTCTACAACATGCGCCGCTTTCTCTTCCTCGAAAGATTGAGTGCGAGCGCGTAGTCATCCAGCGGGTGGGCAGTCCCCGACCTGCTCAAAACGCAGATCAAAAGCGACCCCAAAAACCGTCGATCAAATCGCCAAAAGTCTTAAATCGCGAGCCAAGCGCATCAACCAACGGTTCGTCGATCCCTCCAGATTGAAGTCAGTCGCTCTTCCGCCACCTTTAACCTCTATGGTCGCAACGGAGATGCGGTTGTCGGACGCATTCAGTCAACATTCTGAACAGCATTCATTTGAAACCCAATGAAATGTTCCGAAAAATTATTTTTTCCAGACGAACTCTCCCGCTCCAGAGATCTTCCAGTTATTGTAGAATTTTATATTCGGTATTTGGAAAGACTGTCTCTTGCTTAAATGGCTTCTTGGGGCGTTCCTCTGCCTTCTTGTCGTTTGTAGTGCGATCATCGGGGGCGGCTGGTTCTGGATCGACCAGAAAGATTTCGCTGCACTTGCGACCCAGAAGCTCGAAAAAGCCACAGGCCGAACGGTTACGATCGGTTCTCTACGCGTTCGTGCTGGACGCTGGATCACGATAGACGCCAAGGATCTGCATCTGGCCAATATTCCCGGAGGGAGCCGTCCAGATATGGTGAGTGTGAGCGCCCTGCATGCCAGGATAAGAGTGACCTCACTTTTGCATGGACCAATTGAAACACGCGATGTCACGATTGACCACTTTTCAGGTCTTTTTGAACGAACGCCGGACCGAACACCTAACTGGCGCTTTAAGCCTCAAAAAACTTCCGATCATGCAGAGACCGAACACTCCGGCTCTGACAAGCCAGACCTGAGTTGGTTTCCGGGACTCCGTAACGCTACGATTATGGACAGCGATGTCACTTATCGCTCCGCAAAGGGCTCTTCCTATCAAGTCGGCATGCAGCATGTGACTTTTCAGTCCGATAATGATGCATCACCTTTGATTATGGCGTTTCAGGGCGCGTACAACGGCACTCCCGTCACGCTGGATGCCACCATGCAGCCGCTTGAGGTTCTACGCCGCGCGCCAGAGCCCTATGGGGCTAAAGCACACATTACTTCTGGCGATCTTGTCATCGATTTCGACGGCACCCTGACAGACGCTCTGAACTTTGATGGTGTGAACGGCAATATTGCCCTTTCCACACCAACTGCGTCTCCAGTGTTCGAACTCGCTGGGCTATCGGGCACTCACCCTGCTGTTCCATTGGCTCTGAAAGGAACCTTCAGCCATACTGGAGACAACTGGCATCTTACGAATGCCTCAGGCAATTTCCAGAACAGCAAAATAAAAAGTGGGACCTTCGATCTCAACGAAGGCGGTAACGGCAAGCCCGATATCATTGCGACAGACCTGAATCTGGGCCGCGTAGATCTCAATGATCTGAATAAAGCCCTCTCATCCGGAAAATCTTCCGGATCAACCGATATTCCGTTGATTGCCCCTGCCAATCCGGATCCGGTTCTGCACGTCAAACTCACCGCAGATGAGATCCTCTACAACGCCCTTACATTCTCGAAACTGAAACTGGAGGCATCCCAAACACCGGGTCGCATTGACGTCAGCACTTTAGCACTAGGTTATCTGGGCGCGGGGCTTCAGGCCAACGGTCACATGGAAGACCAAGGCGGACATTCGCGCGTCACAGCCAACATCGCTCTATCCCATGGTGATATTGATCGCCTTCGCCGTACCGCCGGTCTCGCTCCCGTCCCGGTCAAAGGTGCCCTGTCGATCCGTATTATCGCTTCAGCAAATAATGTCCGCACTTTGAACGAAGCTACGCGGAAGGCCGATCTGGTTGCCGCGGTCAGCATGGAAAAAGGCGAAATTGCCCGTGAAATCGTGGAAGCTGCATCCATGGATCTTCGGCTACTGTTCCGGCACGCCAAGGGAACGACACCGATCACCTGTATGCTTGGTGTTCTGGAGATGCACCAGGGGATTGGGAAAGTTGTTCCGCTGCGCCTGAAAACGAGTACCGGTGTTCTGGCTGCCAAGGCAGATTTTGATCTGAACCGTCGGTGGTTAGACCTTGTTTTCGCGAGCCGACCATTCTCAACAAGCTTTTTTGCTCTCGATATCCCAATACGTGTGAGCGGACGTTTTGACAGCCCAAATTTGAGCATTGCGAAGTGGTCGAAAAAGGGACGGGATCTTTTGGCGGATTCCAACGAATTGACAGTTCTTCCAGCCGCACTCCGCTCCTTTGCATCATCGAATGCCTGCGTTCGCCCCACGCAATGACACACCATTCCAGCAGTTGGGACGTCACCGATTTGCTCCCTCAATGTGCGCAGGTTATGCAGACCCCATAGCGCTTGGAGAGTTTCTGTTATGCGTATAGCAATGATCGGTGGTGGTTACGTCGGACTGGTCTCCGGTGCGTGCTTTGCCGAATTCGGTTCAGATGTAGCCGTTGTCGAGCGGGACCCCAAGAAACTGGCAGCCCTGCGTAAAGGCCGTATTCCCATCTATGAGCCGGGTCTTGATGCCATTGTTGCCAAGAATACCGAGACCGGGCGCCTAACATTCGGAGACGACCTGTCAGCCGCCATTAGTGGGGCGGATGCTGTCTTTATCGCCGTCGGCACCCCGACCCGACGCGGCGATGGTCATGCAGACCTCACCTACGTCTATGCTGCAACAGAAGAAATCGCCCGATCGGCCAAAGAGGGCCTGCTCGTCGTTACAAAGTCTACGGTTCCCGTCGGAACGGGACGCGAAGTGGCTCGTATCTTAAGAGAAACACGTCCCGAGCTCACATTTGACGTTGCCTCAAACCCCGAATTCCTACGCGAAGGTAACGCGATCGGGGACTTCATGCGTCCGGATCGCGTGATTATCGGAATCGATACATCCGGTCCCGACGAGGGCGAGCGGGCGACAAGGATCATGCGTGAGGTTTATCGCCCTCTGCATCTTATTGAAGCACCAATCGTCATCACCGATCTTGAGACGGCGGAACTCACCAAATACGCGGCCAATGCCTTTCTCGCCATGAAAGTCACGTTCATCAACGAAATGGCTGATCTTTGCGAAAAAGTGGGAGGCAATATCCATGATGTCGCGCGTGGCATGGGCCTCGATCAGCGGATTGGCCGGCGCTTTCTGCATCCCGGGCCCGGCTATGGCGGGTCATGCTTCCCGAAAGATACACGCGCCCTGACAGCCATCGCGAGTGACGCTGGCGCTCCATCCCGCTTGGTGGAAGCCACCGTGGCGGTAAACGAAGACCGCAAGAGTCGCATGGCAGAACGCATTATTGCTCAGGCTGGAGGCTCCGTCCAAGGAAAGACAGTGGGCGTTTTAGGACTGACCTTCAAACCAGACACTGATGACATGCGGGAGGCCGCTTCCCTACCTATCCTCGCACATCTTCATGACGCAGGCGCCCGGATTCAAGCCTTTGATCCAGAGGGCATGGAATCTGCCCGTGCGCTTCTTCCTGACGGGATCATTTATTGTGAGGATGCACTGGCAGCAGCTACCGACGCTGACATTCTGGTCGTTCTGACGGAGTGGAACGTGTTTCGCGCCATTGATCCGGACCGCCTGAGCAATGCCATGCGAGGGAAGGCAATTGCTGATCTCAGAAACATCTGGAACCCCGCGACCATGCGGGCTGCCGGATTTGAGTACAGCTCGATTGGACGAATCTGAGTATAAAAAATGCCGGCTCCATGAAGGAGCCGGCTTTTTTTGAGACATCGTTTTCCTGGAGATCAGGACTTGTGAACGGGAGCAAAGGTTCCGTTTCGAAGGCTCATTTCAAGTTGCTCCAGAGACTGTCCTTTGGTTTCCGGCACGTAGCGCAGCACGAACAGGAATGCCGCTGCATTGACGAGGGCGAAAAGCCAGAACGTCATGTGCGCACCCAGCCCCTGAACCAGCGAGAGAGTCGTCAGGGAGATCAGAAGATCTGCTCCCCAATGGCTCCCCGCGACAAGGCTCATACCTTTGCCACGGCAGGACAGTGGATAAACCTCAGCACCAACCAGCCAGACCGCAACCGACAGACTACCCGTGTTGCAGATCGTGTAACCCATGATTGCTATAACCGTGATCCATGCGCCAGCACCGCCCTTCATATGAAGAGCAAACATTGCACCGAGCACGATCAGGGAAATAACTGCACCAGGCAGCAAACGTAGGATCAGTGTCCGGCGGCCCCAGTTATCGACAGCCCAACCACCAAAAATCGTCGCGCAAACCATCGCCAGACCAACCGCAACGGACGTCAGAAGAGCAGATTCCTGTCCGAATCCTGCATCCGCAAAGATCGTTGGAGCGTAGTACAGAACCGCGTTGATGCCGGTCAGCTGACAGAGCAGCGCAATACCAACAGACGCGATGAGAGCAGGGCGAACCCAAAGCTTGGCAAGTTCTGACCAAGGAGCCTGCTCATCATGGTTGTCTATGATGGCTTGAAGCTCATTCTGGGCAACTTCTTCTGAAGACCGCACCCGACGCAGTACAGCAAGAGCTTCGTCTGTGCGTCCTTTGAGCGCGAGCCACCGTGGGCTGTTGGGCAGAAAACCCATTCCGACAAAGAGAATCAGTGCCGGCAGCATGCCGATGCCGAACATGATCCGCCAGCTGCTGTCCCGGAGAAAATAGCCTGTCAGGAAGGAAATCGTGACACCCGAAACAACCGCCAGTTGGAAGCCAACAACCAAGCGTCCACGCCGGTTGGGTGGCGAAATTTCTGCAATGTAGATTGGGACAATCTGAGACGCTGCACCAATCGCAAGCCCCAGAATTAGACGCGATACGATAAGAACCGTAACCCCTTGAGCAGCCGATGCAAGCGCAGTGCCACCAAGAAACAAGGCGGCAGCAAGCATGACCGTCCGGCGGCGGCCAAACCGGTCTGAGATTCCGCCTGCACCAAGACAGCCAATCAGCGCACCGAGAATGATGGCGGACGTTACAATTTCGGACCCGATCGTATCGAGATGAAACTGCTCACGAATCTGTAGAAGTGCTGACGATATGATCCCGGTATCATACCCGAAAAGCAGACCACCCGTTGCAGAGATGGTGGCGATGAAGTTGGTCAGCGCTTCTCCGCTGAGCCGTCGTGAAACATCAAGGGACTGCATCATTAGGGTCTTCTTCCGTCCGTGAGCAGGGTCATTCTGGGTGGGCGCTTCTTTAACGTTACAGCACCTAAAGGAACATCATAAAAGTGAGTATTTTCATATTTCGATGATATTTATGTTATTTATCACCCAGATGTGACATTCGATGATGCAAGTTTGTCACATCTGACCGCATTGCTGGCGATTGAACTTTGACTGTCACCACAGGGACAAAGCGAACATCATGCCCGCTTTCACAAGACTAGTCCGTTTTTAGGAAGAAACCATGATCACCATCCAGCGAGGAGCGGCGTGGCAGGCCTGTTCTCCCGGAATATTGAAAACTCCCGTCAATAACGGGGTAATCAGACAACAGATGGATCAGAATCCATCCGCTCTACAAATCATACGATTGATAAAAAATCTGTAGCTCTTTTGTGACTGAGAATAGTCACGATATCATGGAGCGAATTTTCTAAATTGGAAATATTAAGAATACTTCCGAGAGAAATTCTTGCTCTCTGCGGAAAGTCACCATCCACTGTGAACACGTTGCTCGGGACCAATGCGATACCACGATGGCGCGCATATGATACAAAATCCACGCTACTCCACCACTCAGGAAGCTTTAACCACACATGTGGACCATTGGGATCCATGCCGTGGCTATCCCCCAGAATGTTTCGGGCGATCGACTGCCTAAGTCGCAATTCCTGCTTAATAGACCCCAAAATCTCTTTGGACTGTCCCGTTTGCATCCAGCGCAATGTCAGTGCACTCAATAGTCCTGCGTTTGTAAGGGCAAACGCCCGAACGGCAACAGCAAAGCGTCTGGTCATTTCGGCGTTTGGCAGAGCAACATAAGCGGTTCGCAAGCCAGGGCTCAAAACCTTCGCCAAGGTAGAGATATAGATTACACGGCCATGGTCGAGCGCGGCCAATGCAGGAATGGGATTGTCGTGCAGCAAACTGTAAGGATCATCTTCCACGACATAGAGACGATTATCGTGGACAATCTTCAGGACGTCCTTACGGCGCGCCAGTGACATCGTTACGGTTGTCGGATTCTGAATAGCGGGAATACAATAAAGCGCTTTTGGCTGATATTGTCGGCAGGCCATTTCCAGTTGCTCGGGTATGAACCCATTTTCGTCGCCATCTACCCCGACAAGAATAATCCCGAGTTGATCAGCAACGGTCCGTATCCCTGAATAGGTAATACGATCCGTCAAAATAATATCGCCAGGGCTAGCCAGAATACTCATAGCTGCCGCAAGAGCCGTCTGAGCGCCAGGTACAACCAGCACATCATCTGGACGTCTTGATCCAATAACGGGCTCAATCCACTTTACCGCATGTTGGCGCTCTTCCAGTGTGCCGCCTGTCACGCGGTATGACATGAGATTGGAGATATCCTGCTTCTTCAAAAGAGCCGCAAGATCACTCTGCATAATGCGTTGAAGTGGGGGATTTTGAGGTATCGGCGGCAAATTCATCGTCATGTCAACAATGGCCGCTTTGGGAGATCGCCAATGGCTGACCTCGGCCCCCATCCTGACAAAAGTTCCGCGCCCTACTGTTGCATTAATCAGTCCACGGCGATGCGCTTCCCTGAATGCCCGCGTTACGGTTGTAAGATTTGTATCAAGGGCACTGGCTATTTCCCGCTGTGTAGGAAGCCGTTCACCACCGTGAATAATACCATTACGGATTGAAGCCGCCAAAGCCTCTACAATCGCAAGGTACGTAGGCCCGTTATAAAGGCCTACGTATTCATTCCATTTTTCTAATAATTTTTTGTTTTTCATTGATAAGACGCTTAATTATTTTCTAAGCGACTTCAGGACAAAACTGAAAGAGTGGTCCATCGCCGGACCAATAAAATATCCAACGAATATGGATGCAAATGCCAAAGGCCATGCAAGATATTCATACGGTGAAAACCAGGCCTGGCCTTGGATAATCGTTATGACGGTTATGGCAACCAAAACGAACCCCCAAAGCGAAGACGACATAAAGGGAGCGAAATACCGCCCGTAAATCCCATTTTCTTTTTCAGAAATCGCTTTCGATATACCAATATGATACAGAAAAATCATTGATGAGACAAAGCAGCCAAACAATGCCATCCAGCTTGTGTGGAAGTGATTTTTATCGTCAATGTACGTGTAGTAAAGAGCCAGCGCTACATAGGCATGCGCCAGAAACAGCCCCAGAACCATGCCAAAAAGCCGATGCTTCAGAACCGTCTCAGCTTCGACGTTTTTATTATTATAAACTTCGTTCTTATTAAATTGCTCAATCATGATTCTATTCTCTGTCCTGCAGCACGGTCCAAGGCATCGAGGTCAGTATATCCTCTGTCCATGAGCCTCCACTCTTTGGCGCAGATTGTCTGCCCTTTAGCGCCAATATGCAAATTTCTGCAAACAGATAATGCCGTTGTAAATCAATACAAATGAAGGCAATTCCGGAAAAATTTATACTATAGAGGCATACAATATTTCTGTGGCCCGCCATCAAACAGAAATTTTAGCATACCATATTGTTTTATAATGATTTTTTTGTGTATGGAATTTAATATAAAAATATTATCTTCGCATCGAAATACGTCTTCTCCCAACCCCTTCTAAATAAGAGACGTAAGAGGTGAACCCGTCTGTTTGGACAGTTTTTGGGTTTGAATAAGCTATACCCGGTTCTTGTTATGCCGCCATTCTGACGGCG
>NZ_JOPH01000071.1:0-8661 GCF_002153615.1 Gluconobacter sp. DsW_058
CTCTGCTTGCTGTCCTACAGATACAAAGTGAATCAGATCTCAGGCAGACCGTATAGGCCTTTTGTCAACGTGACTTAAGCCTGAAAAGCGGTTATCCTTTTTTCGATTTTTTAAGCTCGCGTTCGATCTCAATAAGTCTGTGTTTCCGCCAGAGACCACCACCATATCCCGTCAAGGAGCCGTCCGCGCCAATAACGCGGTGACATGGGATCATCAGCGCTATCTGGTTGGCACCATTGGCGCGCGCAACAGCTCTCACTGCGGAGGGACGGCCGATTTGCCGTGCAATGTCAGAATAGCTTCTGGTTTCACCAGCAGGAATTGTTCGCAAGGCCTCCCACACCTTTTGTGTAAAGGCGCTTCCGGCCACAGCAAGAGGGGTATCAAACCTGTCTGATCGCGCAGAAAAATAGGCCGCGAGTTCGGTTTCAGCCTGCTCTGATGGGGGCATACGGCCGATACCAATTCCCCCCGGCGAGGCCTTGTTAAGTTTCTTGAGCTCTGCGGGCAGCGCTTTTCGATCTACGAACTCTAAAAGATGCAGATGACTGCGACTGCTGACAGCCATCATATCGCCCAAAGGTGTGGGTATCCATGTCGCCTGTAAAAGCTTATTGGGGCGCAATTCTCCCGGTGCGCATCCCAGCAGACGAGAAAAAGCCGCACGAAACGCACTTGCTGATTCAAAGCTGGCCTCATGCTGAGCTGTAATGACCTTGCCCCCCTCGGCCAACGCTTCGAACCCTTCTCTCAGACGCCTCTGACGCGCCATTTCCAGAAATGTTATTCCAAACTGTCGCTTGAAGCTCCGGCGGATTGTAGAAGGGTCGTACCCCAACCTGATAATACAGTCTTCAGACCATCGCACATCAGGACGTGTATCCAAAGCCTGCAAAAGGGCCAAAATTGCAGGGTCGGCAAGCGCTGCAGCCTGAAGCGGATGACAACGCTTGCATGGACGAAAACCCGCTTCAATACAGTCCCCAATCGTCGGGTAAAACGTACAATGCTCGCGCTTCGGTTTTCTGGCCGGACAGGTCAGGCGACAAAACACCCCTGTTGACGACACGCAGACGAATGCCTGTCCGTCGAAATATTCGTTCCGGGCAAGCAGAGCGGCATAGAGAGTGTCTGGGTCAGGAAGATCGAATAGCATTCAGAAAACCTATAGCCACCAACTCTCAAATGTCGCCGGTTTTCAGGCGTTGATTTTTTATTTTCGGCGTAGCCTCTTCCTTGGCACCCAAATACCCGCCAAGGGACGGGTATCGTTTTCTAAGGTTCGCTCGTCTAACGCCTCCATGAGAGGCGCAGCTTTCAATTTTCTTCAGTCCGCAGATGAAAACACGTGATCTCGGATGGTCTGCCAAGCCGCAGTGCAAAACCTGGCCACAACCCGGTCCCATTACTGACGTAGAGCGTCATATTACCCACATTGTAGCGCCCGGAGACGAAACCGTTATTACCGCGTGCCACCAAACGATCTAACCCCAAAATCATTCCGCCGTGCGTGTGACCGGATAACTGCAGGGCAACGCCATATTCGGCTGAGGCACGCGCATCCCCAGGTTGATGATCGAGCAATATGACCGGCGCTCCGTCCGGGCTCCCTTTAAGGGCTTCCTCTAAATCTGGGCCAGGCTGACCATGGCCGGGCGCAGACCTGTCAGTCACGCCGACAACTACCAACTGATTTGGCCCCTTGGTAACCACTGCATGGTCATTCAACAGCATATGGAAGCCTAATCCCGACAGATGCTGCATCCAGTCGGAATAATTGAAAAAATACTCATGATTTCCCGGAATTCCCAGTACACCATCATGCGCCTGCAAGCGGGCGAGTGGTGCGACATCAGCACGCCGCATCTCCACAGATCCGTCGATAAAATCTCCTGTCACAACGATCATGTTTGCGTCTGCCGCGTTGGCACGGTCGACCATTGCTGCTGCCCATGTGGCCGGAAACAGCCGACTGATATGCATGTCACTCAACTGGAGCAGCCTGTATCCATCAAACACCCTGGGCAGACCGCGAATGGTGATCGTCACATCTCTGACTGGCGGTACGCGCAAAGCATTCGCAACACTCACAGCAGCCAGAACTCCCGCAAGGGCGCCAATAGCCTCTCGGGCACCAGCGGAGATATGGACTGGCTGCCATTCCGCGAGAGCGAAGACCAGTGCACCAACATCAAGCGCGATCTGGAACAGCGTGAGAAACAGGTTTGCCCCAAAACCCCAGTTGAATAGGACGACGAAAGGTCGAGGAAATTCCGGAGCGAAAACGGAGCCTGACGAGAGCCTGGACCAGTAATGATAAAGCGCCGCGACGATCACCAGAACGCTTCCGAGCATTTTCGCAGCGAGAGGCAACGGAAGCGGCCAGAGCCAGTTCAGGATCACGACAAGGAGGGGCAAACCGAAAACAACAAGACGCACGGCAATCAGCCTCCTTGCATGAAAGCACCAAGAGACGACCATCGCCTCTTAGCCTTAGAACCATTCACTACGTCCATGTGCTGGACGTCAAAACTACGCATGATCTCAAGACATGAGACATGTTTGCATTTCAGGAAAAGCTCTCTCCAACCATCTCTTCGCTCTTCTTCCAAAGAGCCTCGGCATGAGCCAGATCGAGCGCATAAGACCGCACGCCCTCATCCCCCAGACCAAGCGGTTGATCATCTGAGACGATTGGGCTCACGTGGCAGTCTTCACAGTAGCGACCACCTATAGCATCTGCATCCGCCACAATCCCTGCCCAAACTGATGTAGCGGCGCCTTCCGGGATGGTCTTGAACTGGAATGGCGGCTTTCCCTCCTTGGCAGCCTGTTCATTGATGCCTGTGACCATAGCCTCGATTGCTCCTGCAGGCATATGACGAGGAAGTTCAGTCAAGATACCGCCAGGATGAACGGCTGTAGCCCGCACTCTCCGAGCACGATGACGCGCGTCGAACGCAACGGCAAAGAGGATATTTGCGGTCTTGGAGCGCCCGTAAGCAACAAATGGCTCATAGAACGTGTGGTCAAAATTCGGATCTTCCAGATCGACATCTGAAAAGCGATGGCCCGCGGAAGACAAGTTCACCAGTCGGGCGCCATTGTTCATAAGCCCCGCTATCCGGTTAATGAGCACGAAGTGACCAAGATGATTGGTTCCGAACTGTGTCTCGAACCCGTTCTTCGTATGCCCGAATGGAGTAGCCATGACGCCAGCATTGGCAATGACCAGATCAAAAGATAGCCCAACACTGTTCAACTGGTCCGCACACGCCCGGACACTGCCAAGATCTGCAAGATCCAGCGCAATCAGCTCAAACTGTCCTCCCCCAGATTTAGCGTCTGCACGAACCTGAGCAGTCGCATTTTCAGCCTTATCCAGATTGCGCACTGCCCCCACGACATGTGCACCATGAGCAGCAAGAGCACGTGCAGTTTCGATGCCCAGGCCCGCAGAAACGCCTGTTACGAGAACGCGTTTTCCCTTGAAAGACAGACCAGAAAGAACATCATCGGTTGTTGATCTTGCGCCAAAAATCTTCGTCATTCGTGAAACTCCTGGGCGTGGTGAAACCACACGCGAGATGATATATGGAGCATTGCTCCGTTTCACATATGCGGAGGGATACTCCGTTTAACAAGAGGGAGCCAATGGCTGAGGATAAAAAACTTCGACGCAGACCGCGCAGCGATGGTCAGCGCAACAGAGAGCACTTGCTAAATGTGGCGAAAACCGCGTTCACGGAGGGGGAAATCGACATTCCCCTGGATGAGGTTGCGCGGCGCGCAGGCGTCGGGATCGGCACGCTTTATCGGCACTTTCCCAGCCGCGATGCCCTCATTGAGGCTGTCTACCGTGTTGAACTCGACCGCCTCGCAGACGCAGCACCTGTCCTAGCCACACAGCATCCGCCAGTCGAAGCGCTTCGCGCATGGATGCGCCTGTTCGTGGATTACATTGCCGCAAAGCAGGTCATCGCACCTGCACTTAACGGACTGGTTGGAGGCACAAGTGCGCTCTATGCTCAGTCCGGAATTGTGCTTCAAGGAGCGATTGACACACTTGTAGCGGCGGCTGTTGCAAGTGGCGATCTCAACGCTGAGATCGAACCGCTCGACCTACTCCGAGCGTTGGCTGGCGTGTCGAACTTTTCAGCCGGTCCCGGGTGGGAAACAAGTGCAAAGCGCCTCGTCGACATCCTTATTGCCGGATCGAGGGCATCCTGATTGTAAACGAAAAAAGGACGACTGATATTCGGCTTCCCTGCCCTATCTAAAATGCTGAATGACTGCGCTCCGTTAAAAAAGAGCCCTTTATACGTCCATTGAGCATCAGTTGACCTGTTTTCACGTGGACAACGAAATTTCATGACGATAGCCGGGTTTCCATAATAGAAACCCGGCGTAAAAAACAGATCAGTGAGCCTGAGACGTCTGCCCATCATCAAGATGCGTAGGCGAGGATATAATCGCCTGTGCGTGTTCCCATACCGGCATGACCTCCAGCGGCAATAACAATGTATTGCTTGCCATTGATCATGTAGGACATCGGGTTTGCCTGCCCACCCGCTGGCAGACGTGCTTTCCAGACAACCTTGCCGGTGCTTTCATCAACAGCCCGCAGGTAATCGTCTGCCGTCGCACCGAGGAAGACCAGTCCGCCTCCCGTCACCATCGTACCGCCGATGTTGAACATACCTGTTGGTAATGGAAGATTGGTGTGGGTTCCAAACGGTCCCGTATCACGGGTCGTACCAATCGGGTGCTGCCAGACGATTTTCGGGATGACAAGATCAATCGCCGTCAACTTGGTGTGACGGCCCCTCACCGTCAGGTAGGATTGCTGTACTTTCGGAGCTCTTCAAAAAGCGTGCGAATGACAGGTCGCACGCCGTGACCAGAAAACTGCTCCAGATACAACTGAGCAATCTTTCTCTGCTGATACAGGTTTCAAGCTGTTCGCCGCACTCGGCCCGGTCCCAGACGCCATCACTCTATTTCTGGATGGCCAACCGATCATTGCTTGCCCCGGAGATACTGTCGCCGTCTGCATGCTCCGAGCAGGCGTTCCCTATAACCGTCTGAGCCCTGTCTCCGGTGCCCCGCGTTTGCCCTACTGCATGATCGGACACTGCTTCGAATGTCTTGTGGAGATTGACGGCATTGCCAATCAACAGGCGTGCCTGACGGTCGTACGTGACGGCATGAAAATCCGCCGTCAGTTGGGTGCGCCTCTGGCTTTGAAACACCCTGAAGTATGACACAGAGCAACATTCCTCCGTACGACGCAGACGTTATCATCGTTGGGTGCGGCCCTGCCGGAATGACGGCAGCTGTCGAGCTCGTTCAGGCTGGCTGCTCCGTCATTATTCTGGACATGCAGCCGACCCCAGGCGGCCAGATTTTCCGTAACCTTGAGGCTAATCTGCGCGACAGTAGCCCATCAGGGCAAACGCTACTGGCCGCCCTCGGACCAGCCTACAAAGCGGGCGCTGAGCTGATCCAGCGCTTCCGGACATCCCGTGGAATTGACCATCGCCCCCAGACAACCGTGTGGGAAGTACGGCCTGACGGAACCGTCGGCTGGTTACAGGGCATGAATGCTGGCTATGTGCGGGGACGTCAGGTTCTTCTGGCTCACGGCGCTATGGAACGGCCCGTCCCATTCCCGGGGTGGACGCTGCCCGGCGTCATGACCGCGGGGGGCGTCCAGACACTTCTGAAGGCAGGACACCTCAAACCTACCGGCAACGTTGTCCTTATTGGCACAGGCCCTTTGTTGCTGTTATTGGCAAATCAGTTGCATCAACTGGGCATCAAACCAGCGTTGATTGGCCGTACTGACCGCTTTGCTGATGCGCTTTCCGGCGTGAGCCATCTGCGTCCGGGTGGCCTACTTTCCCTCATAAAGGGGGTCAGATGGATTGCGCGTTTGAAAGCTGCGGGCGTGAAGTCTGTGACAGGACTGAAGGACCTTGCCGCACATGGACACCGAAAAGTCGAAGCAATCAGTTTTACCGTGAACGGCCGACAGCAAACGCAAGCCTGCGACCTGTTGATCGTCCATGACGGCATTGTGCCATCCATCGATATCCCCAACAGCGCGGGACTTCGCCTTCAGTGGGACGATGCAAATGCAAGCTGGCGCCCGGATACAACCTTTGACGGCCAGACAGCCTCGTCTCTCCCGCCAGAACTGTATGCCGGACGTTGCGTCATTCGCGTCACGGGAGATGCCCGAAGGATTGGAGGGGCAGATGCCGCAATGGCGCATGGCAGACTGGCAGCCCAATCTATCCTTGCTGCTTTGGATCAGGGGACAGGACCATGCAGCAAGGCTGTTCGTTCTGTCAGAAAGTCCCTCTCAGTACGACCGTTTCTGGATGCCGCGTTCCCACCCGGACTGTCTCGTGCCCTTCCGGAAAACGACACGATTGTCTGCCGTTGCGAGGAACTGACAGCCGGAAATCTCAGGGAGAAGATACGCTCCGGTTTCAGAAACATGGATGCGCTACGCGGTGAAACGCGTTGTGGTATGGGTCCATGTCAGGGACGCAGTTGCATGGTGACAGCCGCCCGCCTGCTTCAGGAACATACTCACGCTACCGCCTGTCCACCCACGTTCAGAGGACGCCCCCCAATCCGTCCCATACCATTAGGTGCAATAGCAAACCTGTCTGGCCTTGACCCCAGAGCCACCATACGCCTGACACTCGAAGACAAGCCCGAACATGGCGTAGAGGAGACGGTTGATGTTCCGGCAGAATGAAACCGCGCTTATAATTGGCGCCGGACTTCAGGGCTGTTCGATTGCGCTGCTCCTGGCAAGAGCGGGCTGGAACGTGACGCTACTCGATAAGAATGTCGCAGGGCGCCATGCGTCCAGCGTCAATGCCGGGGGCTTGCGGACTTTGATGCGCGACTGGCGGGAATACCCTCTTTCCGAACTCGCGATGCACCATTGGAAACATCTTGACCAGTTCGTCGGACAATATGCCGCAGCGTCCTGTGAAGTCCGCCTTGGAGTTGGTCAAATTGCCGTCGCACTTGATGAGGCCGAGCTCTCCTGGACGTATAACCGCGCTCAGGACATGAAAGAGCGTGGATTAGGCGCAGAAGAGCTCCTGTCAGAAAAAGACGTCCGACAAATGCTGCCCGGCCTTACAGACAAAGCCATGGGAGGCCTCGTATCGAGGAGCGACGGACACGCAAATCCGGCGGCAAGTACCCGTGCCTTTAGAGAGGCAGCTATCGCCGCGGGTGCACGGATTGTCGAAAACTGCCGTGTTCTGGGGCTGGATCGGGTAGTCGGCGGCGGATGGGCTATTGAAACCTCATCAGGTGCGTATGAAACTGGCGTTCTCATTAACTGCGCTGGAGCCTGGGGAGCACAGATCGCAGCCATGGCTGGACAGACACTCCCCCTGAAAGTCGTTGCGCCCTCCATGATGGTTACGGCGCGGACGCAACCCTTTCTGGAACCCGTTGTGATCGGGATTGACCGTCCGCTATCGTTCAAGCAGAGCGCCGTCGGATCGCTGGTGATCGGAGGAGGAATTCTTGGAAAGCCCTGCGCGGACCATGATACCTCCTTCACCGTGATGGACCGAATGACGCAGGGTGCCGCGGCTACTCTGGAAGCCTTTCCTGGGCTGGCGCACGTGCCAGTCCTGCGCACATGGACCGGGCTCGAAGGCTCCACACCTGATGGAATTCCCTTCATAGGGCCAGGCGAAAACACTTCAGATTTCTGGAATGTCTTCGGGTTCTGCGGTCATGGCTTCCAGCTTGCCCCAGCCGTTGGCCATGTCGTGAGCCGGTCGCTTGTCAGCGGAAAGGTTGATCCGCTTCTGACGCCGTTTTCCTGTGCTCGCTTTAATACGGGAGGGGCAGGATGAACACACAAAGTCTGGCTCTCGTCGGGTTTGGCCCAGACGGCTGGGGGAAACTTCTGCTGTTAGCTGCGGGTCTGACACTGGCAGCAGCAGTGTGTAGCTTCGCACTCGGCAGTCTTCTCGGGACTGTTGGCGCAGCTCTGAAACTTTCCCCAAACCATGCTCTGCGTTGGATAGGGACATTCTACACAACCCTGTTCCGCGGTATTCCGGAAATTCTGGTCGTCTACCTTTTCTATTTTGGGGGATCACTTGCCCTGACGCATCTAATGCATCTGGCAGGCTTCCCCGGTTTCTTTTCGCTCCCTTCGTTCGTCATTGGTGTTGTTGCCATCGCTCTGGTTTCCGGCGCCTATCAGACGGAAGCTTTTCGCAGTGCGTACTGTCGTCTGGAACGTGGGCAAATCGAAGCAGGCAAGGCCTGTGGGATGTCGTCTACTGTCTTACTAAGGCGCATCATAGCACCCCAGACACTTCGATTTGCGCTCCCGGCTCTTGGCAATATCTGGCAGTCCGTTTTGAAGGAAACAGCTCTTCTGTCCATCATCGGACTTGTAGAACTTCTCCGACAATCCACGATTGCATCCGGTGCAACGCGGCAGCCTTTATTGTTTTATGGGGTGGCGCCCTCGTCTATCTCATCATGGGGCAGACGACGGCTCTCGGCATCAGGGCCGTCGAAAAGCGCTTTTGCATGTCCCGCCACGGACAACCCGTTCGCAAAACATGCAGCATACCATTGAGAAACCGGCGGTTGTCTCCC
>NZ_JOPH01000072.1:0-106415 GCF_002153615.1 Gluconobacter sp. DsW_058
AGCGTCAATCAGCACGCCAAAAGCCCAAAATCAAAACCAAGGTACATCAACCAATAGTTCTTCGATCCCTCCAACTGGTCCAAAAGCCGTAAAAGGCAATCTGTAAGAAATCCTTACAGGTTGCCGCCGAGAGTGGTATTTAAGCCGCCAATCGCTCGCAGAACGAAGCCAGTTCCTGATGATGCAGCAGATGCACGCCTGTTGTGGCTGCAAGCTGTCGGGCCGGAATTGTGTAACCGGCGTTTGAAGCCACGATAGCCTCATCTGCCTGCTGGTGCTGTTTGGCGGTGTAGATTTCCTGCACAGCTTTGTTTCCGACCGGCTGGCTATAGAGTTTGCATTGAACCACGATCTTCCGGCCGCCTTTGGTAGCAATGATATCCGCGCCCTGGTCGCCACTTGCCTGGGTGACGCGGGCGTTCCATCCGGCTTGCTCCAGAAGCAGCGCACAATGCCGCTCATAGTCGAAGGGGTCCATCTGAGGGTCGAATACACGTGGATCGCTCAGCGGCTTCTGATTGAGAACAGCGCCGGGCGGCATACGTTGGGCGATTTCTTCAATGCGTGCCTGTGCTTGGTCTGCTAGCCCCTGCCATTGATCGGCCAAGCCTTCTACCTGGAGAAGAGGTAGAACCCGGGTGTTGCAGAAATAGCCGACCTCCTTGGCCCATTTGGTCAAATGAATTGTGCCATAGGCGTCTGTTGTCACCAGTTGAAGGCGGCGAACCTGCAAAGCCGTTCCTTGGTCGCGAATTTCTTTGTCGATGATTTCCCAAGCCCGGCGTTTACGTGCGGCCCGGCGGCGTGCCCGAAGTACAAAATATCCGATCAGGCCTGCTGCTATCAGGGCGCATATCAGTAGTCCGCCCGAACCTGAATCTTGGGTTTTTGCAGAACTGGGAACAGCAGTGGATGTGACAGAAGGCGTGGGCTCACCTGGCGTATTGTCTTCTGGTGCCTCGTTGGTCGTGGCCTCTGTGTCGTGCCGTGGTTTCTGCCAGCCTTTAGGCAAAATATCCGTGGTCTCGCTAGAAGGCTGTGAGGCTTCTTGGTCTGGGCTTGCGGGGGCTAGCTGCACTGGCCCGTCTGCTGGGGCTTCTGCGGAAGACTGGGGAGGTATGGGTAGGCCAGCGGATACCTGCTCTGGAAGGAAGAACAGTGGGGGCATCCCTGCGCGTGGCGGATCGCGGCGCAAGAGAAGCAGCCCGTTCGCCTGGCTGATTTGTTCCCATTTCTCGCTGGGCTCAACCTGGAAGCATCGGCCATCAGTAATAACGAAGTGAACCCAGCCCGGATCGTTCTGGCGCGGATCTGCATGGTTGGCGAGGGCGCGCGTGGCTCGTGGGTTTACGCAGGCATAGGACTGCCCGGCGGGATGAAACACCCCATCTGCCAGGGCTGTAGCAGGAGAGAGCAGAGCAAGAGCCATGAGCAGAGAACTAAGATTTTGGCTGCGCATTCGATGTCTCCTGACAGTTGGCAGCGGGGAAATGACGAGAATGGAAACAGCTTTTTAATTAGCGCGCTGTTCTTTCTCCGTCACAACGGCTTGCATCTTCCTATTTACCTCGGCCGCATCTGCGCCGTGGTGAGCGCGTCTGTGACAGGTGGGGCAGATGCCGGCGACGAAATGGGGGTCATCTGGACCGCCATCGCTCAAGCGCCTGATATGATGGGCTTCTAGGTATGGTTGCCCCGCGGCTGTCTTAAATGGGGCTGGTCCAGCGCAGCTCTCACACTTGCCGGCAGCCCGGCGTAGAACATAGTTCCGGACATCTCGACTGCGGGCAGGGACTGAGCTGGCGCTTGTTTTATTCCGGCGTGGTGGGACTTTGGCGGCTTCTAACGCCCGGCGTCTCAGTTCTTCTAGGCTTAGGTCGGATGTATCCTGAAAGTCTGCGTCGCGCCCCTCTTCGGCTTCTTCTGTCTCATCAGACGTCAAAGGCGAAAGCGTGAAAACAATCGCTTCTCGCTCGTTTCCTTCAATGTCTTTCTGTCGTTCTGTGTGCCAGCCAGCACACGTGTAGAAACCTCGGAATCTTACCGGCGCGCCTTTTGCCTCTTGTGAAAAGAGCAGCAGGTCTTTTCCATTCTCCGCATGATTAAGGATGGCGGCATTGCCTCTTTCCATCCGCATGTCGCCGATTTGACCTTGGCCCGTGTAGTGAAATGATCCGTCAGGCTGAAAGGTATCTTGATACCCCAAGAACGAGGTCGCGTGGCCGGTGAAAATAAAGATGCCCGGTGCGTCTGCCGGGGTAGAAATGCCGCCTTGCTCCTGCCCGCCGTAGAGGTGGTGAATGTAGCGACGCCGGCTGTATGTTTTGCCTGCGACAAAAGGCCAAACGTCTGGAATCGGTCGGGGGATAACGTAGCTAATTTTGAGGGCAGGAGAGTGCCCGCTTGGTGGCTCATGCAAGACTGTATCGTGAACAGTTCTTGCCTTTTGCATTACTCCAGAGGCAGACGCCGGCCTTTTAATACCCTCATCGCCCAAATCTTTCATTAAGTCCCGCGCGATGATGGTGACTTCGGTTTGGCCAGCTGAGCGAGCGGCTTTGAAACGGGCGTCCAATGCTTCTTGGAAGTGTTGGGCAAGCTCCATATTTCTTTTGGTCATGGCTTTTGCAGCCGCACGCCGGGGCCGCCTCCGTTTTGGGGAATGAACTCTACGCCTGCGGCTTCCAGGGCTTTGCGGATGGCTATGATCGTATTCTCTTTAAGGGGTTCACCGCGCTCGAGCCGGGCAATCGTATCCGGCGATACATTGGCTTCACGAGCCAAATCACGGACGCCCCAAGCTATAGCGGCGCGCGCCATCTTACATTGAACAGGTAGCAAAATCAGAACCCTGATACGATTTCTATTGCAGAGAGATCGTAACTGTGTTCCGATATATGGGCAAGGAAATTGCAGCCGGTAGGGAAGGTGCAAGCTCCCAAACCGGCCTAACCACATACCGAGAGGAACCTCGGCAATGGCTATTCATGCCTTTACCACGTCCGGCTTACGCCGGGCAGTGATTGCGTCTGTGCATCTTGTTTCTGAGGCCGCGCCTGCTGTTCTGGGGGCTGGTCTGTTTCTGCTGTCTGTTGTGACACTTGCCCAGCCAGAAAACCTTCGCAGGAGATACGTTCCTGTCTCCCATCACATCGCGGCTAAGCCACCTGCTGGCCTCCTTCTGGCTAACGCTGTGGATGCCTGGCCTAAGGAGATGGCACCGTGAACCCTTCGCTTGGTGTATCGCGCCGTCTGGCAATCGTCGGGGGCTTGGTGGCGTTCGCCGGGCAGACGGCTGGGGCAATGGTGCCTGGGGATGCTGAATTGTTGGCCCGGTGCGATGCTTTCCGTGCTTGCGGGCAACGTCTGAGCAGCCTCAACTCTATTCCCGAACCCCCTTTTGGAACCGAGGCGCTGCGAGATCTGGAAGCTCGGCGAGATCCGATTCTTGATGAGCGCTGCACGATCTTGGGCCAGATCGCTGACATGCCCGCCCGAACGCGGCGGGGAATAGCTGCTAAAGCGGCGCTTGTTCAGGAGTTGTTACCGTCCGCACTGGAAGACTTTGGCTTGGATGTGTCTTCTGAGGAGATCCGGCTTGTTTTGTCTCTGGCCCGTGATGTGGGGGAGGCGAATTGATGCCTAGTCTAATAATAAACGCTCAAACTACGCGATTGCCTGTTCCTGTTTTGTGCCAGATGATGCAGGGAGGCGCGGCTAGGTCTGGCCGCCGAAAGCTGGTTCCCCATGACTGGCCCGCTGCGCCGTTAAGTGTGTGGCATGGGTTGAGTCGGTATGGGGCAGTTATGAGAGACGAAAGAGCGGCGTTTCCGCTACTAAGCGATTTCAGAACGAAAATCGGAACCCAAGATCTATCGGTTCGAAATGCTTGTCTCGTTTGGGGAAAGCCTCAAGATGCAGAAGCTTATTTGAGTCTTCCCAAGCCGCGACCATTGCCGGGTTGCCCCGGCCTGTTTACTTGCGGTCTCAATGAGAGTGAACGGCACACGGAAAAACTTTTAAGAGCTAATCTATTAAAAAATATAAAGGCGGAACTTCTGTCAGGAAGTTTGATCGCTACAGCAAGAAGTATCCATGATGACGGCTTTTCTGTGCCGCGTGTTGTACCAAAGGAAAATTGGAAAACATTAAAATTATCTTGGGATAACTGTAAAGCTCTACGGAATGGGGATGAGTGCCTCACGGATGTAAGAATTTCAAAAGAATACCATGATGAAATACTGCAAAAAATAAAAAATAAAGGCGGACGACCATCGAAAATTAGTTGGTCTAAAGCTGCGGCTATTATGGTGGCTTGGATAGCCGAAAATGGCGAGCCAGGCGCGGAAAGAGGCGATCACGCGCGTGCGGTTGAAAATTTACTTTTGAAAATGGGCGAACACGCCCCTTGTGAAAGTGAAGCCAAGAAATTTGTTTCAGACGTAACGCGAGAAGTCACGGCGTACAAATCTAAAGCATGAATGGATGGAAACTACTTTTCATCCGTTTCAGCTGATTAATTAGGCGCATGCAAGCAGCCTGACACGCATGGAATAGCCGCAAGGTTCATTCCTCATGTGTGAGGAAACATTATGGATAATAGGAATAATCGTGCTGCTTCTGAGCAACTTGTTGTCTCTGAAAGGCAGGCTGCGTCGATGGTAGGGCTCGGGGCTCGGACTCTACAAAAAAAGCGCTTGGATGGAACTGGTCCGACATTCGTTCAACTCACTGAGCGGCGTATTGGGTATGCGGTCATTGAGCTTCAACGCTGGATTTCCAGTCGTTCAGTGCGCTCTACGGCAGAGGTGACGGTACGAGCCCAGCGGGAGCGCTCGTCGTCATGCTGACAATTCCTGCTGTATCTTTATCCGGTTCCGAAGATGAAAGCCTGCTTTGGTCTGGCTCAGGTGCTTCTGGGTATTCAGATCTGTTAACTCGCTTCCTGACCTTTGCTCATGGCTGTGTCGATTATGTAGAAAACAGCCTGTGGCGGCGTGAGATGGAACCGACCTTGCGTTTGCATGGGCGATACGAATTTCAGCCGGTGCCATCTCAGGAAGCAGTTCTTGGGCTTTTGGCTGTGTGGGCGGATCTGCGGAAAGTGGTTCTGGCAGATGATGCCTTTCTTGCCCTGCTCGATCCAGACATGCCGGAAGACGGGCATAATCAGTTTCAGTCTCTAAAGGCCGCCTTGGTGTGGTTCCGCATTAGACTGGATCGGGATGTTCGCACGGTCGAGGCGAGGAACTGGCTGGACGTCCTCAAATTTGAGGACGTTCTCACCCTCGCAGAAAAGCGGGATCAGGCAGCCAAACGGTTGATTGCTGGAACTGCCATCGTCGGGCCGGAAGGTGACATCGTGGCTCTACCTGCGGCCTGGCGGGAGGGTGCGGTATGACCGTAGTTCTTGCAGGTTTTCGAGTTGGAATTGCAGAGCTGGCTATTTTAGGACTGCTCTTCCCTGCTGAATGTGATGACCTGCCCGTATGGTCAACAGATGAGAGAGAAGTCTTCCGTCGAGCTGCGCTCTTGGTGCTGAAAGAGGGCGAAATCGTTAAGGTGCCGCCGGGCGGCGAACGGGATGCGCTAACCGAGGCACAATGGGCGGTAAATGATCAGGATTCAGACTGGTGGCCCTATACGTGGCGTGAAGTTGCCTCCGATGGTCCTGCGATCCAGCAAGTTCATGTTCATGATTTAACGCTCCCTTTGCTTTGGGGAATAGAGTGGCTCTTACCAGAACTGGAGCGACGACGTTTTGCGTATGCAGATCCGGCAATAAGGGCAGCATGTAACCTCCTACAGCAGGCCAAGGCTCGGCTAGATGTATTGAGGGAGCGTCAGGGCGGCTTCATTGAAGATGTGCCGACTCTACACGATGCTTGTGAACGCTTCTCGGACGCGCTGCACGATCGTTGCCCTGTTCTTATGGCGTGGCCCGGTCTGGAGCCTGAACCCGTATGAGGCAGCATGACGCGGGCACACTCTCACGGATGCTAGCGGAACGCATTGGCGTTCTGGTGCGTGAGTTGCTGCCGAATGGCCGGAAGGACGGAGCGGAATGGCGGTGTGGGTCTCTGGCTGGTGAGAAAGGCCAAAGCCTTGCCGTTCATCTGAATGGTTCTCGTGCAGGTGTCTGGGCTGACTTCAGTTCAAGAGAACGCGGGGATGCGCTGGATCTGGTGGCGGCTGTCCTGTTCAGTGGCGAGCGGAAAGAAGCCATGAAATGGGCTGTCAGTTGGCTGGGGCTGGGTGATGGTTCTGCACCGACTTTCCGCGCTCCTGAACGGAGGCAGCCTGTTCCAGATAAGCGGAATGAGGAACTGGATCAGGAGGCCCAGCGCAAGCGAGCTTCTGCGCGTCGGCTATGGCATGACACGGCACCTGGTATCGCAGGAACGCCAGTAGAGGCTTATCTCGCCGGGCGCGGGATTGTTCTGCGTGAGCTTGGGCGTGCTCCTGGCGCGCTGCGTTTCAATCCGTCTGTCTGGTGCGGAGAAGTGCAGAGGCCGCTTCCAGTCATGCTTGCGGCGATCTGTGGTCCATCTGGAAAACTGGTGGCCGTTCATCGGACGTGGCTGGGTCAGACGCCGGGCGGCCAATGGGTCAAGGCTGATCTTCAGAACGCCAAGAAGGTGCTGGGATCGTTTGCCGGTGGGTGCATCCGCCTATGGCGCGGAGCCTCTGGCAAGGCGTTGGGTGTAGCTCCAGGCGATGACGTGACGGTTGTTGCGGAAGGCATTGAAACGGCGCTGTCCGTGGCTGTGGCCTGTCCTGAGTTCCGCGTGTTGTCTGCGGTCTCACTGAGCAACATGGCTGCCGTCGCTCTGCCAGACACGCTCAAAGACATCATCATCGCGGCTGACAATGACAGCGGGAATGAGAAAGCCCGTCGCGCTCTGGATGCCGCTCTCAAGAAATTCGTATCGCAGGGCCGCACTGTTCGGCTCGCTATGCCTGAAATCGTACATGGAGACTGGAACGATGTCCTCCGGGGAAAAGACACAGAAGGGCAGCAAGAGCGGCCAATCTGAAATTCGCAAGGGAATTGAGAACGCCAAAGTGGTTCAGTTTCCAGAAGCGGGACGGAATGACGCAAAACCGCAGGAAGTCAGTGAAGACCGGCGGTTTATTTATCGGGATGATGGGATCTGGCGTCGTAACGGTGATGGCGCTCCGTATTTCATCTGCGGACCTGTCGAAGTGCTAGGAGAATCACGCGATGAAGCCGGGCAGAACTGGGGGCTTCTCTTGGCTTGGCATGACCGTGATGGACATCGGCATGAAGAAGCTTTTGCCCGTGCTTTGTTCGCGGGAGATGGCAATGAGATCCGGAGCCGTTTGGCTGATGGTGGTCTGACACTTGGCGCCGGGCCGAAAGCCAAGGCCGCGTTCCTGGAGTGGCTGGCGAGTTTGCAGAGTTCGCAACGTGCGAGAAGTGTGACGAAGATCGGCTGGCATCGCTTCGGGGGTGGGGATGTGTTTGTTCTGCCTGATGAAACGCTGGGTGAAACTTCTGAGCGTGTGGTTTTGCAGACGCTGGATCGTGAAGCGTCTCTGTTTGGGGTTTCAGGCAGCGTAGAAGATTGGAAACTCCAGATTGGTGCGCTGTGCATGAAGAACAGCCGTCTAATCTTCGCAGCCTCGTGTGCCTTTGCTGCGCCTCTTCTGGGGCTGCTGGGTGAAGAGGGCGGCGGCATCTCCTTCAAGGGTTCTAGTCGTCTGGGTAAGTCTACGGCCTTGCGCGTGGCGGCCTCTGTGTGTGGTGGCACACCTCAGAACGGGGCAGGGGGTTACATTCGCTCCTGGCGTTCTACGTCCAACGGTATCGAGAGCACGGCCTTGGCAAGTTGTGACGTGCTGCTGCCACTGGATGAGATCGGGCAGCTGGACCCGCGTGAGGCTGGTGAGATTGCCTATTTGCTCTCGAACGGGCAGGGCAAGGCGCGTGCTTCTCGGACGGGTGGAGCGCGGACGGTGGCGCGGTTTCGCATTCTGTTCCTGTCCACCGGCGAGTTGGGGCTTGCGGATCTCAACCGGGAAGCTGGAAAGGCGACAAAGGCCGGGCAGGAAGTGCGGTTTGCTGATCTGCCAGCAGACGCCGGGCATGGTCGTGGATTGTTTGAAGATGTGCATGACCATGACACGCCAGACGCTTTCGCCCGTTACCTGCGCGTTGTCACAGGGCAGTATTATGGCGCACCGCTACGAGCGTTCCTGTTGCGGCTTACGGATGAACTGCGGATGAAAGGGAATGACGCCATACAGGATCGGTTGCGGGGTCGTATGGCGGATCTGACGGTTCAGTGGTTGCAGTCCTATCCTGAGGCATCCGGACAGGTGCGGAGTGTGGCTGCACGATTTGCGATGGTGGCAGCGGGCGGAGAACTCGCGACGGAATACGGGCTGACAGGCTGGGATCATGATACGCCCGGCGTGATGGCGGAGATCTGTTTTGCTGCATGGCTGGCAGAGCGCGGAACGGTTGGACGGCGTGAGGATGAGCAGGCTGTTGCCCAGGTGCGAGACTTCATTGCCAAGAATGGTGAAGCGCGTTTTGAACGGTGGGTTGATCCCACTCAAGATGAGGTAGCGCAGTCAGAAGAAAGCCAGCCGCCGGGCGAAAGGTTCCGGACGCAGAACCGGGCAGGCTGGAAGCGTTGGATGAAAGGTGAAGAAGGGCGGCATGAGTGGCGTTACTTCCTGACCGCGGAGGGAATGTCTGAAGCTCTATCAGGGTTGAACCGACGCAATGCCACACAGACGCTGATTGAGACGGGCTATCTCATGCCTGGCAAGAATAAGAACTCGACTGTCATTTCTCCGCCGGGCCATCGCAATATCCGAGCGTATGAGGTGAAGGCTTCTATTTTGGGAACGGAAGAGGGGGATCGCTGAGGCGATCTCCTTTCGCCATGCGTTGGACGCATGAGTTCAGGCTGTCTCTTTTGAGTATACCGATACGAGACGGTTTTGTGAGACACGGAATTGGCGGATTTCCTTGTCTCATTTGGGTTGATTTTTTCATATGAGACATTCTATGAGAAAGGTCTAGACCCAAACGAGACATTTGGAACCGCCATATGACTATCTACGGTTACGCCCGCGTCAGTACCACCGATCAGGATCTCACAATTCAGGAGCAGGCTCTCAAAGCGGCTGGGTGTCAGGTCATTCGTTCCGAGAAGGTGTCAGGGACTTCAACCGCCGGGCGTCGAGAGCTGCAAACCCTGCTCGCCTTCCTACAGGCAGGTGACATGCTGGTGGTGACGCGGATTGATCGCCTGGCTCGATCCATCGCGGATCTGCAAACCATCATGCTCACACTCAAAGACAAGGGCGCGGCTTTGCGTTGCACGGAGCAGCCAGTGGATACGACCACGGCAGCGGGCAAGGCGTTCCTGGACATGCTGGGTGTGTTCGCGGAGTTCGAGACGAACCTGCGGCGTGAACGTCAGCTGGAAGGAATCAAGGCCGCTAAAGAACGTGGCGTCTATACCGGCCGCAAGTCCTCGATTGATGCTGACGTGGTGAGGAAGCTGAGAGATGAGGGAATCGGGCCTGTTGAGATAGCCAAGCGTCTCGGCATTGGTAGGGCCAGTGTCTATCGCATTCTATCTGCTGATCTCTGAGCCTGCTGCGGTCCGGGTGCCTGGTCTGCGCGGGCAGCGCAGGAAGTTTCCTTCCCGCGTTTTTTGCCTCCCTATGCATTAAGCGCATATCGCTACCTTTTGAGGCTGGCATATGCGGATGGGCGTGTTTGGGAGGTGTTAAAGAAAAACCCTAGTTTTCTGCGGAATAGCCATAAGAGCCAATAACACCTTTTAGAAGGTGTTACGCCTGAACTACGAAAGGTGTTATTAGAAAATTGTTATAAAACAGATACTTATCAGTGCAATAACACCCTAACACCTTTAACACCGTTTTTAGGGCAAGGGTGAGAAAGGCAGGAGTAGAGACCTTCGAGATATGCGTTTTGTGCATATGTCTACAGGTATGACTGCCAAAGGGGGGAGGTCAAATCTTCAAAGGGCCTTGGGCACCCTAACCGCATCAGGCTCACGCGTAGATTTTCTGGGGTATCTTTGAAAACAATCAAAGAAATCAAACAGCCAGGTGCGGAGAGGGAAGGGGGATGCGAATCTCTAGAGGCAAAGCAGCCCGGACCGCAGCCTAGGCAAACTTTCATACCCGCGAAATTGCAGGAAAAAGCTACCTAGAGATTTCGGGGAGAGATTTTTCAAATGAGTCCGGATTGAGTCCGGAAGATTGGACCACCCAAAACTAAGCTCAAAAGCGAACGCTTATGACGAAAGCTTCTGCTAGCAAAAAGTCTAGGATTTTCAAGGGTAAGACCGGAAACGGAGCTTGGTGGGCACACAAGGGCTCGAACCTTGGACCCGCTGATTAAGAGTCAGCTGCTCTACCAACTGAGCTATGTGCCCGTCGCTCCGTTTCCGGTGAGGCGCCTTATAAAGGGGAAGCGGGAATGCTTGCAAGGGGTTTTTTCAGATTATAATGAATAAAATCCAAAAAAATGATGGCCCCCTTTGATGACCGCGTCTTATTCCCGGTTGAGAAGACGCATGAGGCTCTCAAACTGTTCAAGAGATCGGTAATCGATCTTTAGCGAGCCGCCCTTTTTTCCGTCGTAAGCGATGTGGACTTTAAGTCCCAGCCGGAGAGCCAGATCTTCTTCAATCTGGACAATCTCTGCGTCCCGGCGCTTTTTCTGAACGGCTTTCTTCTCTGATTTTTCAGCGACAAGAGCTTCTGTCTGGCGGACATTCAGCCCTTTTTCCAAAACAGTTTTGGCCGCAGCTATCGGGTCTGGATGGCTCAGAAGGGCACGGGCATGTCCGGCTGAGAGTTCACCGCGGCGAACATGGGCCCGGATCTCTGGCGGCAGGTTCAGCAAGCGCATGGTATTGGTGATGTGAGGTCGAGATTTTCCGACGGCGCCGGCCAGTTCTTCCTGCGTTAGGGTATAATCTGTGATGAGCCGCTGAAGGCCTTCAGCTTCTTCAATCGGGTTCAGGTCGGCGCGCTGAAGGTTTTCCACAAGCGCGGCTGCCATGGCGTCCGTGTCATCCAGCTGGCGCACATGCACGGGAACACTATGCAGCCCAGCAAGCTGAGAGGCGCGCCACCGCCGCTCGCCAGCGATAATCTGGTATCGCTCAGGGTTGGCCGGGTCTGGTCGGACGAGGAGGGGCTGCAGAACGCCGCGGGACCGAATGGAATTGGCCAGTTCTTCCAGGCGCTCAGGGTTCATGTCCTGACGGGGCTGAAAGGGGCTGGGCTCCAGCACGTCAACGGGCAGGGACGTATGCTGCTGAACAGGCGCATTGGCGCGCGTAGCACGGGCCAGTTGGGGAGCCTGATCGCCCAGAAGGGCGGCAAGACCACGACCGAGGCGCGGAGAAGTGTCCTTTTTGGCCATCGCAGCTTACGCCTTTGTCCTGTTCTCGGTTCGCTTCAGAAGTTCGTCCGCCAGTGCCACATAGGCGACTGCGCCTGTGGAGCGCGCATCATAATGCAGCACCGGGCTGCCATGGCTCTGAGCTTCGGAAATACGAATATTTCGGGGAATCAGCGTTTCAAGAACCTGCTCACCGAAGAAACCCCGCGCATCTTGTGCGACGAGTTCTGAAAGGTTGTTCCGCCGATCGTACATGGTCAGCACAATGCCTTCGAGATGCAGATCTGCATTGAAAGCGCGCCGCACGCGGTCAATGGTGCGCACAAGCTGACTGATCCCTTCCAGCGCAAAGAACTCACACTGTAGCGGCACGAGAACGCTGTCTGCAGCGACGAGGGCATTGAGCGTGAGAAGGCCAAGGCTGGGCGGACAATCGATCAGAATGGTATCGTAGTCGCCTTCCAGGGAGCGCAGAGCGTCCCTTAGACGATATTCACGACGCTCATCTGCGATCATCTCAAGTTCAGCACCAGCCAGCTCATTATTGGCGGTGATAATCGAAAGATTTTCGAACTCTGTCGGCTGTGCGAGAGCGTGTGGCTCTGCTTCCTGCATCAGGGCGGCATACGTGCCAATATTCCGCTGATCATACTCAATGCCCAACCCGGTCGAGGCATTGCCTTGAGGGTCCAGATCAACGAGCAGGACGCGCTGTTTCCGTGCCAGCGCTGCGGCTAGGTTGATTGTGGTCGTGGTTTTGCCAACACCGCCCTTCTGGTTGGTGACGGCAATGATGCGGGTGGTGGGGGATACGGAATTAGACGACACGCTTGAAATCACTGACCTTGATAATGGCTCCGCCGGGGTCGGTGCGGCTGGGAAGAATGGTAGATGTCATGTGCCAGTCACGGCTTGCCTCGGTCAACTCATCCTGCGCCTTTATGCCTTTGAGAAACAGACAAAATCCGTTTTCTTTCAGCAAAGGACGGGCCCATCCGAGCAGTTTGACGAGGGGCGCCAGTGCACGAGCTGTAATAATGTCTGCTTCTGGCGGAGTTGCTGACTCAATCCGCTTTGGAATGACCGTGACTTTGGCTCCGCAGATGCGACCAGCTTCTCGGAGGAAGGCACATTTTCGCTGATCGGACTCAATCAACGTCACAGGATTATCTGTTGCGATTGCTAGAATAAGGCCAGGAAAGCCTCCGCCTGAGCCCAGATCAGTAATGGTTGCACCGGCAGGAATCATGTCTGCGAGTTGCAGGCTGTCCTGGATATGGCGTGGCCACAATTGGCCCAGATCTTTTGGGCTGACCAGATTGATCTTCGCATTCCATTGCACGAGCAGGTCTGCGAAGCGTTCCAGTCTCTCCTGCGTTTCACGTGAAACGGTGGTCATGACAGGGTCCTTACATGGGCCAGCAGGGCAACCAGCGCAGCGGGGGTTACACCTCGCACACGTTGCGCAGCTGCAAAGCTGGTTGGTCGCGCCTGAGTAAAACGCTCACGCATCTCACTGCTCAGGCCGCCGATAGCGTTGTAATCCAGATTGTCCGGAAGAGCGATGGCGCTTTCAGATGCGAGCTGCTTGATCTCTCGATCCTGCCGCTGGAGATAGCCGCCGTAGCGGGCTTCCGTTTCCACATGGCGGCGGATACGGAGAGGCAGGTCACCAAACCATGGCGCCAGATCCAACACCTTCGAATGATCGCCGTTGCTGGCAAGAACATCCAGAACGCTCCGACGTCGCCCATCCAGAGAGACCTCAAACCCGACGTCCTTGAGGGCTTGGGGCAGGAAGGTCGTTGATGCTGCCAGTGCCATGGCCGCATCAATCTGGGTTTTCATGTCGGTAAAGGCTTCAGCGCGTTCAGAGAGAATGCAATCCGCTTCCATGCCTTTTGGCGTAAGTCGTAGGTCTGCATTGTCAGCCCGAAGGCTCAGGCGATACTCGGCCCGTGACGTGAACATGCGGTAGGGCTCGCTGATGCCGTGCAATGTCAGGTCGTCGATCATGACACCCAGATAAGCATCGCTCCGATCCAAAACGAGCGGATCGTTTCCGGCGGTCGCGCGAGCGGCATTCAGGCCGGCAAGAAGGCCCTGAGCGCCGGCTTCTTCATAGCCTGTCGTGCCGTTGATCTGCCCCGCAAGGTAAAGGCCAGGCAGGCTGCGCAACTGAAGTGAAGGCATCAGCTCCCGCGGATCGACGTAATCATACTCCACAGCGTATCCGGCTGTGACGATCCGTGCTTTTTCCAGCCCCGGCATCGAAGCGATCATGAGGGCCTGAACATCAGCGGGAAGGCTGGTGCTGATCCCGTTCGGGTAAACAAGGTCACCCCCGGGATTCCCAGGGAGCGCTTCGGGCTCAAGAAAAACCTGATGGGAAGACCGCTCTGCGAAACGGACAACCTTGTCCTCAATCGATGGGCAATATCGTGGGCCACGGCCTGCAATCGCGCCACCATACATGGCTGAACGGTGCAGGTTTTCGTTGATGATCCGGTGCGTTTCCGGTGTGGTCTGGCTGATCCGGCACGAGACCTGGGCGTTGGTGATGCTGCTCGTGAGAGGGCTGAACGGCTCTGGAACTTCATCCCCCCGATCTTCAGGCAGGCTCTCCCAGTCAATGCTGTCTCGGGCAATGCGTGGTGGTGTGCCAGTCTTGAGGCGCCCCATACGAAGCTTTAGAGCTTCCAGTCGTTCTCCCAGCTTGGTGGCGGGCGCTTCACCGATGCGCCCCGCAAGCTGCTGTTCATGGCCGACATGGATGACACCGCGCAGGAACGTGCCTGTCGTGAGCACCACGGCGCCACAGCGGTAGGACCGACCATCTTCGCAGATCACACCACGAATATTTCCGTTCTCTTCAATCAGATCTCCAACCGCACCTGCCATGATGGTCAGGTTGGGTGTTTCTGCCAGAAGGGTTTGAATGGCCGTTCTATAAAGGGAGCGATCTGCCTGCGCGCGAGGACCATGCACAGCCGGTCCTTTGGAGCGATTGAGCAGCTTGAAATGGATGCCAGCGCGATCAGCGGCTTTGCCCATCAGCCCATCCAGTGCATCAATCTCACGCACGAGATGTCCTTTGCCGATGCCGCCGATGGCAGGATTGCAAGACATAGCCCCGATGGTTTCGAGCTTATGCGTCAGCAGGAGCGTCTTGGCCCCAAAGCGTGCTGACGCTGCGGCTGCTTCACAACCAGCATGGCCGCCGCCGATCACGATGACATCGAAATCGCTCAAAACTTACTTCCCGATACAGAACTGCCCGAAAATTGCATCGAGCAGGGATTCAACATCAACACGTCCTGTCAGACGTCCCAGAGCCTGCATGGACAGGCGTAATTCTTCTCCGCGCAACTCGGGCCACATGGCACCTCGGGCGAGATCCAGGTGCGTAACAGCTTCCTGAATGCCTGCACGGTGGCGCGCACGGGTCAAAGGCGGCGCTCCGGCATTGGCCGTCATCGCTGAGACCCGTTGGGTCAGGAAGGCTCGCAGTTCTGACAGACCTTCACCCGTCTGGGTGCTGATGCCTAGCATGTTCGGAGGCGCTGGCGCGATGTCGATTTTCGTTCGGACTGCAATTTCATCGGAAGACAAAGCATCGGCTGCTTCATCTGGTCCAATGAGGTGCAGAATAACGTCCGCCTGTTTCACGTGAAACAGTGCCCTGCGAATACCTTCCGCCTCAATCTCATCTTCAGTTTCCCGCAGCCCGGCGGTGTCGATCAGACGAAGACGAACGCCATCCAGAACCCAGTCTACCGCAATGGCATCCCGTGTTGTTCCTGCGCGGTGAGTGACAATAGCTGCGTCATATCCGGATAACGCATTGAGAAGGCTTGATTTTCCAACATTTGGCGAGCCTGCGATCACGACCGTCAGCCCTTGTCGCATCAGTTCTCCACGGTTGTCCTGAAGATGAACGGACATCTCGCTATGTAAAGCGGACATCTCGGTCAGAAGAGTGTGTTCCACCTCGGGGGGAAGGTCTTCATCAGGAAAGTCGATCAGAGCTTCCTGATGGGCCAGAACAAGCCTTAACCGTTGAGCCCATCCATCATAAAGGCGACTTAGCGCCCCATCGGCTTGTTGCAGGGCCTGTTTGCGCTGGCTTTCAGTCTCGGAATCGACAAGGTCTGCGATGGCTTCTGCTTGCAGGAGATCCAGTCGGCCCTTCTGCACGGCGCGCTTTGTGAATTCTCCCGGCTCTGCAGGACGGGCGCCCAGATCCGTCAGGGCGTCAGCGACACGTGTAATAACGGCCGGACCTGCATGCAGGTGTAGCTCGAACCCATCTTCTCCGGTGTACGATTTTGGCCCTGGCAGCCATAGCACCACAGCATGATCCATCACCTCGCCCTGATGGCGAAGGCTCCGGAGGCTGGCACGCCGAGGTTCGGGTAGGGACCCGCACAGGCTTTGGAGAACAGAGGCGCTTCCCGGTCCGCTGGCGCGCATGATGGCGATCGCTGCGCGGCCTGCGCCTGTGGCCAGAGCAAAAATGACCTGAGGGTCCGAGGAAGAAAAGGGGTTCATGCCCCTTTATGTAATGCAGGACGTCGTCATGTGAAATCGGCCTGCACAAAAGAAAACGGGCGGTCCGTTTCCGGACCGCCCGTTTCTGTCAGACCGACAGGGTCAGAAGAGGCTTATTGAGCCTCGTCCACACCCGTATGTGTCTGCGGGGAGAAGGTCCAGCCTTCGCCGTAAGGCTGTGGCATGTAAGCCATCCAGCCTCTGGATGACACGTTCCAGCCTGCTGTGGAAACCGGAGCACCTGTTGTACGGAGCTTGCGGATGTCTGCGGCAGATAGCGTGCCTGGAGCCTGGTTGCCCCAGCTCTTGCGCATGAAGTTAACGGCATCAGCGATCTGCTGGTCAGACAGATGATCGCGGAAGCCCGGCATGGCAACAGCAGATGGTGCTGTGTTCGTCGGAGGCAGAATGCCGCCGAAGGTCACGATGTTGGCCATCGACGTTGCATTGTCGGTGATGACAACCGGATTGCCAGCCAGAGGCGGGAACATACGGTTGACGCCTGTACCGTCATTCATGTGGCAGATGGCGCAGTTATGCAGATAAACCTCTGCGCCCGCATCACCCTTGCCGCCAGCTTCCAGCAGGGCTGTTGCCTTGCCATCGTCCTGACCAAGGTTCTTACCCTCAGGCACGGCAGGCATGCTCTTCAGGTACTTGGCTGTGGCGTGCAGATCGTCATCAGTCCAATGCTGCGTGCTGTAGGCCACCACGTCAGCCATGCCACCGAAGACGGCGGAATGGTCGATACGGCCGCTCTTCAGGAATTCAGCAATATCGTCTTCAGACCAGCGGCCCAGACCTGTGTCGCTGTTGCTGCGCAGGCTTGGTGCAATCCAGTTGTCGATGGGGGCACCACCGGACAGGTAAGCATTGCCGTCCTTGGCCGTGTAACCCTTGACCTGCATGGCCATGCCCCGAGGTGTATGACACTCGCCGCAATGGCCCGGGCCGTTCACCAGATACTCGCCGCGAGCCACTTCCGGATCGGAAATGCTCTTGTCCAGACCCGGTGTAACGGTCGGCACGAACATGGCGCGCCAGATGGCCAGCGGCCAGCGCATGTTCATCGGCCAGGAGATGTCCGGCTGCTTGTTCTGAAGGGCGACCGGCTTCACGCCATGCATGAAGAAGGCATACATGGCCTTGATGTCGTCGTCAGACAGGCGGGCAAACTCAGGATACGGCATGGCCGGATAAACCGTCGCGCCGTCCTTGCGGATACCCTTGCGGATCGCCTTGGTGAAGTCTTCCAGTGTGTAGCTGCCAATACCGTATGTCGAGTCAGGCGTGATGTTGGTGGAGTAAATCGTGCCGATCGGGCTCTTGATCTCCAGACCACCAGCAAAAGGCTGACCGTGCAGGCTTGTATGACAGGCAACGCAGTCAGACAGGCGGGCCACGTAGGCACCGCGCTGAATCAGGGCGTCATCAGCGTCCTGGGCTTGGGCAGCGCCAAAAGACACTGCCATAAGGCCGACTGCGGCCGCGAATTTCCATCCCTGTTTCATCTCAGATACCAGTCTGTCCCGAGTTAATGCCTTGAGCATGTCACGTCATTCCTTTCAGCGTGACGGTTTCCCGTCACGGATGGTCCGGCGTTGCAGGCGCAACCGGACCCTGAGGGACGTTGAGGAATTCGCCGTTCGGGACGCCTGCCTCATTCTCTCGGGCCTTGACTTCGTCTGCGTAGGACTCGTTGGCGCGCTTTACGATGAAGTTACGGATGTCTTCGATTTCAGCCGGAGACATGGACGTGTCGAAACGATCCATACCGTAGGCCGTCAGAGCACCCTTGCCGACGAGCTTGTAGAACTTCTCAGGCCCGCGGATCGCACCGGACCAACGCAGGTCAGGCAGAACGCCGCCAGAGATGCTGTTGTCGCCGTGGCAGGCTGCGCAATAGGTCTGGAACTGGAAGTAGCCGTCCTTGGTCTTGGCTTCATCCCACTTCTCAGGCGGTTTCACCGGAACAAATCCAAGCTCGTTCTTGGCAGGCAGCTTGTCGTTGCCATCAAGAGCAAAGGCAATGATCCGTGAGTGGTTGACGGTCCAGCCGGATGTCCGAGCTACGCCACCGAGGAAGAACGGATAGATACCGCCCCAACCCACTTCAACCGCAACGTACTGCTTGCCGTGAGCCGTATAGGTCACAGGAGGAGCAATGATGGCGCTCTGGGCTGGGAACTTGAACAGATCCTTGCCTGTCGTAGCGTCGTAAGCATGGAATTCACCGGTCGCGAGACCCTGGAACAGGACGCCGCCGGCCGTGGCAAGAAGGCCACCATTCCACGGACCCTTGTGGTCAACCGTGAACGCTGCCTGCTGCTTCTGCGGATCCCAGGCCACGATCCAGCCCTTCAGATCTTTCAGGAACTGGGCTTTGTCAGCCTTGTGCTGCGGATCGTTGTCATCCAGCAGGCCGATCTTGTTCATGTCCAGACCAAGGTTCCAGCTATCGTGGTGAGCCTTGAAGCCACCCTTCTGCGGGTCATAGACGAACGGAACCTGCTGAGCCGGGATGTAAACCAGCTTCGTCTGCGGGCTGTAAGCCATGGCAGCAAAGTTATGGCCACCCAGATCGCCCGGAATGCCGTACCAGGGCTTGCCGTTCAGCGTCCACAGAGCATCCGGGTTATAGTTCGGACGTCCCGTTACAGGGTCCAGACCATTGGCCCAGTTCTCGTAGGTGTAGGGCTTGCCGGAAATGAACTTACCGGTCTTGGCATCGAGGATATAGAAAAAGCCGTTCTTTGGCGCATGAACGAGCACATGGCGCATTTCGCCATTGATCGGCATGTCGAGCGCCATGATCTGCTGAACCGAGGTGTAATCCCACTGGTCCATCGGCGTTTCCTGGAAATGCCAGACGTATTTGCCGGTATCAGGATTGATGGCCACGATGCTGCCGAGGAAGAGGTTGTTCCCTTTTCCTTCAGAACGGAACTTGTAGTTCCATGGTGAGCCGTTACCGACTCCCAGGTAGACGAGATCTGTGACCGGGTCATAGATCAGCGAGTCCCAGACGGTACCGCCGCCGCCCTGCTGCTTCCATGCGCCGCCCTTGCTCCATGTCGGGTAAGCCTTGGACATCAGCACATCGTCAGAAGCTGCGCCGTCCGGCTTATTGTCGGGGTTTGGAACAGTGAAGAAGCGCCAGTCCACCTTACCCGTTTCAGCGTCATACGCCGTCACGAAGCCACGGGCGCCAAATTCTGCACCACCGTTACCGACGATGACCTTGCCCTTGGCAATACGCGGCGCGCCATCAAGCGTGTAAGAGCGCTGATGACCGAGCTGTGCTTCCTTGGGAACCGTATAAACGCTCCAGACCAGCTTGCCGGTCTTGGCGTCCAGAGCGATCAGACGACCGTCAAACGTACCAAAATAGACCTTGCCGTTCCAGTAAGCCGCACCACGATTGACCGTATCGCAGCAGCCACGGTCAGCAATGTTGCCGGGAACTTTTGGATCATAGGACCAGAGCAGCTTACCTGTTGCTGCATCCAGAGCTTTCATCTTGCTCCAGTTGGTCGTGGCATACATGACGCCATCGATGATCAGCGGCGTACCTTCCTGCCCACGGTTGGTATCCAGGTCATAGTGCCACGCCAGCTTCAGATTGCCAGCATTGTCCTTGGTGATCTGGTCTAGGGGGCTATAGCGCTGCTCGGAGTAGGTCCGACCATAGCTCATCCAGTCTCCTGGATGCTGGTCGGCATTGGTGATGGCGGTACCGGTGTCCTCAGCGAGGGCAAGAGGGGAAGCTGCGCAGAATGCCAGTGCGGCCGCGCAGCCCAGAAGGCGCTTCTTCGTAACGTTGATCGGCGTCAGTAGACCAGAAACCATGATCCGACTGTCCTTTTTGCAAAGACTGTTCTTACTGCTGATATTCCGGACCGCTCAAGTCCTGATGGATACCTTACAGGTAAGGAATCATCAGTTTTTGAAGTTGCCTGGAAAACCAGCATCACGAGAACTTACTACTCCTTATCTTATTGTTTATAGAAAACTGAGCTTCTGACGTTTCCGTGAGCGTTATGCTGACAAAAATCGAAAAACAACTAGATGAGAATTGTTCTCAAAAACTAATGACCTGTATCTGAGCGATCCTGTCGCAGTTTTGACACACGAATGGCTATTTCCCAACAGATTGCAGAGTATTTCAGGAAAGAATACGAAAATAGTTCCATATGTTATTTGAGAATATCGGCTTCCCGGAATATGCAGAGCATGCATACGTTTTTTTGATCGGGACTCTTTTAGGGAAGCATGATTGACGCTTTCCAAGGCATCAGGCAGCCTAGCTGTATGCCACAGCTATCCTGTTATTCTCCTCTTGGAGCCCTTACCATCAGTGAAGACGAAGGGCGTATTGTCGCTCTCGACTGGGGATGGGGACGCGATCAGGAGGAAACTCCGCTCCTCGTAAAAGTTCGGGATCTGCTCGAACAGTATTTCGATGGCGAAAAGGTAGATTTTTCCATTCTGCCATTTTCTCCGTATGGCACGCCGTATCGCCAGAAGGTCTGGCAGGCAATCCTTGAAATCCCCTACGGAGAGACCCGGACATACGCCCAGATTGCGGCTCAGGCGGGTGGATCAGCCCGGTCCATAGGCGGAGCAATGGGCGCGAATCCGATCCCTGTTTTGATCCCCTGTCATCGGGTTGTGGGAACAAACGGTCTCGGAGGCTATTCGGGCCTGAATGGTGTTGTAGACAAGAGAATTCTCCTCAATCTCGAAAAGGGTGAGTGAGAAAGCCTAATAAAAAAGGGGAGCCATGGCTCCCCTTTTTTGTGATGCAAACAACAGGATCAGTTGTTCATCGCATCGAAGAAGTCCTGATTGGACTTGCTGTACTTGAGCTTGTCCAGCAGGAAGTCCATGGCATCCATCGTGCCCATCGGGGCCAAGATACGACGCAGGACCCACATCTTGGAAAGCTCACCGCGCTCAACAAGAAGCTCTTCCTTACGTGTGCCAGACTTTGTGATGTCGATGGCCGGGAAGGTACGCTTGTCTGCAAGCTTGCGATCCAGGATGAGTTCGGCGTTACCGGTGCCCTTGAACTCTTCGAAGATCACTTCGTCCATGCGCGAGCCCGTATCGATCAGGGCCGTTGCGATGATGGTGAGTGAGCCACCTTCTTCAATGTTACGGGCCGCACCGAAGAAGCGCTTGGGGCGCTGCAGGGCGTTTGCATCCACACCACCTGTCAGCACCTTGCCCGATGAAGGAACGACGGTGTTGTAGGCGCGGGCAAGACGCGTAATGGAATCCAGCAGGATGACCACGTCGCGCTTGTGCTCGACAAGGCGCTTGGCCTTTTCGAGAACCATTTCCGTCACCTGAACGTGCCGTGTTGCCGGTTCGTCGAAGGTGGAGGACACGACTTCACCACGCACCGAGCGCGCCATGTCCGTCACTTCTTCCGGACGCTCATCAATCAGAAGAACGATCAGGAAGACTTCAGGATGGTTGGCCGAAATAGACGCAGCGATGCTCTGGAGCATCACGGTCTTACCCGTACGGGGCGGAGCAACGATCAGGGCGCGCTGGCCCATGCCGATTGGCGTCACCAGATCGATTACGCGTGGGGTGTAGTCGCGCTGGTCCTTTTTGCCCTTGCTACGCGGAGAAGACTCGCTGGCGGCTGGCTCGGACTGCTCAACTTCCATCTTCAGGCGGCGCTCAGGGTAGAGCGGCGTCAGATTGTCAAAGTTGATACGAGTCCGGACAACGTCCGGGTCTTCGAAGTTGATGGTGTTGACCTTCAGCAGAGCGAAGTAACGCTCTCCGTCGCGAGGCGCACGGATCTGGCCTTCGACGGTATCGCCAGGGCGGAGGCCGAAGCGACGAACCTGAGTTGGGGAAATATAGATGTCGTCAGGGCCAGGAAGGTAATTTGCTTCCGGGCTGCGCAGGAATCCAAAACCGTCTGGCAGGATTTCCAGCGTCCCTTCGCCGTAGATCGCCTGATCGCGCTCGGCAAGGGTCTTGAGGATGGCAAACATGATGTCCTGCTTGCGCATGGACGAGACGTTCTCGATCTCCAGTTCCTCTGCATAAGCCAGCAGATCGGCCGGAGATTTTTTCTTGAGTTCGGCGAGATGCATGAAAGACGCGCCTTATGTGCCCTTTGGGCAGACCTTAATGGGGGAGGATGTGCCTGCCTGATGCAAGAACTGGATCGGAAGCAGTGGTTCGGGATGTCTGGCACCCATGAAGGGCCGGGCATCGCAAACGGGCATCATCCGGTTAGGAAAGGAGACCGGGCAGCTGATAGCCACCAAGAAGTCACGCTCGAATTACCGGAGTGCACAAAGGAGTGTCAAGCCTCGTGCGCTCCGGGGTGGCACTTTGATATAAATCAGTTTTTCAACATGGCATCTGCGGTGCGCAAAGACAGGGCCATAATGGTCAGGGCCGGATTGGCTGCCGTCGCACTGGGGAAGGTTGAATGATCACTTATCCAGAGGTTGTCGATATCAAAACTCTGGCCGTATGGGGTGACGACAGCAGAGCCGGACTCCGTCCCCATCCGTGCCGTTCCCATCATATGGGCTGCCCGATCAAGAAGACGTAGATCCTTGGCTCCGATGGCCTGCCACATGCGCGTTAACAGACGCGATGCATGAGCGTGCATTGCCAGCTCGTTTGGGCCGTAGCTGTGGGTAATCAATGGCTTTGGCAGACCCAGGGCGTCCTTTTCGTCTGACAGAACAACCCGGTTTTCAGGGCTGGGCATGCAGTCACCATGGATCCCCATGCCGATACTGCGGTTGTACCCGGCCAATGTTCTTACGAGATCTGCTCCACGACGCTTTGACCCACGTGCAATGTTGGAGGCCCAGGTGATAGGCATCATTCCGAGGGACTGAATCAGATAGCCCCCCGCAAAATCGGCATCTTTGGGACGCATCATGTCTTCTGTGATTGTGAGGGACGGATAACCCCGGTTCGGGCGTACCTCCTCATCAATTTCTCCCCAGATCTGCGTCGAGATATGGGTCATGTAGTTTTCACCGACCTGTCCGGAGCTGTTTGCCAGTTCGTTGTGCAATAGCAGTCTTGCCGTTTCGACAGCACCGGCAGACAGAACAAGGCGCTCACAGCGTTGACGGACGTTTTCACCGTTTCGGGTGTAGACGACGCCGGTGACGCGCCCAGCTTGGTTCGTCTCGATTGTATGGACGTGGCATCCAGAGCGAATTTCAGCACCATGCGCGACAGCAAGCGGAAGCCACGTATTGTCTGCGCCTGACTTGGCCCCGTTGCGGCAGCCCTGATGACATGCGCCGCAATTTGCACACGCTTTACGAGTTCCAAAATGAGGCTGGTTGAAATCGCGTGTAATGAGAGCCGTTGGCCCATCAGCATGACGAATGCCAACGGCGTCACAGGCTTCCCGCATTTTCATTGCAGCCGGATTGGCTGGTGGAGGGGCGTAGGCATAACGCCGGGCAGGATCCCATGGATAGTTTGACGGCCCTGAAACACCAATGAAGGCTTCAACCTCTTCGATGTAAGGGAGGAGTTCTTCATAAGAAAAGGGCCAATCCACGCTGCGGCCAGTCTCAGTATGAAGCCGAAAATCCCCAGCATGAGGGCGGGGTAGAAAAGCGCCGTAATGTAGCAGGGAGCCGCCCACGCCCGTGCCACTGTTATTTCCACCGAAAGGTTGAGGATTGCGTCCACCAGACAGACGTTCATGCAGCCAGTAGATTTCGCGCGCTTCAATCTCGTCTGATGTATAACGGGAGGGTGAAAAGCTCGGGCCAGCTTCAAGGACCAGGACACTTTTTCCGGCTTCGGCCAGACGAGCGGCAAGAGGAGCGCCGCCTGCGCCACTCCCAATGACAATGACGTCCAGAATCTCTGTTTCGGCATAGGTCTTCATGGAAGGGTCTTGTCTCACGGTTTGGCTGAAGGGATTTTGGATGAGAGTTCAAAGGATTCCCGCTCATTGGCATCAACAGTCTGGAACCCTTGGAACACACCATCCCCACCGTTAAGGTTGGCGGAAATTCCCAGTGCATCCTGAACACGAGCATCGGCAAGGAAGCATTCAATCGCGTCTGCCCGGAGATCGAATGACCACTTTTGCATCTGCTCAGGCGTCAGGCGGTTCGCCGCGTTTATGCCGTGGCGTCCTTCCGCGAGTTCATCGAGCGTCTGACCAATCGCTAAAGCATTAAGCGCCGGGAACGGCATGCTGTGCTGAGCTTGGGCGAGATCATCCAGAGTCAGTAATGCCTGCTCCCACGCCGTGACATCGGGAGGAAGTTCTGCAAACCGCCAGCCGTCGCGTGGTCCGGCAAGGGCGGTATCTATGCGGACGGCCAGATTAAGGGGACTGTTTCCCAGAATATCTTCCTGAGGAAGCAGAACCGGCAGAAGGGCTTCAAGAACTGCAAAGGCTCTTGGGGAAAGGACGCGTGGCGCCTGTAACAGGTCGTCCTCAAGGCGCGTGACGAGAATGTCGCGCGTCCTTCCAGAAAGATGATCGGATGCAAGAAATTCGGGATAATCCGAGGGAAGGGGCATGACGGTGTCCTTTGGTCTTCTTTTCAAAGTCCCGGCATAGGGATAGTTCCTGGCTCCCGTTTGGCCGCAAGATGCACTATCCTGTTTTTGTGATCCTGTCGTATGTCCGACGGAACGGGAATTTTATAGAGATCCATCCCTTGATCGGGATGTTTGTGCAAGTAAGGAGTGACGATGGCGGTCGAAATCCGGGTACCGGCGTTAGGGGAAAGCCTAACGACCGCAATCGTCGCGCGGTGGCTGAAGCAGTCTGGCGACTATGTTCAGCACGATGAGACAATTCTCGAACTTGAGACAGATAAGGTCAGCGTTGAGGTGACGGCCCCGTCCGCCGGGCGTCTTGAGAATTGCATCGCGGTTGGCACAGAGGTGGAAATAGGGGGTCTTCTGGGAGAAGTGGACGAAACGGCTGAAGCGCCGACTGTCGCTCCCGTTGCTCCTGTCGAAGCGGTAAAGCCTGAGCCTGTTTCCACGCCTGCCCCCGAACCTGTGCCTGCTGCTGCTCCGAAGCCGGAACCCGTTGCTGCACCGGCCAAAGCACCAATTCCTTCAGCGCCAAGGCCGGATGATGGTCGCGAGCGTCGTGTTCCCATGTCACGCCTTCGTCAGACTATCGCACGGAATCTGAAAGCGGCTCAGAATACGGCTGCCATTCTCACGACGTTCAATGAAATTGATATGTCAGCGGCAAAAGCTTTGCGGGCAGAATATCGTGATGAGTTTGAAAAAAAGCATGACGGTGCCCGGTTGGGCTTCATGTCATTTTTCGCCCGGGCTGTTGTTGGAGCGCTGAAGGATTATCCCGCACTTAATGCCCAGATCGAGGGCGATGAGATTGTTTATCGCGATTTCGTTAATCTAGGCATTGCTGTTGGCACGGAACGGGGGCTTGTTGTCCCGGTTCTGCATGAAGCCGATCAGATGAGCTTCGCCGAATTGGAGCGTCGGATTGCCGACTATGGAAAGCGTGCGAGAGTTGGGTCTCTCAAGCTTGATGAGCTTTCTTCTGGAACGTTTTCCATAACGAATGGAGGTATTTTCGGCTCACTTCTGTCCACGCCGATTCTGAATACTCCGCAATCGGGTATTCTGGGGATGCATGCCATTCAGGATCGACCCGTTGTGCGGGATGGTCAGATTGTTGTTAGACCGATGATGTATGTCGCACTTTCCTACGATCACCGAATTGTCGATGGTCGGGAAGCGGTCAGTTTTCTTGTTAGAGTGAAGCAGCTTGTTGAAGATCCAAGACGCCTGTTGCTCGACCTGTGACTTTTTGGGGAGATGGCGCGTTAAGGCTTGGCGTCTCCCGCTGAACGCTGGACGGTTCTGCCGATCCCCCGCGTTCATTGAACCATTATGAACCGAGGGTAATCCTGTCCATGCGGCCTGTTTCCACATTGTATCGCTCTGCCAGACTTCTTGTCGTGACAACCGCATTATGTGGTGGCGGTCCTTTGTTGTCAGCGTGTGCACATGCGGATCCAACTCCTCCTGCATCGAGCGCACCAGGTGGAGACGTTTCTGTTCCTCCGCCTGCCAGTAATCCTGTGACAGATGCTACGCCGGTAGTTCCTGCGGTTCAGATTCCGCCTCTTCCTGTCGTCAGCAATGCAGAGGCCCACAAGGAAGCTGCGCGCCTCGTGGAAATGATGGCAAAGACCGTGAAGGGTTTTACGACCTATAAGCAGGACCGTCGGGAGGCTTTTGTCTCTCTCGCCCAGGCTGAAGTTGCAAAAGCCAATCAGCCTGTATCACGCCCTCAACTGATTATGGTTGTGGATCGTAATGAGCGTATTCAGCATCTTGATTTTGTTCTGGCCTTACCAGACGAGCCTTGGGTGTCGCTGGGAGGCACTCCTGTTTCGACAGGAACAACAGGCCGGAAATACTATTACATTACTCCGACAGGTGTGTTCCAAAATTCAGCCGACCGCTTGGGCTATCGCGCTGAAGGCACAAAAAACAAATATGGTATTCGCGGTATTGGTGCCAAAGGATCCCGTGTTTGGGATATGGGATGGCAGACGGCAATGAAGGGCTGGCTCCCAAAACATGAAACCGGGCAGATCCGGCTGGAAATTCACGCTACGGACCCACAGTTTCTCGAGTGGAGACTTGGTCACTCTGCGTCTGAAGGGTGTATTCGAATTCCAGCGACGATGAACCGCTTCATGGATCATTATGGTCTGATAGATGCGCTTTACGAACAGGCGGCTAGCTATGATCCACGCTTTGCGGCACTCCTGCCCAAGGACCGGGAGGCGACCCCGATCGCAGGAGATCTGGTTGTTGTAGTGGATTCCGGCCCATTGACGGAACCGAAGATTGACCCCATCGCGGATAAGCGACCCCTACCCTGATACATTCCAACACCAAAATGTTTCATAATATTTATGACAGATTTTGGTATTCCGTATGAAGTTTATATTACAGGTTGGTAATTCCTGTTCTCAGCGCTGGGCAGTAACAGTAATGAGCGTTCTCTATTCCACGGGAGCGCGCAATTCCAATGATCAGTACCAGAAAAAAATTCGTCCTGCAGACAGGCGTTATGGCTGCGGCGATATTTTTTGGTTCAACGACCAACGCGGCAGAGCTCAAGCAGGCTGACACCGAAAAGGATGCATCCAAAGAAAAGCCGAAGGTCGAAAAGCTCACAGTTCTTGGGTATGCTGCACGTATCGCTCCCGCAACGGTACCACTAGACATTACGCAACCGACATCAAAAATTCAGTCGGGGTTTTTGGCAAATAATATTATTCCGCTCGCCAGCGTTGATGACATTATTCAATTCCAGCCAAGTGTATTTTCTCAGAACCCGAATGGTCCGGGAATGGGAAAAGCTGAAACCATGAGTCTGCGTGGTTTTCAGGACGGCCAATATAATATGACATTCGACGGCATTCCTTTCGGAAATGCTTCGGATATGGGTCATACGACGTCCTCACTGTTTATCTCTCACTTTCTGGGGGAGGCGCAGATTGATCGTGGGCCCGGGACAGCGTCAACGATTGGAAATGCGACGTTCGGCGGAACCATGGGATTTACGTCCAAAAATCCAGCAGCGCGGATGGGGACAACGCTTTACGGGACATACGGTAGTTTCAATACTCGTGCAGGTGGCATTGAATTCGATACAGGCAAAACCAGAATGGGCCGTGCTTTTATCGATATGCAGCATGAGGAAACCAATGGTTATCTGACCAATTCTTCTGAGCGTCGCAGTAACCTGATGTTCAAGGATGTTATCGATCTGGCGCCAGAAACAACGCTTACGATTGAAACGACGTATAACAAGGAATGGCAGTACACGACCCAGGGCGCCACGCTGGACGATTATAAAAAATATGGAAAGAACTACGGGTTATGCAATGATCCGTCGAAGCAGTGTTATTATGGGTATCAGCCAAGCGTTTATACATCTGATTTTGATTATATCTCCCTTAAAACAAAGATTCTGTCCTGGCTCACTTTAGAAAATCAGATTTACACCAGTGGCTTTGAGCATGATTATTCTGAAAGCACAGACGCAAGTCAGGGTGATGCCGCAGCAAACGGTGTGACATTTTATAGTGCCGCCGGGAAAAAGGTGGCGACCTATAAAAACGATATTCCTGGAAAATACGCAGATGCGGCGTACCGGACATATGGCGATACCCTTCGTCTGAAGGGGCATACGTCTTACGGTGATATTCTTCTGGGGGTTTGGGCTGATGTTCAGAAAGATCGTCGCTACACGTATGCTATTGATCTGAGCCAGAATTCCGTTCCGGTTCTTGGTAAAAATGGTTCAGCATATAGCTATGATATTTCAGACCTGAACACGACAATTCAACCTTATCTGGAGCTGAATTTTCATCCGTGGGCAGGGGCAACAATTAAGCCGGGTGTAAAATATTCCATTTTCAAACGAGATTATGACGCGGGCCTTAATAAGGGGACAAAGCTCCCACTGAAAGACACACAAAGCTATGGGTCATGGCAGCCATCCATTGCGATTAATCAACGTATTATGAAAAACTGGAGCGCTTATGCTCAGGTCGCGCGCGGCTTTCTCGCGCCACCACTGTCTGTTTTTCAGGTTAGTTCCGTTGGAAATGTAAAGCCTGAAACCACCATGAATTATCAGGTGGGATCGGTATATCATGGCCGCAACTGGATGCTTTCTCTGGATGGATATTACATCAATTTCTCGAATTATATTGCCTCTGCGCAGATTCAGGTTCCCAATATCGGTACGACATCGACATATGTGAATAGCGGTGGTGCAGTTTACCGAGGAATTGAACTCGAAGGGCAATATGTCATTGGTTACGGTTTTTCCCTTTATGGGAATTACAGCGTCAATGACGCAAAATATAAGCACAGCAATGTTCGCGTTGCCAAAAGTCCAAACGCTTTGGCGTCTTTCGGGCTGCTCTATGAGAGTGAGCACGGGCCCTATTTTTCAATCATGGGAAAATATGCCGGAACGCATTGGGGCTTGGACAGCACGACTGATGATGCAGATAATACGGTCTTCAAAAATCAGTACAAAATTGGAAGCATTGTGACGGCGGATCTCGCCATGGGCTGGCGCATTCATCATATTGGCTCATTTTTCAGTAACGTGACCCCAAGCATCAAGATTGCCAACCTGTTTAACAACCGCGCCATCAGCGACTTTGCGGGGAATCAGTCTTATGGAGATGCCCCACTGTTCTGGCGTATTGCTGGCCGGAGCGTGTTCTTCAACATGACGGCGACGATGCCATGATGCGGCGACTGTCTTCGCTTGCTATCTTGTTTGCCTTGGGGGGCTGTGCCTCTCAGGCGCAGCCAGATGTTCTCGAAAAAATCGTTTTTCTCGGCCGACATGGGATACGCAGTCCGACGCTCTCGCCGCAGGAAATGCAGCATCGGACGGGTCATACCTGGCAGGCCTGGTCTGTAGCGCCTGGAGAAATGACACAGCACGGTGCCGCAGCGTTGGCAGCGATGGTGCAGGCTGTTCAGAGAAACTATAGCGCAAGCGCTCTGTTTCAGGGCGCCGAGACGTGTCAGATCCTGGAGCAGGAGACTGTTGTCTGGGCTGACACGGCTGATCATCGGACGCGACAGACGGGGGACGTCTGGGCCAAAGAAATAGCCCCAGGATGCGCCATAAAAGCCCATTGGGCGACGACAGGTGTCGATCCGGTTTTTAATGCGCTTGGCACTCAGGCAGGCCAGATTGATCGTGGAGTTTTGGAGCAAGAATTTGCAGCCGCCACGAAGACATTGCCCGAACCGGTCTCTCATAACGCTCTGAAAGCCGTTCAGTCGCTCATGGCGCCGGATGCATGCTCGGAGAGTAATTCGTCGCCGCAATGCTTTTTAGGTGCAACGAAGATTGAGTGGAAAAAAGGAGCACCACATCTTCAGGGTGGCTTCGTAACGGCAGGCATGGCCGCAGAAAGTCTGTTGCTGACTTATGCAGAAGGTTTGTCTCTGGCTGACTTCGAGGTAGCTGACAAAGATGCGCCGCACGTTCTGGAAGCTGTTATGCCCGCGCATGAGGCAGAAAATCATCTTCTGAGGCGTCTGCCCGAATATGCCCGCGCCAGAAACGGGGTGATGGCGGAAAGTATTCGTGCGTTTTTGTCTGATGGCCCGGTTCTGTCTATCCCCGGGATATCGCCTTCCACAAAGGTCCTTGTTCTGGCCGGTCACGATACCAATCTGGCCGCCATGATGGCCCTGTTCGGGCTCGACTGGTCTTTCCCCGATCAACCGGATTCTACGGCCCCGAATACCGTTCTGGCATTCGAACGCTGGCGTCACGCAGATGGCTCACGGGATGTCAGGATCAGGGTTTTTCACCAGTCTCTGGCAGAACTGCGTCAGGGGAGGGCTCCTGATATCGAGACGTCTACCTTAACACTGTCCCCTTCGCGGCCCATTCTTTTTTCTACGCAGTGAAAAATAAAAAAAGCCCGGATGTTCTCATCCGGGCTTTTTCGTAACTGATCCTGTTGGAAAGGTTTAGTGAGCCCAGCCTTCAGGAACCTTACCACCGTTCTTGGCCAGCTCGGCATAGACCTGCTTGATGAGCCAGACGTTCATCGTTGCTGAGTCATCCGTGCTGCCCGTGTAGTGCAGTTCGCCTGCAAGCTGCTTGCGTGATTCAAGGGAACTGTCGAGGCCGAGCAGCTTCAGAAGATCCACAATCGAGGTCTTGTAGTTCAGCGGCTGGCCAGCCTTGGATGCCAGATCCGAAAGAACGGCATCCACATCTACTGGTGCGGCTGGAGTTGCAGGCGTCGCTGGGGCTGCGGCAGCCGGAGCGCCAGCGGAAGCCTGTGCATCAGCCGTGCCGGAAGTTGTCGGCGTGGCTGCTTCTGCATGTCCGAAAATCTTGGACATGATCGAGCTGAAAAGACCCATAGGAAATTCTCCTGACGGTTTGAAAAACAGTGTCGGGGTAGACAACGCCTACCCCGTGTCACCTGTTCCGCTCAGTAACGATATTCTTCGTGCTTGAACGGACCGGCAACCGGAACGCCAATGTAGTCAGCCTGCTTCGTGGACATCTTGGAGAGTTCGGCGCCGACCTTTGCGAGGTGCAGGGCAGCAACCTTTTCGTCCAGAGCCTTTGGCAGGGTGTAAACCTTCACCTCGTACTGGCCCGGCTTGGCGGTCCAGAGTTCAATCTGGGCCAGCGTCTGGTTGGTGAAGGAAGCGGACATCACGAAGGACGGGTGACCCGTGGCGTTGCCAAGGTTCACGAGACGGCCTTCGGAGAGCAGGATGATGCGGCGGCCTTCGGCCAGCTCGACTTCGTCAACCTGCGGCTTGATGTTGTTCCAGCGATAGTTGCGCAGCGCTTCAACCTGGATTTCGCTGTCGAAGTGACCGATGTTGCAAACGATCGCACGGTCCTTCATTTCGCGCATGTGGTCGATCGTGATGATGTCCACATTGCCCGTGCAGGTGACGAAAATGTCGCCGCGCGGAGCTGCGTTTTCCATGGTGACGACTTCATAGCCTTCCATAGCGGCCTGAAGAGCGCAGATCGGGTCGACTTCGGTCACGAGAACGCGGCAGCCTGCGTTGCGCAGGGAAGCAGCGGAACCCTTGCCCACGTCGCCATAACCAGCAACCACAGCAACCTTGCCAGCCATCATGACGTCTGTGCCACGGCGGATAGCATCCACCAGGCTCTCACGGCAGCCATACAGGTTGTCAAACTTGGACTTCGTGACGCTGTCGTTCACGTTGATGGCCGGAACCTTCAGTGTGCCAGCCTTTGCCATCTGCCAGAGGCGATGCACACCCGTCGTCGTTTCTTCGGACAGGCCGCGGACGTCCTTCAGGAGTTCCGGGAACTGGTCGTGCATCATGACCGTGAGGTCGCCGCCGTCATCAAGGATCATGTTCGGCGTCCAGCCGTCCGGACCCGTGATGGTCTGCTCAATACACCAGTTGAATTCTTCTTCCGTCAGGCCCTTCCAGGCAAAAACCGGAATGCCAGCGGCGGCGATGGCTGCTGCGGCGTGATCCTGCGTGGAGAAGATGTTGCAGGACGACCAGCGGACCGTTGCGCCGAGAGCCGTCAGCGTCTCGATCAGCACGGCGGTCTGGATGGTCATGTGGAGGCAGCCAGCGATACGAGCGCCCTTAAGCGGCTGGGAGTCCTTGTACTCTTCGCGGAGAGCCATCAGGCCGGGCATTTCGCCTTCAGCGATGGAAATTTCCTTGCGGCCCCAGTCTGCCAGGGAGATGTCGTGTACCTTGTAGTCCTGCGTGGTCATGATTGGCCCTTACTGCCCGTCTTGGATGGCAGCAGGTATAGAGATTTGGCGGAGCCACGCAAAGTGTGGCTCCGTCGCATCTGGTCTGTGTCAGTTCGGCTGTGCGGTGTCAGGCTTAGTCTTGACCGTCAGGTGAGACTGCTTCGTCCGCTTCAGATGGCTCTTGTATTCTGTCTTGCCCTGCTTGGACGTGTTGGACATGGCGTGTGGAGCCGCAGGAGCTGGCTGGTCCGGCTGTTCCGTAATGGTCCGCGGATTGGTCGGAAGGCGGTTCGCCGGCTGATCAATGGTGGAGTTCTGGGCCTTCTGCGCGGCGGTATTGGCCGTCTGCGTCTGGTCGTTGCTGGGGCTGCTGATGGCCTGCGCGAATGCTGTTGACGAGACGGCCGGGGCAGCCATCAGAACAGCGGTGGCAAGCAGGGAAGCTTTGAGGCGAATGGACATGATTATATTTCCTTTGATGGTGAAGAGCTGGCTCTTCCAGGAATAATCTGTTAACTCCCGGCCAGCGTAACAGTTGCCATAAAGAGCATATTGCGTCTGCTGTGCGGCCATGTCAGAGAACGGCAGATTACCCTCTGTCGTGCTGTTGAGTGCCGACAAAGGTCCAGAATACCCCCTGAAGAACAGGAGGATGCCGTGTCAGAGAACTCCACCTACAACTTTCCTTTCACGGTGATCGATCCTGCGTATCAGGAGACGGGGAAGCCTGCGTTCGCGAACGGGCTGGTCTGGGCTGTTCATGCTGTACCGGGACAAGACCTGCGACCTTTGGGTCAGGAAGAGGTTGAAGACCTTTTGACGCCGGGGCACGAGCTGACGTCGCAGGGTTGGTTCTGGCTTCATTTCGATACGGTCCACAGCTCCGCACGGTCTTTCGTCGCGCATTTACCCGATCTGCCTGAAGATGTGTGCGGGATGCTGGCAGAAACGGAATACGGGATCGCACTTGAAGCGGCTGATGACCTGATCTGGGGCGCCCTGCCTGCTTTTGATGATGCCTTGTCTGAAGATGACCGGGAGATCTGTGCATGGCGCTTTGCAATGCGACCCGATCTTCTGATTACGACAAGGCGCAATCCGATCCCGGTTCTTGGAGCCGCTTACCGGTCTTTGAAAGCCGACCATATTCCGCCGACGCCGGCAGGAATTATTGATCGTGCCCTTCGGGAGTTCACAGGGACAGTGCGGCGTCAGCTTGGCCAGCTTGATGACGACCTGGATCGCGCGGAAGATGCTCTTTTACTGATCGAGCATCGTTCTGATCTGGGTCATCTGGGTGGTATTGTCGGTAAGGTACGGCGTCGGGCGACGGAACTGCGTCGTGTTGTGACGCCAATTGATCGCGTTCTGAAAGACGAAGATCTGGATCTTCCGGATTGGGCAGAGGACGAACTGCGGGATCGGGCTGAACGCCAGGTGCATGCAGCTCTGGACGATCTTATAGCGCTTCAGGACCGTGCTCGGTCTTTGCAGGACGAACTGGGGTCAAATCAGGCGGAAGAAACCAACCGGCGGCTCTATATCGTATCGGTCGGCACAACCTTGATGCTTCCTGCTACGTTCGTAACGGGATTCTTCGGAATGAATACCGGCGGAATGTTTCTGGCTCAGGGAGCCTGGGGGACCATTGAAGCTGGTTTTGTCTGCTTCGTTTTCATGAGTGTGACGTTTCTGTTCATGAAATTCGCACGTCTTCTCTAAAAGCTTGGCAGGTTAGAAGCCGTAGAAATTTCGTTGGATAGGGTCTTGGCCTAATCGCCGGAGCGGTTAGTCTACGTTCTGTTACGAAAAGATACGGTTATTTTGACTGTGCTTGATGGTGGAGAGTGGACAGTGATAGCGCTTTTTCAAAAGACCCTTGCTCTTGGTATCGTGGGTATCAGTCTGGCTGCATGTTCACCTGAAGCGTATACGCCTGAAAAAGCGATCGCAGCGGCAGCGGCAGACCCAACGGGCGTTGTTGGAAAATTCGAGATGACTGTCCAGCGCGTCGGGCGGCAGAACAATATGGTCTATCTGGATTCCGCTGATAACTATCGGGATCCGAAGACGCTTATCATCGCCATTCACGAAAGCACGGTAAACGACCTGCTACAGGGAACATCCCAGACCGCAGAGCAATATTTCATGCATCGTCACGTTCAGGCTTCAGGTCTGGCCAAGAGGGTTTTAATCGCCCGGCTCAAGGCAGATGGCACGATTGGTAGCACTTACTACCAGACACAGGTGTTTATTGGCGGCGTTGAAGATATAAAGATCCTGCCTTCAGATTAAATACCGAATGCCCGGACGCTCTGAAAACAGCTCTATTCGACGTCATTTTGAAAGAGGAAGCAGATTAGCTCTTCCCAATGGGCTCAAGGGTTACTCACGCGCTGAGACCCGGTTTGGTGCGATGCTCGGCCCAGAAGCAACATGTCTTTGGTCGCGCTGTTGACTGTTTCTTGAAGCCTTTCGCTTGTTTGAAGCTTGCTGCCAACACGAATGATAATTTTCAGGCGCGCTCTAAGACGTCAGAGACGTTCCTCTGTTGTAGCGTTCAGGTATTTCAGATTGATAACTATCTAATGTCACGGCGGAAACCGGACTGGGTCTCACGCAGGGTTGGCCTGCGATGTGGCACGGAATTTCCAGATAGGCTGGTTTTTTCTCGCGTAGAGCTGCTCGGAGAACGTGATCTATTTGCCCCGGGGCTGTTTCAGCCGAAGTGATTTTCTCTGCGGCTACAGTGATGCGGCCGATTATGGCAATCTGACTGGGTAAAACGCGATCCGCCCCTTCGTCATTTGTGTTTGATATTCCTGAAATCAGGATGACAGGCAGGCTTTCAGCGTAGGCTTCGCCTATGACGTTCAGGGCGGAAGTTGCTCCAACCCCGAGCGTCATGATCGCCGCAGCTGCACCATTAACACGGGCATAGCCTTCTGCGGACAAGCTGCAATTCAGCTCATTGCAGCTGTAAATCTGCTTCATGCCGCCATGAGCCAGCATTTGATCCAGCAAAACGAGATTGTCGTCGCCCGTCACTGCGAAATGGTGCTTCAGCCCAATCTGGGTAAGGCGTTCAGCAAGATAGTGCCCGACGGTGAAGGTCATGGTGCACGCGCCTCGGGGACGAGGTCAGTTATTTGCCTGTTGCGGGCAGGTTTGGTGCCGGTGGGTTTGCCGTCGGCGGGGTAGCGTTACCGAGGGTTGGTACGCCATGGGGTTGCTGTGCCGCATATTTTTCGAAGGCTTCCTGCGTGCCGATATAAGCGCAGTCGCAGATATCACGGTCTGCGTAGATATAGCGCAGGCCTTCAGGTGTGGTGCGGGTCAGGAAGACATGCTGGGGCATGAGTTGAAGTTCGGCCCGGCGGGACGGGGAATTGGCCGGATGCCTGACAAACCCTGCTGAAGCGAGTTGCTGCTCCTGCGGGCTGAGAGGTTCGGACACGCAGCCTGCAAGGCTGAACGCTGCGAGGAAAAGGGCGGCTGGTACGGAGAGGGGAGAGGAGAGTTTAAGCATAGCAAAGATCCTAACTGTCTGGGCGGTGTGGGGTTCCATTGCATGCGAAGTGTGGCTTGCACGAGATAGGTTGAGGAGGGCGTTTACAACGCGTCTTTAGGCAGGTGGATCATCTGACCTGTTCTGGCGGACTGATAGAGCGCTTCCATCAGTTTCTGATCTCGCAGCCCCTCTTCGCCAGACGTTCGGGGAGGCTGGTTCTGGAGAATGCATTCAGCAAAATGGTCGATTTCCAGAGTAAACTGGTTCTCGGCCGGGATGTGCCATTCGCTGACGATTTTATGGTCACCCTGACGTCATCCAATGCGCAGGCGATGCCCCGTATAGGCAAATGCGTTTTCCAAAGAAATCCATCCTTTTTCCAGGTGGATGCGCAGGTCTTTGCTTTCGTGTGCACCGTAGCTGGTGGCGCAGTTGGCAATTACACCTGACGGGAAGCGGAGCATGAATGAAAATGTTTCGTCCAGATTTTTGTAGCGTGGATCATCAGGAGGGCTGACCATCTGTGCGAACAGACTTTCAGGCTCTTCTCCAAGCACAGAGCGTGTCCCGTTGAGACAATAGAGACCGATATCCGGAAGGGCTCCTCCGCCAGCCAGTTCGGGTTTGAGGCGCCATTGATCTGCGTTTCCCTGCATCTGGGTATTGATGGCTTCTACAAGTTTGGGTCGTCCCAATTCGCCGCTTTGAACCAGTTTTCTGACAAGCTGATTGAAGGGTTCATAATGGCAGCGATAGGCAACCATGAGCTTAACACCTGCAGCATGGCAGGCTTCAATCATGCGTTTGGCGTCTGCGCTTGAATTGGCCATGGGCTTCTCGCACAGGACGTGTTTGCCCGCGGCGGCAAGTGCTTCCACTTGACTGGCATGCAATGCGTTGGGGGTTACGACATACACGGCTTGAATGTCGGGCCTGTCTGCCAGTTTGTGAATTTCATCATAGGTGAAAAGCGAATCTTCCCCGATCCCGTAAGCATGTCCTGCGGATCGGGCTTTTTCCCTGCGACCGGAAATGAGCGCTACGGGTTTGGCCAGCTGACATTGAAGGAAGGCAGGAAGAATTTCTCCGAGGGTCAGCCGTCCCAGTCCCATGACCGCAAACCCGATACGCTCGGATGGTGGAAGTGCGTGTGGAGGCTGTGCTTCAGGAACGTCAGCATCTCCGCGCCAGTTTCCAAAAGTAATCTGGCCCTGTTTGACTGTTCCCGTATCCAATTCGGAGGGGAGAAGATGTTTGAGGTCAGAGGACGGTGTTTGAGGCATTGTCGCAGCTTTCCCTGAGAGGTTTTCAGGAAAAGCAACGCAGGTTCAGGCATGAAAGGTCTGGAAATCACCTGCACTCACGACAATCGTGAATTCCGTGTCCTGATGTGTCAGCTGGGGCGTCTGACATGAACTCGGAAGGGAGGCTGATCATCGTTTCGAATAAACGAGATTTCGGCTTCGTGCCGTGCGGGGAGCCGTCCGATCTGTTCAATATTCTGGATGTTGGCAGCGAGGGGAAGAGGCGCTTCTCCCAAGGACCATAGAAACCCTACGTCGGGTTTGATGGGCGGAAGTACTTTCCCGGTGGCTACATCAATCAGGCTGGCGGATTGAGGGGTTAGAAGAGTGGACAGGCCGCGCATGACGTCTTCCGTCATGGGGAGAAAGCGCTCCCAGTTTTTTGGAATAGAGGCGTCGGTGGTGATCTCGCCCTTTCCTGGTACGGGGGCGCTTTTCAGAAATTTGTCGTGCCCTTTTAACTGAAAAAACAGCAGCCCTTTTTCAGCATCCTGGGCTTCAAATACGGGCAGCGGGCGGGGCATTGAAACGCGCTTGGTAAACGTAATGTCGCAAGGAAGGTTGAGGGGAAGCGCAATCAGGGCCGACATGCCGGGATAGACGCCAGGCTGGAAGGGCGTCGGAGAAAAATAGTCGCTGATCGGGTCATGGTCCAGAACGCGGCTGTGCCAGTCCATGAACCACAACTGGGTTTTGGGAAAAGTCTGGCTCATTTTTTCTCCATATCAGTAACTGCAAGGGCGAGGCATTTCTTCATAACGCCCGGCAATGCTGCGCGTGTTGTTGACCGAAACGCGCCAAAGGATGGGTCGATCCCTGCATTATGTCCCGCAGGGAGGGTCTTTGCGTAAACCATGAGCTTAAGTGTGAAATGGGTAAAGACATGAGTGACCTCTCCCCGTAGAGACCACGGCCCAAGTGTTGGGGCATGGTGCATGGCATCAGCTTCAGTCCAGTGGGCCTCACGCCACTCCGTCCCCGGAAATTCGTCCATGCCGCCGAGAAGACCTTTTTCAGGCCGGGTTCTCATCAAAACCTGCCCACTTGTATCCAGAAGGACAAAGTGCACGCCATAACGCGTGGGACGTGCCTGTTTGGGCGCTTTGCGGGGAAGTGTGGACGCTATTCCTCTGGCATGACCAAGGCAGGATGGACGCCAGGGGCATGTCAGACAAGATGGGTTGCGGGGTGTGCAGATTGTGGCCCCAAGATCGAACAGGGCTTGGGCAAAGTCTGACGGACGATCCTGTGCTTCTGCTGACTGGTTGAGGAGCGCTGCCTGTTTGGCCAGAAGCGGGCGCGAGGCGGGGAGAGGGTTTTCTATGGCAAAAAGGCGTGATGTCACGCGCTCGACATTCCCATCGACCGGTACGACGGGGCGGCCGAAGGCAATCGCGGCGATGGCGCGTGCGGTATAAGCGCCCACGCCCGGAAGCTTCAGAAGGTCTTCGACTGTGTCCGGGAATTGCCCGAGTTCTGCAACGCGTTTGGCGCAGGCGTGGAGATTACGGGCACGGGCGTAGTAGCCGAGCCCGGCCCAAAGGTAGAGAACGTCTTCCTGCGGTGCTGCGGCCAGATCCTGCACGGTCGGGTAATGCGTGAGAAAGCGTTCGTAATAGGCTATGACAGCCTTTACGGTCGTCTGCTGAAGCATGATTTCGCTCAGCCAGACGGCATAGGGGTTAGGCCGCTGCCCCGGGAGGCTGCGCCAGGGAAGGGTGCGGCGGTGAGTGTCGTACCAGCGGAGCAGGTCGGAAGCATCAGGTGTCACGGAGAGGGATATGACGAAGGATCACGGTCCGGACAAGAACCTTCGTGGTCGGGCAGCGGGAACGGACCAAAAGCCTGCGTGGATTCCCAAGCGGGGAGGAGCGCGGCAGATTGGCGCTCTGGTGCCGGGAATTACCAGGCCGGCGTTCAAGAAGAAGTCTCCGCTTCTGGTTCGGCTTTCCATGGACTGGGAAGATTTTATCGGTCCACGTCTGTCTCGTGTGACCGAGCCGCGTCGGCTGTCGGCAGGGTCTCTGACGCTGGCGTGTTCGGGGCCGATTGCCATGGAATTGCAGCATCTCGCACCTCAGATCATTGAACGGATCAATACAGCCTGTGGTCTGCGGGGTGAGCATCTCATTCTTCGGTTGAAGATTGTTCAGGACATGACAGCATTTGAGAGGCCCAAGCCGCCAAGGCCCAAGCCCGTTCAGGTTGATGTTCCTGAGATTGAGGATGACGAGTTGCGGGATGCCCTGCAACGCCTTGGTGGCCATATCGGAGCGCGGGGTGGCCGCAGGCGTCGGTGACAGAAGTGTTTCACGTGAAACGACTTGTTTCATGCCCTGAAAGAGCCCTTTTCAGGGACCAGAGTTCTGACGATATGGAAAGTTGAAAAGCGGCTATTTCCAAGGAGACAAGCCATGAATATCACGAAAAAATCTGGTGGAGCCTTGGTGCTGGCCGCATTGATTGGTGCTGCACCGTTCTCGGCCATGGCGCAGCGTGGCGGCGGTCCGGGCGGTGGCGGCGGCGGTGGCTTCCATGGTGGAGGTGGAGGCCGCGGTGGTCCCGGAGGTGGCGGGATGGGCGGATTTCGTGGTGGTGGCGGTTATGGTGGTGGCCCGGGAGGTGGATTCCGTGGCGGGCCTGGCATGGGTGGCTTCCGGGGTGGTCCAGGCGGTGGTTACGGTTACGGCTATCGTGGAGGCCCCGGTTGGGGCTTCCGTCCCGGCTATGGTGGCTGGGGCGGTGGATGGGGTGGCCCGCGCTTCGTCGGTTGGGGTACGCCCGGTTGGGGTGGATGGAATGGCTGGGGCGGCCCGGGTTGGTTCGGTTACGGCTGGGGTACGCCGGGCTGGGGCGGCGGCTGGGGCTGGGGTGGCTGGGGCGTTGGTGCTGCCCTTGGTGTCGCAGCCGGTATGGCGATTGAAGGTGCTGCCAATTCCTATCCCGGCGGATACTACCCTGGTGGATATCAGGGGGGTGTTCCTGCTGGCGGGTATGCCGTTCCGCAGGGATATTATGGAGCGCCAGCCTATTACGGTGGTGTCCCGCCTTATACCTGGGGGTATTAAGGCGGGAGTTTAAAAGCGCGGCCTTTTCGTCAGTCAGTGACGAAATCGGCGGCGCGGTATCCCTGAGCGAACAGATGTGCCCGCAGACCTGAAAAATTGATCTGCGTGCCAATCACCTTCTTCACATTCGGTTTTGCGTGGAAGGCCAGACCCAGCCCGGCGCTGGCCAGCATTGGAATATCGTTTGCACCGTCACCAGTTGTGAGCGCAGCACGAAGCTGAACACCCCGCTCAGTTGTCAGGGCTTCCAGATGAGTCAGCTTTGCATCTGGCCCCAGAACCGGGCCGCCTAGCTTTCCAGTCATCTTGCCATCGACGATTTCAAGAATGTTTCCGTGATTTTCGTCGAAACCACATAGCTCTGCCACCCGTTGTGTGAACCATGTGAAGCCACCTGATACCAGAGCCGTGCGTGCGTTGTGCTTGCGCATGGTCTGCACGAGCTCTTTTGCGCCGTTCGTCAGGGTTACATTCTGCCAGACGTCTTCCAGAACAGACGCTGATTTTCCTGCGAGCAGAGCAACACGTTGTTCAATGGACGTTTCAAAGTCGATCTCTCCATTCATGGAGGCTCGGGTGATGGTCGCAACCTGCTCGCCTACACCAAGAGCCGCCGCCATTTCATCCAGCGTTTCTCCCGTCACGACAGTGCTGTCCATGTCTGCAACGAGAACAGCTTTGCGGCGGCCACGGGTTTTCAGCAGCAGTGTGTCAACCTGATAGGGGGCCAGCGTTGCGCGGATTGTTGCGGCGCTTGCGGCGCCGGGCCCAGGTGTAGGGCATGGAATATCGACGGCTTCCCCTTCAGACAGAACGATAGGGGCTTTGCCTTTCACCAGAGAGCGGGCGACGTCGATGGCTTCTGGTTTGAGGGGGCCAGCCTTGCGGTCGGCAATGAGTGTCAGAACGGAAGGAAGGGACATAAGCTCTCGTAACGATCCAGCGCGTGTGGCAGGAACAGGGGAATGAACGCCCCAAAGACAGCAATCATTGTGGCTGGCCCGACGTGCTCCGGCAAGTCTGCTCTGGCTCTTGATCTTGCGCGGACCTTCAATGGAACAGTGATCAATGCTGATTCCATGCAGGTTTACCGCGATCTTCATATTCTCACAGCCCGCCCCGATGCAGCGGATGAGGCGATTGTTCCTCACCGACTGTACGGTGTTTTGGATGCGGCAACGCCGGGAAGTGTGGCCTGGTGGCGCGAACAGGCTCTGACCGAAATGGACGCGGCCTGGAGGGCTGGGCGTCTGCCAATTCTGTGCGGAGGTACGGGCATGTATCTCCGCGCTCTCACTGATGGTCTGGTGGAAGTGCCTGACCCGGGGGATAGCGCGCGACAGGAAGCCCGAACGCTGGCGCAGGACATTGGCCCGGCAGCTCTGCATGAGAAGCTGTTGGAGGTAGACCCGGAAACTGCCTCCACGCTGTGCCCGAATGATACGCAGCGTATCTCCAGAGCATGGGAAGTCTGGCGTGGGACGGGGCATGGTCTTGTCTGGTGGCGGGCTCAACCCGGTCTGCCAGCGGCTCCCTGCCGATTTGTGTCCGTTCTTCTTGATCCACCTCGGGAGGAATTGCGGGCGTCTCTTGATGCCCGCTTCAGCCAGATGCTGGAGGCGGGGGCACTGGATGAAGTGCGTCAACTTGTTGCACGGGGTCTGGATTCTGTATTGCCAGCCATGCGCGCGCATGGGGTTCCTGAGCTTGCTGCAGTGTTGCAGGGTGATGTGACGATCGAGGCTGCGCGACAGGCTGCTGTTCTGGCGACAGGCCGATATACGCGCCGACAGGCGACGTGGTTTCGGCATCATGCCTTGGGATCAAATGGTAATTCGATGGTTTCGTTTCGTAGATACACCCCATTTGCGCAAGAATCGAAAACAGAACACGAAAAAATTGAGAATTTTATATCTGAGCGAGTTGACGAATCCTACAGAACTGTCCTAAATCCCGCGCCTCATACCCCTTAGGAGGATACGGTGACGGCTTCTGCTGAAAGAGACGCAACAACAGGCAACGAGGCGCTGAATGGCGCGGAGGTGCTTCTGCGCGTTCTCGATGAACAGGGCGTAGAGGTAGTCTTTGGCTATCCGGGGGGCGCTGTCCTTCCAATCTACGATGCGCTCTTCAAGCAGGACCGTATCCGCCACATTCTTGTCCGTCATGAGCAGGCTGCCGTTCATGCGGCTGAGGCCTATGCGCGTTCGACGGGCAAGGTGGGCGTTGTTCTGGTAACGTCTGGCCCGGGTGCGACCAATGCCGTGACCGGCCTTGTCGATGCGCTGATGGATTCGATTCCGCTGGTCTGCCTGACCGGTCAGGTGCCGACGAAGCTGATCGGCAATGATGCGTTCCAGGAAGCGGACACGACGGGCATTACCCGCCCGGCCACGAAGCACAACTATCTGGTGCGGACGCCGGGCGCTCTGGCTCAGACGGTGCGTGAAGCTTTCGAGGTGGCGCGTTCGGGTCGTCCGGGGCCTGTGCTGGTTGATCTGCCCAAGGACATTACAGTTGGTCAGGCTCCGCTAACGGCGCCAGCGCTCTCACGGTTGAAGCGTTTCCGTCGTCAGGGTGGGCCGGATGCCGAGGCGATTGCCCGCACGGTCCAGGCCATGAAAACGGCCAAGCGCCCGCTGTTCTACACGGGCGGTGGTATCATCAATTCCGGTCCGGAAGCGTCTGAGCGGCTGCGTCGTCTGGCGCGCAAGACGGGTTTCCCGGTCACGTCCACGCTGATGGGGCTGGGAGCGTTTCCGTCTCCTGATCCGCAGTTCCTTGGTATGCTCGGCATGCACGGGTCTGTTGAGGCGAACATGGCCACGCATGGCTGTGATCTGCTGATCGCTCTGGGTGCGCGTTTTGATGATCGCGTGACGGGCCGTGTAGACGCGTTTTCGCCGAATTCGTTCAAGGTTCATGCGGATATTGATCCGAGCCAGATCAACAAGATCATCCGCGTGGATGTGCGTCTGGAAGGTGATGTTCGCGATACGCTTCAGGCGCTGTTGGACGCGTGGGACGATACGCCGGCACCTGATCTGAGCACATGGTGGAACCAGATTGCGTCCTGGCGCAGCGTGGATGGCTTCGGCTTCACGCAGGACATGACGTCGTCTGCGGTGATCCGTCCGCAGCATGCCGTTCGTCGCCTCTACGAAATGGCGATGGAAACGGGGCGTGACACGTTTGTGTCCACTGAGGTTGGCCAGCATCAGATGTGGGCGGCGCAGCACTTCCAGTTCGCCAAGCCGAACCGCTGGCTGACGTCGGGTGGTCTGGGTACGATGGGTTATGGTTTGCCAGCGGCTGTGGGCGCGCAGGTTGCGCATCCGGATGCTCTGGTGATTGATATTGCGGGTGAAGCCTCGACCCTGATGAACATTCAGGAACTGGGAACGATCGCGCAGTATCGTCTGCCGGTGAAGATCTTCATCCTGAACAACCAGTATATGGGCATGGTGCGTCAGTGGCAGGAGCTGCTGCATGGGTCACGCTATTCCCAGTCTTACAGTGAGGCGCTGCCAGACTTCGTAAAGTTGGCGGAAGCGTTCCAAGCAACCGGGATGCGTGCGACCTGCGTGGGTGAGCTGGATGATGTCATTCGCCGGATGCTGGAGCATGACGGCCCTGTCATCGCGGATATCTGCGTGGCGGAAAATGAAAACTGCTATCCGATGATTCCATCGGGTGCGGCTCACAACCAGATGCTGCTTGGCCCGGATCAGGATTCCGCAGCCGCAGGTCTGACCGAAGAAGGGATGATGCTGGTCTGATGACGGAGACAATCCAACATTCGGTCATCTCGGTTCTTATTGAAGACGAGAGTGGCGCACTGGCCCGCGTGGTGGGTCTGTTTTCAGGCCGGGGCTACAACATTGAGAGCCTGACGGTTGCGCTGGTGGATGCCGAGCGCAGCCTGTCACGCATTACGGTTCTGACGTCGGGGACGCCGCAGGTTATTGAGCAGATCAAGGCGCAGCTGAAGCGTCTGATTCCGGTTCATGCGGTTTGTGATCTGACGGAAGAAGGCCCGTATGTGGGCCGTGAGCTTGCTCTTGTAAAAGTCGTTTCCCGTGGCGAGAACCGCACGGAAGGTCTGCGGATTGCGGATTCTTTCCGGGCGCGCCCGGTTGATACGACGGCCACCAGTTTTGTGTTCGAACTGACGGGGTCTCCCTCCAAGATCGACGCTTTTATCGAGTTGATGCGCCCCCTTGGCCTGGCTGAGGTTTCGCGCACGGGGATTGCGGCCATTGGTCGTGGCCCTTCTGTCTTTCACGTTAACGAGGAACATGTCTGATGCGGGTGTATTACGATCGCGATGCCGATCTGAATCTGATCAAGAGCAAGAAAGTCGCGATCATTGGCTACGGCAGCCAGGGTCACGCTCATGCCAACAACCTGCGTGACAGCGGCCTGACCGACATTGTCATTGGCCTGCGTCCGACGTCCTCTGCCGTTAAGAAGGCAGAAGAGGCTGGCTTCAAGGTTATGTCCCCGGACGAGGCTGCTGCCTGGGCCGACGTGGTCATGGTTCTGACGCCGGATGAAGGCCAGGGCGCCCTGTACAAGGACAGCCTTGAGAAGAACCTGAAGCAGGGTGCAGCTCTTGCATTCGCACATGGTCTGTCCATCCACTTCCGCATCATTGAAGCCCGTCCGGATCTGGACGTGTTCCTGATCGCGCCGAAGGGCCCGGGCCACACGGTGCGTTCCGAATACCAGCGTGGCGGTGGCGTTCCGTCCCTCGTTGCTGTGGCTCAGAATGCTTCTGGCAAGGCTCTGGACATCGCTCTGTCCTACGCTTCCGCAAATGGCGGCGGCCGTGCAGGCATCATCGAGACGAGCTTCAAGGAAGAAGTCGAAACCGATCTGTTCGGTGAGCAGGCTGTTCTGTGTGGTGGTGTCGTTGACCTGATCCGCGCTGGCTTCGAGACGCTGGTTGAAGGTGGCTACGCCCCGGAAATGGCTTACTTCGAGTGCCTGCACGAAATGAAGCTGATCGTGGACCTGATCTACGAAGGCGGCATTTCCAACATGAACTACTCCATCTCCAACACTGCGGAGTATGGTGAGTACGTGACGGGTCCGCGCATCATCACGCCGGAAACGAAGGCTGAGATGAAGCGCGTTCTGACGGACATTCAGGATGGGACGTTCGTTCGTAACTTCATCCTTGAGAACCAGTCCGGCGGCGTTGGCTTCAAGGCTATCCGCGCTCGCAATGACGCTCACCAGATCGAGAAGACCGGTGAGAAGCTGCGTGCGATGATGCCGTGGATTGCCAAGGGCAAGCTGGTCGACAAGGCCAAAAACTGATCTTTACGGATTAGGGCCCCTTAGTCGCTATCGGCTAGGGGGTATGAAAAGCACGCATTGCGAGGCTGAGATATTTCAGCCTTGGAGTGCGTGCTTTTTTATGCGCTGTGCAGGCCCCCCCTGCCTACGCCGCAGATGACGCATAGGACGAATCGTTGGCTATGACGGGGCGTATCTGTTGCCGTGTCAGAAAGACCCTGAAGTGAAGGGTAATCCCAAAAAAGCGACGGATTTTCGAGCTTTTGGAGGGTGTTTTTACTCTGAATTCCCAAACGGTGGTTCTTCTTGGGAGCGTCTGGCGGCAGTGGGACGATCTGTAATGTCGGTCCTGCTTCTTCAGGTAATGTGACATATTAGCGAATCAGGCCAGAAAACCCTTGCATCCGCAGGAAGGGGGCTCTAACTACCGCGCTTCTTGGCCCAAGGGGGCGATTTCGCCCAACAGGCTGTCTACTGGTTTGGGGGTACGTGATGAACGCACTTGCTCAACTGGGGATGGTATCGGAACTCCCGAGAGATATCCAGAACAGCGCTGCTCACTCTGTTGAAGAGGAGCGCAAAGACTATTTTATTGAACGGGATGGCGAACGCTATGCCGGTAATCATTTGCTGATCGATTTCTGGGATGCCCGGAATCTAGATGATCCAGCACGGATTGATGAGACGCTGCGCGAGGGTGCTATTGCAGCCGGTGCAACGATTCTGCACAGCCATTTCCACCACTTCACGCCGAATGGTGGCGTGTCTGGTGTTCTGGTGCTGGCAGAAAGTCACATCTCGATCCACACATGGCCAGAGCGTAATTACGCTGCGGTAGATGTGTTCATGTGTGGCGCCTGTGATCCGAATCTTTCGATTCCGGTCATGCAGCGTTTGTTCCAGGCTGGCCGCATCGAAGTTGATGCCGTACGCCGTGGACGCGTGCAGGACAGGAACGCTAGCGCGGCCTGATTCTCGGATAGGGGCCAGCCGAACCGGCTGGTCTTTACTCTGCTATTAAATCCCGACAAGGAACCGATGACCATGGCTGAAACATGGATCAACGAGACCCTGTACCCGGACTGGGGACAGCGTTTTCTCGTAACGCGCGAGCTTGCGCGCGTAAAATCTGATTTCCAGGACATTGTTGTCTTTGAAAGCTCCAGCCATGGCCGTGTGCTGGTTCTGGATGGTGTCATTCAGATCACGGAACGCGATGAGTTCGTTTATCAGGAAATGCTGACGCATGTTCCGATGCTGGCGCATCCATGTGCGAAGCGCGTTCTGATCATTGGTGCGGGTGACGGTGGCGTTCTGCGTCGCGTTCTTGAGCACAAGACCGTTGAAAAAGCCGTCATGGTGGAAATCGATGGTGCGGTAATTGAACTCTCCAAGCAGCATCTGCCGAACATTGCGGGCGATGCCTGGAATGACCCGCGCGCTGAAGTGATTGTCGGTGATGGTATCGACTATGTTGCCAAGGCTGCTGACGGTTCTTTTGACGTCATCATCGTGGACAGCACGGACCCGATCGGCGTGGGTGAAGTTCTGTTTACGGACGAATTTTACAGCAACTGCGCACGTATCCTGTCGGATGAAGGTCTAATCGTGAATCAGTGCGGTGTTCCGTTCATGCAGTCTGATGAACTGTATGAGACGAGCCTGCGTCGTGCGAAATTCTTCCCGCATGTTTCAGCTTATGTTGCCGCTGTCCCGACTTATGTCGGCGGTTTCATGACGCTGGGTATGGCTTCCAAAGGCCAGGCTCCGAACACGCAGACGCTGGAGCAGATTCGCGGACGTGCAGACGCTGCCAAGATCCTTGGCACGACACGCTATTGGACGCCTGAAATTCACGTCGGCTCTTTCAATCTGCCGCCGTATATTGCCGAGCATCTTCCTAAGACGGAGAAGTAAGGCCTGATCCTTCGCTCTTTTAGGAGTGAAGGATTTTAAAGACAGCTTTCGAGGCTGCTGCTCATGCGTTCCAGAAGCGTAATGAGAATGTCTCTTTCCAGTGGAGTGAAGCCTTTGAAGGCTTCCTCGCTGGCCCCTTCCATAATTGGAATAACCTGCTGGCTTTTAGTGAGGCCAACTGGCGAAAGCCGGATCTGGCTGACGCGTTTGTCGTCCGGGTCGGGTTCGCGTTCGATCAGGCCGTCGCGCTCCATGCGTGCCAGCAGTGTTGCCATGCCTGGTTGCTCAATCCCTGCGAGCTCAGCAAGCACCTTTTGAGTGCGGACTTCGCCTTTTCCGAGGGCAAGGAAAACCGGAATCTGTCCTGCGCGCATTCCAGCGGGTTTCAGTTTCTGTTCCATCAGACGCGTGAAAAGGCGCCCTGTCTTACTTGTTAATGAGCCTATGGAGAGGCAAGGGGCCTGATTCTGCATGGGGAACTGCCTTCAGGTGGATAGTGTGGATAACATACATAACATGTTATGTATTTATTTTAAGAAGACTGCTCATATCGTAAAGCGGTTTTCCTGATCTCTTTGGAAATCAGGAAAACGAGAGGAAGCACTTACGGTTTGGAGGTGGGTGGCAACGATTTGCACTGATGGCCGCGGTACAGGCTCCATTCTTCACAGGTTTGGCCGGAGGGCAGGTGGCACATACCAACCTGTCCAGCTGGCTGACTAACAATTTCCAGAGTTCCTCCCTGCTGTGTGCAGGAGACGCTGGCAGGGTTTGCCAGACCTATGAGATGCGGCTTCTGCGGTTGTTCCGCGTTGCATGCAGCCAATAGGAGAAGAGTGGCGCCACAGACGCTGTTTTTTAGCAAGAAGCGCATATCAGGGTGCCGTCCTTGTAAAGAAACGGACGTTGTTTTCTTTGGCACCAAGGGTTTTTACAGCCTCTGCGAATTTCTGAAAGTGCGGCGTTTTGAGGTGCACATCAAAGGCAGCCTGATCGCGATAGGTTTCGACAAGCACAATGAGATTCGGATCTTCATTGGATGTCATCACGTCAAAGCTATGGCAGTCGGGCTCGTCCGCGTTGGAATGCTTGCTGTCATAAGCACACATTTCAAGGAATTTTTCCCGATTTTCTGGGGGAATGGACAATTCTGCAATAACAGTCAGTTCGCCAGCCATGAAAGTTCTCCCGTTCTGGTTACAAAGGTATGCGGCAATCGTAACGCAGAACTAACCGTAACGATTGCGAAGAGATCAGGAAACTGGCAGGATCGAGTCCGACCAATACGGGAGAGACTGGCCTTGAAGGCTGGCGCCGAAGGAGCAACCGCCCCGGAAACTCTCAGGCCAAAGGACCGAGTTGGTCGGTAAATTCTGGAGAGAGGTGCGCCTGACGTACCCGCCGACGGGATAGCGATCTCAGGCAAAAGGACAGAAGGGGCGGCGTTTTCCGGAAGATTCCGGGTGCGTCTGCACCTTCACGTTCTGACCGGGCCGGACCTACCCCATGACCGACTCTCTCCAGCGTACCCCTCTTCATGCTCTCAATCTGGAACTTGGCGCCAAAATGGTGCCGTTTGCGGGTTATGAGATGCCGCTTCAGTATCCCGCAGGGCTGATGGCCGAGCATTTGCACACGCGTAGCAAGGCTGGGCTTTTTGACGTCTCCCATATGGGGCAGATCCGGATTGCTGCTCGCAGTGGTGATGTGCGTGATGCCGCTCTGGCGCTCGAAAGCCTGATCCCGGCCGATTATGTGGGGCTTGTGAAGGGGCGGCAGCGCTACGGATTTCTGACCAATGATACCGCAGGCATTCTTGATGATCTGATGGTCGCCAATATGGGCGATGATCTGTTCGTTGTGGTGAATGCGTCTTGCAAGGAGCAGGATGCGGCGCTGATTGAGGCGGCTCTTTCTGACCGTTGTGTTGTGACGCGGCAGTTTGATCGCGCGCTGATGGCGTTGCAGGGGCCGCAGGCTCAGGAGGCTATCGCACCTCTTTGTCCGGCAGCGGTCGATATGCGTTTTATGGACGTGATCGAGACGAAGCTTGCTGGTGTTCCGGTCACGCTGTCGCGCTCGGGTTACACCGGTGAAGATGGTTACGAAATTGGTTGTGCAGCCGCAGATGCGGAGACCGTTGCGCGGGCGTTGCTGGCTCAGCCGCAGGTTCTTCCCATTGGGCTTGGAGCCCGGGATTCGCTTCGTTTGGAAGCGGGGCTTTGCCTGTATGGCAATGATATCGACACGACGACCACGCCGATTGAAGCGTCTCTGGCCTGGGCTATTCAGAAAGCCCGGCGCGAAGGGGGCTCTCGTGAAGGAGGCTATCCGGGCGCGGAGATCGTTCTGCGTCAGGCCCGTGAAGGTGTCAGCCGCAAGCGTGTTGGCCTGATGGCGGAGGGGCGTGCGCCTGTTCGTGCGGGGGCGAAGCTTTTTGCGGATGCGGATGGCCAGAAAGAGATCGGTCTGGTGACGTCAGGGGCGTTTGGCCCGACGGTCCAGGCGCCGGTGGCGATGGGATATGTCGCAACAGATTACGCAGGGAACGACACGGCGCTGTTTGCCGAACTGCGTGGGAAATTCGTTCCGGTTCATGTTCGGGCGATGCCGTTTGTGGCGCCCGGTTTCAAGCGTTAAGCCAAGGAAAAGCAGCGATGACGACTTATTATACCAAATCGCATGAATGGATCCGTCTGGACGGGGAAGAAGCGACCGTGGGCATCACGGCTCATGCTTCTGAAGAGCTGGGCGAACTGGTGTTCGTGGAAGCCAAGGACGAGGGTACGGACGTAGCGGCTGGCGATGCTGCTGCGGTTGTGGAATCCGTTAAGGCGGCGTCTGACATCTATGCTCCGGTTGCCGGTGTGCTGTCGGGCTTCAATACGAAGCTGTCCGATGAGCCGACGCTGGTTGGTAATGACCCGGAAGGTGAGGGCTGGATCTTCAAGATGAAGGTTTCCAACCCGGAAGACGTGACGTCCCTTCTGACGGCAGAGCAGTACAAGAGCCTCTGACGTTCTGTGATGGGTCTGGCTTTTGTCGGGCCCATTTTTCTTTCCCTGCCCATCAAGACTTCCAGAGAACGATACCGTGACGATCCTGTGGCCTGAACAGACCGAAGACTTCAGCTCCCGCCATATTGGCCCACGCTCCTCTGAAATTACGGAGATGTTGCAGACGATCGGGGCGTCCAGCCTTGAGGATCTGATTGACCGGACGGTTCCGAAAGCCATTCTTGATCGTGGCGATCATGGGATTGGTGAGGCACTGACGGAGCAGCAGGCTCTGGCGCGTCTGCGGGAGATTGCGTCCCGGAACCGTGTTCTGACGTCCATGATCGGGCAGGGATATTACGACACGGTTCTTCCGCCGGTTATTCAGCGCAATATTCTGGAAAATCCGGCCTGGTACACGGCTTACACGCCGTATCAGCCGGAAATCAGTCAGGGGCGCCTTGAGGCGCTTCTGAACTTCCAGACGCTTGTGGCGGATCTGACGGGGCTCGATATTGCCAATGCGTCTCTGTTGGATGAGGGCACGGCCTGTGCGGAGGCGATGGCGCTGGCCAAGCGTGTCTGCAAGTCCAAGTCCGACCGGTTCTTCGTAGATGCCGACACGCACCCGCAGACGCTGGCTGTTCTGAAGACGCGGGCCGAGCCGCTGGGCTGGGAGATTGTGGTGGGTGATCCGACGACGGATCTGGATGCGGCGTCCGTGTTTGGTGTGCTGCTGTCCTATCCGGGCTCTTCTGGGGCCGTGCGTGACCCGCGTTCCGTGATTGAGGCTGTTCATGCTCAGGGCGGTATTGTTGCCGTGACCTGTGATCCGCTGGCTCTTGTGATGCTGGAAAGCCCGGGGGCTCTGGGCGCGGACATCGCCATCGGGTCCATGCAGCGTTATGGCGTGCCGATGGGTGGTGGTGGCCCGCATGCCGGGTTCATGGCGACGAAGGATGCTTACAAGCGGCACATGCCGGGGCGTCTGGTAGGCGTGTCCCGTGATAGCGCTGGGCGCCCGGCGTATCGACTGGCGTTGCAGACCCGTGAGCAGCATATCCGCCGTGAAAAGGCGACGTCCAACATCTGCACGGCGCAGGTTCTGCTGGCTGTCATTGCGTCCATGTATGCGGTGTATCATGGACCGGAAGGGCTGAAGGCGATTGCGGGTCGCACGCATCGTCTGGCGGCTATTCTGGCGGCGGGTCTGAAGGCTTTGGGTGTGACGGTTGAGACGGAAACATTCTTCGACACGCTGACAGTTCAGGCTGGTTCCGACGCGCAAGGCATTCTTGCCAAGGCTCTGGATGCCGGGATCAATCTGCGTGATGCGGGCGAAGGACGGATTGGTCTGTCCTGTGATGAGACGACCACGCCTGAGACCATCCGGGCGCTGTGGCAGTGTTTTGGGGCGGATGAGGCGCGTGTTGCGGTTCTGGAGCGCGAGCTTTCTGTTGAAGAAGGTCTGCCTCAGGCGCTGTCCCGTCAGGCGGCTTTGCTGACGCATCCGGTGTTCCATGTTCATCGTTCGGAGACGGATCTGCTGCGGTATATGCGGTCCCTGTCTGACAAGGATCTGGCGCTGGATCGGACGATGATTCCGTTGGGCTCCTGCACGATGAAGCTTAATGCAACGGCGGAAATGATTCCCATCACCTGGCCTGAGTTCGGGCGGATTCATCCGTTTGCTCCGAAAGATCAGCAGGCTGGATATGCGGAACTGTTTGCGTATCTGGAGCGGACGCTGTGTGCGATTTCGGGGTATGATGCTGTATCGCTTCAGCCGAATTCTGGTGCGCAGGGTGAGTTTGCGGGGCTTCTGGCGATCCGTGGGTATCATCAGGCGCGTGGGGATATGGATCGGGATGTGTGCCTGATTCCGGCATCCGCCCATGGGACAAACCCGGCTTCTGCCCATATGGTGGGAATGCGTGTCGTTGTTGTGGCCTGTGACAGCAACGGGAACGTTGATGTTGAAGATCTGAAGGCAAAAATCGCGCAGCATGATGGACGTGTGGCGGCCATCATGATTACCTATCCGTCCACGCATGGTGTGTTTGAGGAACGGATTGTCGAGATCTGTGATCTTGTTCATGCGGCTGGTGGGCAGGTTTATCTGGATGGTGCGAACCTGAATGCGCAGGTCGGTCTGGCGCGGCCGGGTCTGTACGGGGCTGATGTTTCGCATTTCAATCTGCACAAGACGTTCTGCATTCCGCATGGCGGTGGTGGGCCAGGCATGGGGCCGATTGGTGTGGGCAGCCATCTGGCGCCGTATCGGCCAGGCCAGAACGGGATCGCCGTTTCTGCTGCGCCGTATGGTTCAGCGTCCATTCTGCCGATCTCTGCGGCGTACATCATGATGATGGGGGATGAGGGGCTGCGCCGGGCGACGGAGGTGGCCATTCTGAATGCGAACTACATCGCGGCGCGTCTGGAAGCGCATTACCCGGTGCTATATCGGGGTAGCAACGGCTTTACGGCGCATGAGTGCATTGTTGACCTGCGGCCGATCAAGGATGCGGTTGGTGTAACGGTGGACGATATTGCCAAGCGTTTGATTGATCACGGGTTCCATGCGCCGACGGTCAGTTTCCCCGTAGCGGGGACGTTCATGATCGAGCCGACAGAGTCCGAGGGGAAGGTCGAGCTGGATCGGTTCTGCGATGCGATGATTGCCATTCGGGCAGAAATTGCGGACGTGGAAGCGGGGACAGTTGCCGTAGAGGATAGCCCGCTACGGTTTGCGCCTCATACGACGGCTGACTTGGCCGGTGAGTGGGGTCGCCCCTATGCGCGGGAGAAGGGCTGTTTCCCGGGTGGGGTTAACACGTCCAAGTACTGGTCGCCTGTCGGACGGTTGGATAACGCATGGGGCGACCGGAATCTGGTGTGTTCGTGCCCGGATATTTCGACTTACGCAGACGCATAATATTAATCTGTTTTCTGAGTAGAAAAGGGCGCCCTCAAAAAGGGGCGCCTTTTTTATGGTCTATCAGGATGTGACGGTGACCCACTGTGCAGACGTCAGTTCTGCCAGACGAGCCGGGGTGAGCATGACAGAGGCATTGGTGGCACCTGCAGCAGGGATCACGATGTTAAATGCGCGAAGAGACTCATCGCAATAAACGGGAAGTGGTTCTGATAGTCCAAAGGGGCAAACGCCGCCGGGCGGATGGCTTGTAAGTGCCAGCACTTCTTCTCCGTTAAGGAAGCGGGGACGCCCTCCCAGGGCGTCTTTTGTCAGACGATTATCCAGACGTTTTGTTCCTGCCATAACGATCAGAACAATTTTAGCCTGTGGACATGACCCAACCTTCACGCCGAGTGTTTTGGCAATCTGATCGGGTTCGACATTGTGTGTGGCAGCAGCCTCTTCAACGGTAGCCGTGGAACGCTCCGTCACGATGATGGAGAGATCAGGCGCGCGCTGGGCGAGATCAGTCCTTACGCTTTCAAGACTCATGAATAGGTGCCTCCGGAAATTTCGGGAAGATGTTTCATGTGAAACATGGGGGAGATTTCAGAAAACGTATCTTGTAGAAATGGCAGCCCACAGGGGCGAGGGCCATCAGTTTACCGATGGGAACCAGATCCTGTATCTTTTTTTGTGAGGAAAACATCGTGAGTCATGCTGCCTGTGTTGTCGCCATTCTAACTGTATCGTCTGACCAGGCACGAGAACTGGAGCTGGAACTGGTACGCTGCGTTGTTGCATCACGTGCGGAAGAAGGCTGCCAGCGTTACGTAATCAGCCGCGATCAGGACCATGCAGGACGCTTCACGGCCGAGGAGCGCTGGGCTTCGACTGAGGCTTTCGAGCAGCATCTGGAGACGCCACATTTTAGGTCTCTTGCCGCGTTGCTGGATCGTCTGGATGCTTCTGTGCAGTTGATGAAGGTGACGCCGCTTGATGAAATCAGTGACGCGATCTGAAAGCTGTTTCAATTCCAGCGGGAATATGTCTCTTCTGATGTGTCGCTGTTGGGGCGGCAAACCATGCACGAAGGAGAGACACCCATGACAGCAACCGTAACATTTCAGGTCGAAGGCATGTCCTGCACAGGGTGTTCAGGCAAGCTCCAGAAAGCCCTTGAAGCTGTTCCTGGCGTTTCTGCTGCGGATGTAACCCTGGAGCCAGCACAGGCTGTCATTCAGTATGACGATGCCAAGGTTTCTACGGCGGCGCTAAAAGAGACAGTGGAAGACGTTGGCTTTGACGTCGTTGGCTGACTGAGAGATTGCCTTTGGCGGTCAGAGCCTGAGGTGCAGGTTCTGGGCTGCCATAATGAAGTGGACGCCTGTTGTATTGCCCGCTTCCAGTTCTTTATGAATGCGCAGAACGGGATCTTGCTGGCGTTTGAGTGTCGGTTTGACGTGCGTGATTACGACGGGCAGATTTTTGAGCGAAACGCCTGCGATCTGCTGAAGATCTTCCAGTTCTGCCTCTACCCAGTGCGGCGTCAGATGCCCGTACAAGTGGCTATCGGAAATGGAGTTGTCATAAGAGCACTCTATCATGATGGCATGGAGATGTTTCTGACGCACAAGGGGCGCGACAGCCTGCCAGAGACGATGCAGGTGATCTGAGTGCTGTGGGGCGTCTGGCCCGGTATCTCCGAGATAGAGCAGGGCGTCTGGGCCGTTTGTGAGCAGAAATGCTGTTGATTCCACACCGCCGTGGTTCAATGGATAGGCCTGAACCTGCAAAGATGTTCCGCTAATAGGTGTTGGCTTCTCGGGTGTTAGGTCGTCATAGCGGTATGTGCCGAGCCGGGGTTTGACGCCTTGGTCGCCCATGTTGGGCCAAATCTGCCAGTTGAAGATATGTTTGGCGAGAATGGCGTTGACGGATGCGAGGGCCATGATCGGTTTGGGTGTGTCATCCGGGGAGATGGCGACCAGACCGGCAATATGATCCAGATGAGCATGGCTGATCAGATAGGCCGCAATGGTCGTGTGAAGGATTTCCCCTTCCGGCGTCAGTGTTGCGGACTTGAGAGAAAGGGTTTTGAACGCACCCGCTTTTGCGGCGTCTTTCAGGCCATGCAGAACGGTTCCCGCATCGCAGAGAACGCCTTTGTCAGAACCTTCAGGCCGGATCAGGTAGGCGCTTAACGTTCCGTCATCCAGGCCCCCGGCGGATCCCAGTACGACGATATCAAAGTCTGAGGCGTGCGCTATGGGGGCACAAAGAAGCAGAGGGAGAGCGGCTAGAAGTCCCTTCAGGACGGGGGCGATGCGCATGAGCGGGCGTTCTTTTCCGTGAGGAGGGGCTATTTTCGATAATGCGGTAGCGACAGTCCCTTGAGAAGAGCAAGTGCGCGAAGGGCAAACCCTGCGAAAATGGCGATGGCAGCCGCCAGTGTGGTGTCACACCCTGCTTTTGTCAGCAGCACATAGCTGCACGATGAGAGGGCAACAGCAGTAACATACAGCTCTGGACGAATGATGATGGATGGGACGCCAGCCAGCACATCGCGAAAAATGCCTCCCATGCAGGCACTGACAATTCCCATCAGAGCGGCTGGAACAGGTGGGATGCCATAGGCAATGGCTTTGGCTGCGCCATACACGCCATAAGCCGCAATACCCATTCCGTCGAACCAGTCTACGGCGCGCTCGGACCAGAGGCGACCTGGCGTGAACCAGACGAGCAGGGCGCAGACCATGCAGACAGTGATGCCAGTGGAGTTATGCATCCATGAGACAGGTGCACCGATCAGCAGATCGCGCACGGTTCCACCGCCAACACCTGTAATGGCGGCGAAGAACATGAAAGTCAGGATTGTCAGGCGTTCCCGTGCGGCGGCGAGGGCTCCTGAAACGGCAAAGACGGCCGTTCCGGCAATATCCAGAATTGGCAGGACGGAAGTTGAAAAAGCCTCGAAAGCGGGATGCATCATGACGGGTGCCGTAACAGGGAAAGCGGGTACGAAAAAGCCCGGCGCAAAGGCCGGGCTTCTCCGTTTTGCAGAAGTCTGCTCGGATTAGACCGAGTAGTACATCTCGAACTCGACCGGGTGGGGTGTGTGTTCGAACTTGTAGACTTCAGGCCACTTGATGTCGATGTAGCTCTCGATCTGGTCCTTGGTGAAAACGCCGCCTTCGAGAAGGAATGCGTGATCTTCCTGGAGAGCTTCGAGGGCTTCACGGAGCGAACCGCAGACCGTCGGGATCTGAGCTAGTTCTTCCTTCGGCAGCTCGTACAGATCCTTGTCCATGGCGTCGCCAGGGTGGATCTTGTTGCGGATGCCATCAAGGCCGGCCATCAGCATGGCTGCGAACGCGAGATATGGGTTTGCCATCGGGTCCGGGAAGCGGACTTCAACGCGCTTTGCCTTCGGGTTCGTGGCGTGCGGGATACGACACGAAGCTGAACGGTTGGCAGCGGAGTAAGCCAGCAGCACGGGCGCTTCAAAGCCCGGGATCAGGCGCTTGTAGGAGTTGGTGGACGGGTTCGTGAACGCGTTCAGAGCCTTGGCGTGCTTGATAATGCCGCCAATGTAGAACAGTGCGTCTTCGGACAGGTCCGCATACTTGTCGCCAGCGAAGGTTGGCTTGCCGTCTTTCCAGATGGACTGGTGAACGTGCATGCCGGAACCGTTGTCGCCCGAGATCGGCTTCGGCATGAACGTGGCCGTTTTGCCATAGGAGTGGGCGACGTTGTGCACGCAGTACTTGTAGATCTGCATGAAGTCAGCAGACTTCACAAGCGTGTCGAACTTTGTGCCAAGCTCGTGCTGGGACTGTGCAACTTCGTGATGGTGCTTCTCGATCGGAAGACCCATTTCGCCCATCGTGGAGAGCATTTCGGCGCGGAGGTCATGCTCGCTGTCCACTGGCGGGACCGGGAAGTAACCACCCTTGACGACAGGGCGATGGCCCATGTTGCCTTCCGGGTAGGCCTTCAGAGATGCGCCTGGGCCTTCGATGCTGTCGAGCTGGTACGTGCCGAAGTTCGGGCCGGTGCCGAACTGGACGTTGTCGAAGATGAAGAACTCAGCTTCCGGGCCGAAGAAAGCGGTATCGCCGAAGCCGGCTTCCTTCAGATAGGCTTCTGCAAGCTTGGCCGTCGAACGGGGATCACGATTGTAGAAGTTGCCTGTCTTGGGATCAATAATGTCACAGAACAGGATCAGCTGCGGCTTTGCGGAGAACGGGTCCATGACGGCCGTTTCCGGATCTGGCAGCAGGACCATGTCGGACTCGTTGATCGCTTTCCAGCCCTGGATGGACGAGCCATCGAACATGAAGCCTTCAACGAACGTGTCGTCTTCAATGGTGGAGACCGTCTGGGTCGTGTGGTGCCACTTGCCCTTGGGATCGGTGAAACGCAGATCGACGAACTCAGCCGCATGTTCCTGGATCATCTCGAAAACGCGGGCAACGGCCTCGGGCTTCGGTGCTGGTGGCTTGCCAGCTGCGGCGGTTGTCTTGGGGGAAGCAGCCTTGGCGGAAGCGCGGCGTGGAGCTGCAGCTTTCGGTTTGGCGGTGGAGGAAGTAGGGGCTTTTCTGGCCATCGATCTGTCGCCTTGCATCGTGTGAACGGCTTCAAAACGATTACGGGACAATTTCCCATCTGTCGAGTACGACATACACCTTCATTTCATCATCAATTGAAGAAAGAAAGTGTCTCAAAATGGCACTTGGCCTGATTGGACGCGTTTTTCTGGCCGATCAGGGATGGGGAAGCTCTGACTTGCCGGGGTGTTGTCCGATCGGGAAAATTTTATTGATCGGGAATTCCATAGTTACTGTGCGGGTACTGATTCCAAAAAGACGTTTGTTCAACTGAGAACGTGAGGTGAGGACCAAAGCGCAGGGAATGGCTTTTCAGGACGAGCGGGTCCTGCAATGGTGAGGCCTCTCTTCCGTTCCATGTCTTAAAAGCGCTGGTCCATGAAAACGCCCAATACCTATCTGTCTTCGCTGCCCACGACCGTTTTCACGATTATGTCTCAGCTTGCTGCCAGGTATGATGCAATTAATCTGGGGCAGGGCTTTCCGGATACTGAAGGTCCGGCGGATATTATCAACGTCGCGGCTGAAACGCTGAAGGATAATAGAAACCAGTATGCGCCGCTAACGGGGTTGCCGGAGTTGCGGCAGGCTGTCGCTGAATCAAACCGGCGTTTTTACGGGCTTGAGATTGATCCGGCGACAGAGGTCGTTGTGACGTCTGGAGCAACGGAGGCTCTGGCAGCCTGCCTGATGGCTGTTGTGGAAGCTGGTGATGAAGTGGTTCTGATCGAACCTCTCTATGATACCTATCTTCCCATGCTCAAGATGATAGGCGCGGTTCCCAAGTGCGTCCGTCTTCAGCCGCCACACTGGAAGCTTCCCGAAGAAGAGCTTCGTGCAGCCTTTGGCCCCAAAACAAAGGCCATGATCCTTAACTCTCCGATGAACCCTGCGGGCAAGGTCTTTTCACAGACTGAACTTGAGCTGATTGCAGGATTGGTGAAGGAACATGATGCATATGTGATCTGTGACGAAGTTTACGAACACCTGACGTTTCACGTGAAACACATTCCCCTCATGACGCTTCCTAATATGCGGGAGCGCTGCATGCGCATTGGGAGCGCAGGCAAGAGCTTTTCTCTGACGGGATGGAAAGTCGGGTATGTCACAGCGCCCGCGGCTCTGGCGTCTGTGGTTGCCAAGGCTCATCAGGTGCTGGTGTTTGCAACGGCTCCTAATCTTCAGCGCGCCGTGGCGCATGGTCTCAATAAGGACGACAGCTACTACAAAAGTTTGTCCGCTGACCTGGAATTGCGCCGAGACATTCTTGTTGAAGGATTGCATCGCCTCGGTTTTGAGACACTTCCCGCAGATGGAAGCTATTTTGTCGTGGCGGATACGTCACGTCATGCTCAGGGACGAACGGATGTGGAGTTTGCCGAATGGCTGGTTGAGCATGGAGGCGTGGCAACAATCCCGGTCTCTGCCTTTTATGACCCGGAGGGCGCTGAACCGCCACGCAACATGATCCGCTTTGCATTCTGCAAGAAGCCGGAAATTCTTCAGGAAGCCCTGCGTCGCCTCGAAAAAGCACTCACCTGAAGGCGGCCTCTTTCAATTCGCGTGCTATGACCCATTTCTAGTTCTTCACCATCCTCTCAGCCAGGAGATTACCCCGATGTCCATTGCCGCAGATGCGCTGGGAGCCCTTGCCACAACTGATGCCCTGTTTTTTGACCGCCCCGGTTCCCGACTGACGCGGGAGGGTGCCGAAGCACTGGTTGCACAGGGGTTGGCAGGGGTAGATGATGGAGAACTGTTTCTCGAATACCGCGAAAATGAGGGGATCTCACTGGATGACGGGACAATCCGATCAGCGAGTTTCACAACCTCTTCAGGTTTTGGACTGCGCGCAGTCCTGGGAACGGAAACGGCTTTCGCCCATTCTGATGAAATGAGCGAAGACGCTCTGGCACGTGCGGTTAGCACAGTCGGTGCCGTGCGACAGGGACGAAGTGGCGTGATGGCGCCGGGCCCGCGATCAACCAATCAGCGTCTCTATTCTGATTCCCGACCGCTGGAGGGAACTGACTTTGCAGCGCGTGCGGCAGTTCTGGGCGAAATAGATGCCTATGCCCGTGGTGTGGATACCCGCGTTGTTCAGGTCAGTGCCAGTCTGAGTTCCGAGTGGCAGGCCGTGCAGATCATGCGTCGCGCGGATGCTGGAGATCGCGTTGCGGATCTTCGTCCGCTGGTCCGTCTGAATGTATCGGTCGTGGTTGAAAAGGACGGTCGTCGCGAGAGTGGTAGTCATGGACAGGGGGGACGGTATGAACTGGATCGTCTTCTGGATGGCGCAACATGGAAAGCCGCAGTTGATGAAGCTCTGAGGCAGGCTCTGCTGAACCTCGATGCAGCGCCGGCACCTGCAGGAGAAATGGATGTGGTGCTTGGGCCAGGATGGCCAGGTATTCTGCTCCATGAAGCTGTTGGCCATGGGCTGGAAGGGGACTTCAACCGGAAAGGAACATCCTCTTTCACCGGTATGGTCGGGAAGCGTGTGGCTGCTCCTGGGGTGACGGTTATTGATGATGGCACACTACCTGAGCGTCGGGGCTCTTTGAGCATCGACGATGAAGGGACGCCAACGGGACGGACTGTTTTGATCGAAGACGGTATTCTGACGGGCTATTTGCAGGATCGCCTGAATGCCCGTCTGATGGGTGTGTCTTCCACGGGAAATGGCCGTCGGGAATCTTACGCTCATGCTCCTATGCCACGTATGACGAATACGGTGATGCTTGAAGGAACAGCGACGACCGACGAGATGATCCGCTCTACAAAGCGTGGACTGTATGCCGTCAATTTTGGCGGTGGTCAGGTTGATATTACGTCCGGGAAGTTCGTTTTCGCGGCGTCTGAAGCTTATCTGATTGAAGATGGAAAAGTGACGCGCCCGGTGAAGGGTGCGACGCTCATTGGAAACGGTGCAGATGCCATGAACCAGATTTCGATGATCGGGTCAGATGTGGCGCTTGATCCGGGAATTGGGACATGCGGCAAAGCCGGTCAGGGCGTACCTGTCGGAGTGGGGCAACCAACGTTGAAGTTGTCTGGCCTGACGGTAGGTGGCACAGCCTGACAGGGTAAAACTCTCCGGCTTTCCGGCTCTTAGAGTAGCCGCAACTCATTTCCGGATATTGCAGCTGGCAGCATCGTGCCTATTTAAAAGGCATAAGATGTTTTGAGCTGTGATGTCCGGTTTTTTTGTTTTTGCCATGGTCATTGCAGCTCAGGAGTTCACGTTGTGAAAGGAGCTCCACCATGGGGCATAATTACGCCAAGCCACTGACCAGTCAGGTTCGGATGGAACGTGTGTTAAGCCGCTTGCCTGAAGACTGGTCTGTTCGCATTGAACGTGAGCCCGGAAAAGGGTGGCGCGCCTGGATGCAACCGCCGACGCACTCAGGCCAGTGGAGTGAGCCGCACAATGACTTGGCTGATGCGCTGGAGGAAGTGTGGCGCGCAGTCCGGTGAGTCTTAGAAAGCCGGGTGGTAAATCAGCATGGCGAACACACGGTTGACCAAGGGATAGACCAGAAACTGGATTGCCAGCAGCAGGACCATCGGCGCGAAGTCCATGCCGCCTGTGCTGGGAAGGATATTCCGAATAGGGGCCAGAATCGGTTCGACGACGCGCGCGAGGGTGTTGAAGAGCGAGTAGAAAAACCGGTTACGAATATCCAGAACGCCAAAGCCCAGCAGCATGGACAGGATACAGTAAGCCAGAAGAGCCCATACGAATGCCTGAATGATCATCAGGATAATGGCGTGCAGGGCAAGCATGCTGAAAACCTCGTCGGAAAACGCGGAAGACCGGGTAAGCGGCCAGCCAGGAACAGGTTTTGTATCTGCCTCGGCGAGACAGGACAACCTCATCCGGATTGCTTGACAGAAACCGGACTGATGGGAACTATCAAAAATGCCATGGGGCTGTAGCTCAGTTGGGAGAGCGCCTCGTTCGCAATGAGGAGGTCAGGGGTTCGATTCCCCTCAGCTCCACCATGGCAATTTCCAGGAATTTAGTCCGGGGCGAACATGCCTAGGTCAAGACGATGACCGTTTGAGTAGTTCAGGCCTTGAATACGGCCATATTCTACGATGCTGAGGTTGGTTCGGTTCAATGCATCCCGAAAGATCTTTTCATCCTTTCGGTCTACCAGAGCGAGGGTGCAGCGAGGATGCTGCTGGAGATAAGCTGCCGCGGCTTCTGGGCCAATCAACTGCGTGTGTTCGCCCACCAGGAAGACCAAGCTTGGCTCGGAATAGGATGTCGAAACCAGCACAGTTTGAGCGCATGGCTTCACGTCTTCAAAGAGTGCAGCCACTCGGGGAGCCAGGCGAATGGTTTGCAGATTGGGGATTACAGCCAGGAAGAGGCCGGCCTGTGCAATGACAGCGGCACCCATCGCGCAAAAAGCTGCCTGCTGCCGATGATTGCGGATTAAAAGAAGAATTGCTCCTCCCATGAGAGGGAGGGCTCCGAAGAGCGCCAGGCATTCGCGGATCGAAAGCATGTGCTGCATTTTATACAGAACGACCGTGCCAGCGAAACAGAAGGCCAAGCCAGCTGCGGCCCATATTACGCCGTAGAATCCGAGAGCGATTTTGCTCCATTTGGAAAGAGCTGGACGACCCCAAATCGTTAGAGCCGCGGCAGTTAGGATTGCAATGGCCGGATATGTGGGGAGCACGTAATGCGGAAGCTTCGTGGCGATCAATTCAAAGACCAGCCAGTGCGGGATAATCCAGCTCAGCAAAAACCGGACTTGAGGCAGTTTGCGATTTTTCCAGACTGAGGGAATTGCCAAAGCAGCAAAAAAAGATCCAGGCCAGAATGCTAGCGCAAAAACAATAAGATGGAATCCTGGTGGTAGGCCGTGAGCTTCCTGGCCATGTGCTACTTTCCCCAGAAAATTACGGCCAATGGCGCGTGAAAAGAAGTCCCCGTGACTGACAACGTCAATCGCGACACACCAGGGAACGACTACGGCAAGCATGAGCAGCCAACCCCAGCGTGGACGCAGTCTGGACCACCACTCTCGATCACGTTCGACAGCCCATAGAGCCAATGGGGTACAAAAGCCTGGAATGAGAACAACAGGGCCCTTGAGCATTAGGCCGACGCCCAACGCCAGCCAGTAACCGCACGCAACCCAAACAGATGTCGGACTGTTCTTCTGACGATCGAGAAATGCCCTCAGAAGCATCGCTTCAAAGCACAGGATATCCAGGAGTAGGACTGTATCGATTGTCGCCATATGGCTTTCGGCAACAAAGAGCGTCGAAACCATCAGGAGGCCCGCAGCCATCAGACCGGTAACGGCTCCGAAAAGTGCGCTTCCTATCCAGGCTGTCAGGGGAATGATGAGGGCGGCGGCTATGAGGCTTGGAATGCGATAGGGCCAGGTTTTGCGCAGAACGTCTGAGCCAAAGAGTTCTTCCGCAATTTTTGCAGAAGAGGCTTCAAGCCAGTAGATGCCAGCCGGCTGCAAATAGCGTGGCTTGTCCTGAAAGCGGACGTCTACGAAATTTCCGGATGTGAGCATCTGCTCTGACGCTTCCATATAACGTGGCTCGTCACGATCCAGCGGGGGCAATGTCATGCGTCCCGGCAAGGCAAGCAGAAAGGTCACTAGCCCGAGGAGGGCATAATGCCGGAATGTCAGTTTCATGCAGAGGCTCCGTTCCGGTCCATCAGAGAATGGTGGCCGGAAAGTGTCTGAAAGGCTATCCTCGTTAAAGGATGGATCAGTGTTCGGTCAGACGATCGGGCAGGTGGGTTCGGTTTTGCAGCCACATGACACCCAGAAGATCACGGATGCCAACAAGAGCCCGATTGAAGTTGGTGTATTTTGATGAGCCGTGCAGACGAGCACGGTGCTGAACTTCGTGGCAGATCAGCGGGGCGCCATAGTGTCCGAGGAGGGCCGGTAGAAAGCGGTGTACACCCTCAAACTGCGGAATACGCAGGAACATCTCACGAGAGAAAAGTTTGAGAGGCGCCCCGGTGTCCGGGCAACCATCATTCAGAAGGCGACGGCGCAAGCCGTTGGCCAGTTTTGTCGCAATGCGCCGGGAGAGACGGTCATTCCTTTTTCGACGGACACCAACCACCAGCGGCGGCTTGGAATTGGCTGAACGCGCCAGTTCAAGCATCCGGATGATGGAAGAAGGATCGTCTTGACCATCGCCATCAATGGTCGCCATCCATTCGCCATGAGCGGCTGTTGCTCCGGTTCTCAGAGCAGCAGATTTGCCAAGGCGCCGTGGGTGGCTAAGAATTCTAAGATTTGGAAGATACTGACGTCGTGCTTCAAGAAGCTTTTCGACAGTGGTATCTGTACTGCCATCGTCGATGGCGAGAATTTCAGTATTTTCCGGGAAGCCATCAAGAACTCCGGCGAGTTCCTGACAGACAGGTAGAATATTGTCCGCCTCATTCAGGACTGCCATGACAATGGAAAGCGTCACAGGAGTCTGGGATGGGCGGACGGATGTCATAAACTCAGGCCGCAGAACGGCGCAGCGCTTCAGGAAGGTTCTGAATGCTCTGCTCAATCAGCTTAGCAGCAACGTCCGGGCTTTCGGAAAGACGGGAGGCCACAACATCGCGAGCTGCCGAGATGGCAATGGCTGTTGCGCGCTCTTGAACTTCACGGATTGCAGCGCGCTCTGCGGCTTCAATCCGGTCGTGTGCCATCTTCTCGTAACGGCCGGCTGCTGCTTCTGCTTCGTGACGGGCGCGTTCTGCCAGAGCAGCAGCTTCCGTCTCTGAGCGGGCAATCATGGCCTGCGTTTCTGCCAGCGTCTTCTCACGCTCGCGGGTCGCATCTTCGAGCATCTGCTCTGCCTCACGGCGGAGACGGGCTGCCTCGTCCAGATCGCGGCGAACGCCTTCTGCACGGGCATCAAGATGGCTCGTGATGACGGCCCAGAGCTTGCGACCAAAGATCACGAAGAAGAGGACAAATGCCAGGGCAGTCCAGAAACGGGGTTCTTGGAACATCGTCGTCTCCTTAGGCGCTGACGCGTTTCACGGCGCTGGCGACAGTCTGTTCATCCTGTTCCCCGATCAGACGGGAGACCAGGTTCTGAGCGGTACCAGTTGCAATCGCGGGGAGGCTGGAAAGAGCCTGCTCGCGGGACTGGGCAATCCGGGCTTCGGCGTTTGCAACTTCAGCTTCGAGACGCTTTGCGGTTTCCCGTGCATGCGTTTCAGCGCTGAGGCGAGCCTCGTTCTGGATGCGCTCTACATTGGCCCGGGCCTGTGCGGCCGCTTCATGGCGGGTGCTCAGGAGTTCGGCGCTTGCGCGGTCGGACTCGGCTTTCGCACGGCGGGCAATATCGAGGTCGTTCTGGATGCGGGTGCGTCGGTTCGACAGCACGCGCTCGATCCGCGGCAGAGCGGAACGGCTAAGGACGACATAGAAGCCAGCAAAAATGACGGCTCCCCAGGCGACCTGTCCGATCAGCAGCGGATCATGGACGTTCAGCTGCGGCATGCCCGCAGCCACAGCTCGGCCCGGCACAGCCGCCAGCGGAGCGGCGAACAGGAAAAGACGTGGCGTGCGGTGCATGTTCGACCTCAGGCGAACAGGATCAGGAAGGCGATCAGCAGCGCGAACAGAGCAACGGCTTCCGTCAGCGCGAAGCCGAGCATGCCGAGGCCGAAAACGTGCGGGCGGGAAGCCGGGTTGCGAGCGATGGAGCTCACGAGCGTCGAGAAGATGTTGCCGAGGCCGATGCCGACGCCTGCGAGGGCGATTACTGCAATACCGGCGCCGATGTCACGAGCGGCTTGAACGTCCATGGTCAGGTTCCTTTAGGGTCGATACAGGGGTTGTGCAAAACCGCGCTCAGTGAGCGACGGCCTCGCGCAGATAGATGCAGGTGAGAATGGCGAAAACGTATGCCTGAAGCACACCCACCAGCAATTCCAGAGCCGTCAGCGCAATGTTGATCGCGATCGGGGCAACGGCCAGGATATGACCGAAGAAGCCCAGACCGGCGAGCATGATTGTGAAGCCGGCAAATACCTCGAGCAGAACGTGACCGGCCACCATATTGGCGAACAGACGGATCGACAGGCTGACGGGGCGAGAAAGAAAAGAAAGGATCTCGATCGGCACGAGCAGCGGCGACAGCCACACAGGGGCGCCGGCTGGCATGAAGTGCTTGAAGAAACCCAGGCCCTGAAAGCGCAGGGAAGCCAGGATCGAGATCACGAACACCGTTACGGCCAGCGCAAGTGTCACTGCGATATGGCTTGTATAGGTGAAGGAGAAGGGAAGCAGGCCGAGGTAGTTACCGGCGAGAATGAAGAAGAACAGAGCGAACACGAACGGGAAGAAAGCAGCGCCTTCTTCACCCATCGTGCCGATGGCAAGGTCATGAATGAAGTCGTAACCAATTTCGGCTGCGGCCTGAAGACGGCCAGGAACGACGGAGGCTGGGCGCATTCCGATAAAGAGGAATGCGAGCACCAGCACAACGGCGATCAGCATGAACAGTGGAGACTGTGAGAACCGCAGAGCTTCGCCCAGAGATCCGAGAACCGGATGGAGCTCGAACTGTCCGAGCGCGTCAATCGTCGATCCGGCTGCCACGCTGGCTTCTCCCGTCATCTTTCAGCTCGGGCACCATGCCCGGCCCATTCAAAACCCGCCAGACATTCATCATGCCGGCACCAAAACCTAGCAGGGCAAAAATCAGAAGGAAAAGAACCCTGTAACCCAGCCAGCGGTCAAGAGCGTAGCCTAATGCCACACCAACCGCCAGACCGGCTACCAGCTCCGTTCCGACCCGGATCGCAACCCCGAAAGATGCGATAGAACCCGCATCTCCATCGGAGGACTTTGTGGAAAACTCTTCCGCGTGGGGATCAAGCTTTTTGCTTGCGCGCTTCAGGCGCACATCAAAGCTGTCATCCTCGTCGGAAGGGGCGTGTCCCACGCTGTCTGATCCCTTACCCTGTGCGCATCCTGTCCACCGGGCACAATGACCGGATTCCTTCTCAGCGCAGGCGCTAGCTACCGACGTGTCCGCAGGCTGTCAATGTATTCCAGTAGCGCAGACGTCGGAAGACGCCATATTTTCATCAACTCACCAGTCTGAGGCGTCGACCGCGGGGTGTATCGCCCGACGAATGATCGAACGGCAACATAGGAGATGTATCTTCCGCGTTGGGTTCGATCTGTGGTGCGTCTGGCATGTGCTGGCCGAGATAAGCCTCCGAAAGCGTTCGGAAGGCGTAATCGAGCATTGACGATGCATAGGCAGCGCCAGGATCACCTTCGACCGTGCCCGCAGGCCCGAAGCGGGTATAAGCGAATCGTTCGACAAAAGCGTCCAGCGGGGCACCAAACTGAAGACCAATGCTGACAGCCTGCCCGAGACAATCCATTAAACCCCGGGCCATTGGCGTTTCTCGGGTTGGGATGATGCTGACTTCACCCAGGGTGCCGTCTTCAAACTCGCTCGTGCGCATGAAGAGACTGTGACCGCCGACAGCAGTGCGCTGAGTAAATCCGGTTTGACGCATTGGAAGCTGACGCCGAGCGCCCCGTTCCAGTTTGGCACGCAGATTCGCCAGTTCGGGTTCTGGCAACTCCGGAAGAAAATCGACGGAGCGTTCCATGGCCTTATGCATGGCGGCATGGGCCTCCGGCCTTGTCGGAGGAAGGGGAGCTTCACCAGCAAGAGCCATCGCAAGGGCGGATTCGGGCGTCAGGCCTCTGTAAGCCAATCGGGCAAGGGTCGAGGCGCGGAGGTGTCCGTCGCTACGCAAGGGCGAAAAGACCGGCGCCAACCCGCAGGATTCAACACCTAGAAGTGCGTCGACAGGCCCGGGTCCGGAAAATCCCGTTTCCACAGGGGAAAGGTGCTGGCCTTCCATGGCCGCGCAGGCTTCTGCCGCGAGAGCGCGCATCCCCGGTAGGGATGCGCAGGCTGGAATGGTCGGGAGCGAGAGATTTGTGCCTGCATGTGCGATGCTTGTGGCCAGTGCGGCAATGGCTCTGGCGGCCTCTCGTCCTGCATCACTGTCATAGTCGAGCCCCATGGATGCGAGGCAAGCGTCCAGATCTGTTAGCAGGATAATGCCTGCGGGTTCTTCTGACGGATCAGCGGGCAGATCAAAGAGCGGCAGTTCGCCTGTTCGCTCCACGCGTGTTGCTGCGTGAAGTCGACGCAAGGAATCGCAGGCCAGTTTCAGGCAGGCTACGAAATGCTCTGGTGCGAAACCGTCCTCCTGAACAAAGCCAGACAGTCGCACAACAAAACCTGGAATTTCGTCAGGGTGACGTTCCCACAGGGCAATGTTGGGGGCGAGCTGACGCATCAGCAGAAGATAAGACAGGCTCCGGGCGGGAGAGGGTGCATTGGCTGGCGTTCCGGGGAGAGGCGGACACGCATCAATTGTGTCAACCCAACGTGCCGCTTCCGTCGAAAGGCGGATGGGGCCACCATTTTGCGTGATCTGGGCCAGCGCCTGCGCGGCATCATCCTCCCAGGCGGCCGGAAGGGTGACGGAGCGCGTGGCGCTGTCGTCCGGATCGGTGGTGACCCGAAGCGTTCTCATGCGAACGCCGGTCCAATGAAGACGGGCTGTCATGCTGCGAATCTACGCTGCGTTCCGGTGGCCCGGAAGCGGGAAAACGTGCCTTTTGGCCGGGTTAATGGGTGGGAACATGGGGATATGGGGGATAACATTTTCCCAGGCTGATAATCTCCGTTTCCAAAGGGAGGGTTGGACTGCGGCGATGGAGTCCGCTAGTGCAGGAAAATGATTTTTTCGAAGGTGATGTCATGAGCGCAGCCACGGGAACAGCGCCTGCCGCAGCTCGCCACGATCGGCTTGAGCTTCTGGCTGGGTTTCTGGTGCTGGTCTTTCTGGTCGGGATGCTGGTTCTGGCGATGCTGGGCCATCATCGGCATGATGATGGTGGCTACCAGGTTCATGCGTCTTTCAGTCAGATTGATGGTCTGAATGTCGGATCAGATGTGCGTCTGGCCGGAATTACCGTCGGCCATGTGATGTCTGAGGTTGTGGACCCGAAGACTTTTCAGGCCCAGGTGACGTTCACACTGTCGCCGGACGTGAAGCTACCAACGGATTCTGCAGCGATTGTGACGTCTGACAGTCTGTTGGGCGGAAAGTACATTGCGCTGTCACCGGGTGGCGCTGACGCTCTTATCAAGGCTGGCGGGGCGCTGACGGAGACGCAGGGATCTATCAGTCTTGAGCAGCTTCTGAGTAAATTCATCTTTTCGGTCACGGATACGCTTCAGAAGGCTCAAAAGCCCCAGAAGCCTGCTGGTGGCCTGTCAGACGAGCCGTGAGTTCCGAGGACTTTCCCTGGCTGGATAGTGATGGGCAGCCAGTGGCCTGCGTCGAGAAAGTGCGCGTGCTGAGAGAAAATGATGCTGAATTGCGTCAGACCCTGCAGGATGCGTTTGAGGACGGTATTCTGATGGGTGTTTCCCCAGATGCCATGCGCAAGTCCTTCATCGCCATGCTTGCCGATCTCGTGGACCCGAAATCCCAAGGAAACGCCTGATCATGACCAATCGGTTCCTGTTTGTCGGTGCGGCTCTTCTGGCTCTGTCTGTAACGTCATCGGCGTCTGCCGCTGTAGGGGTTGCCCCCCCGGCGATGTACCCGGCTGATACCTGGCAGGGACGGACACAGGCTGTCATTCGTGTTCTGGATCGGCTGGATGCCCATATTGAAACGCTGACGATCCCGGTGGGTGCAAATGCCTCCTACCGAACGCTTTCGGTTGCTGTTGAGGCGTGTGTCAGTCGTCCGGAAACATTGCCGGCTGACTCTGGTGCGTTGCTGCACCTGCGTGATTCGGGAGATTCGGCTCGACCACCCTTCGACGGATGGATGTTGCAGAATGAGCCATCTCTCGGGACTTATGGCAGTTCGCTTTATGATGTGCGTGTTGTGGCGTGCACGGGAGATCGTGTTGCGCCGGACGCTGGACCGCTGCCCGTCATAAAAGCGCCTCAACTGGCCGGTACGACAGCAACGGAAGATGAAGGGGGGACCGATCAGTCCGGCTCTTCATCATCATCTGAAGGAGGAGCGGTTCCGCTGGCGCCAGACAGCCACGCACCGATTCCTCTCGCGCCACCCTCTGGTGGTGCGCAGTCTCTTGTGCCTCCCGCACCACCGGCATCAGCCGGACCGTCCTTGCCTCCTCCCGCAGCCGATCCCGGCCTGGAATAAGGAGTGGGCGGAGCGGGGGCACCCCTGAAACTGGAAAGAGAAGCCTATTCATGATCCAGATTCCTTTTCCGCCTTCCAAAGCTGCAATCCTGCTGGATTTCGACGGAACACTGGTCGATATCGCTCCTACTCCTGAAAGTGTGGTTGTTCCCCCGGGACTGGCAGACGATCTCCTCCGCCTGAAAGATATGCTCGGCGGAGCGCTGGCTATTGTGACTGGCCGACCGATCGCCCAGATCGACCATTTTTTGCCCGGCATTCCTCATGCCGTAGCGGGGGAGCATGGAGTGGCCGTGCGGACCTCACCTGAAAAAGACATCACCCATCCTGCTCTCCCCTCTGTGCCAGCTGACTGGCTGCAGAAAGCGGAAGATATTGTCTCTTTGCATCCCGGTGCGAGCGTGGAACGCAAGAAGGCTGGAATGGTCCTGCACTATCGTCAGGCGCCGGAGGCTGAAACGGCGTTTCGGACGTTGACGGAGCAATGGGCGCCGGAAGCTGGCGGTTTCCGTTTGCAGGACGCTCACATGGCTATCGAGCTTCGTCCGTTGGGCGTGGACAAGGGGGGAGCCGTGCGGGAGTTGATGTCTGAAAATCCTTTTCGCGGTCGCTTGCCACTCTTTGTCGGGGATGACGTTACAGACATGGACGGAGTGAGGGCTGCGCGCCAGATGGGTGGTGCTGGCTGGCTCATTCCGGATGATTTTCCTGATGCAGTCACGTTCCGCCGGTGGCTGCACGATTTATCGGAGGGGCATGGATGGGGCGCCTGATAGTTGTTTCCAATCGTACACCAGCGCCCGGAGAACGGACGCAGCCTGCGGGTGGTCTGACTGTTGGGTTGTATGATGCTGTTCAGACACGGGACAGCCTCTGGTTCGGCTGGTCCGGGGAACAGTGCGAAGATGCACTGGACCGGCCTGTTATGGAGGACCGTGCTGGGAATGTGACGTATGCCACATTTGATATGACGCCCCGGCAATATGACAGGTTCTATCTGAACTTTTCCAATGGCGTTCTCTGGCCGTTATGCCACTACAGAACGCAGCTGATTCGTTACACGCGTGAAGATTGTGAGGCTTACTACGAAGCCAATGCCGTCTTTGCCGATCGTCTGGTTCCTCTTCTGAAAGAGGACGATACGATCTGGATTCATGATTATCATCTGTTCCCGCTAGCTGAGATGCTGCGGGACAGAGGGGTCAAGGGCCGGATTGGCTTTTTCCTGCATATTCCTTTTCCACCCTGGAGTGTGGCGCGTCTCCTGCCGCAATTGCAGCGCCTTCTGAAAGGGCTTGCAGGTTGTGACCGAATTGGCGTGCAGACACCGGAAGATGCCCAGAACCTTCGGGGATGTTTCGCGGAGTATGGCCTCAAGGCAGAAGTAGAGGCAGTTCCGATCGGGATTGACCCGATCCGTTTCAGGCAGCAGGCCATTGAAAGTGCATCCACGGAAGACGTGGAGCAGATTGTGGACAGTCTGGTTGGAAAGCGCCTGATTATTGGTGTGGATCGGCTGGATTATTCCAAAGGTCTGCCTGAGCGGATGCGGGGGTATGAAATGCTCCTGAAAAACTATCCGGAATATCGCGGCAAAGTGACGTTCTTACAGATCACGCCTGTCTCCCGGACAGGTGTGGAAAGCTATCGGCTTCTGAAGGAAGAGCTTGATGGCCTGGTGGGAACGATCAACGGGGCATATGGCACGCCGGACTGGGTGCCAATCCGTTATACGACCTGGCCGATTTCCCGGAACGTTCTGGCGGGGCTCTATCGGGTGTCCGATGTCGGCTACATCACACCGTTGCGTGATGGCATGAATCTTGTCGCCAAAGAGTTCATCGCGGCTCAGGATTCCAAGGATCCGGGCGTGTTGGTTCTGTCACGGTTCGCTGGTGCGGCACCTGAGATGCCAGAAGCGCTTCAGGTCAATCCGCTGGACGCTGAAGGGATGGCCGATGCACTTCATGCGGCACTCACCATGGACGTGCAGACCCGTCATGAGGCATGGTCCGCACTTTACGGCGAAGTCTCTCGCAACACAGCGGGAAGCTGGGCCAAGCAGTTTCTAGATAGCCTGGAGGCCTCTCGCACATGACTCTGACCGGAACGAAGCAGCCCGATATGACCAGGATACTGGGAGGGCTGTTCGTTCTGGCCGGGGTTTTGGCGCTCGGGACGGCATGGTTTGCGGAGCATCGGCTTCTGCTGGCGCCGTGTGAACTGTGTCTGTGGGAGCGGAGGCCCTGGCGGGTTCTGATCGGGATTGGCGCTTTGACGTTGCTTTTGCCGCGACGTTACGCACGATATTCCGTCTTTGCGGGTCTGCTGTGCCTGGCGGTCAGTATCGGGTTGGCAGTTCTGCACGCTGGCGTTGAACACAAGTTCTGGCCAAGCCCTGCTCCCGAGTGCCGTGCGCCGGTTTTTCATGGCGGTAGCTTCAAGGACTGGATGGCAGCGATGCCGTCCCGGCCGAACAAGCCCTGTGATTCGCCGGATTATCTATTCGGCCTTCCGATTTCCATGACGGAAACGGGCGGTTTGTATGCTGTAGTCGTTTTTGTAGTGGCCAGCCTCGGAAGCGTGCGCATGCTGCGCTTCCGAGGCTGAAACCTGTCAGAGTCTCGGGCGACCGCGACCGAAGATCAGGCTGATGATCAGCAGTACGAGGAAGATGAAGAACAGGATCTTGCCGATATAGGCGAAATCTGCCGAAATTCCACCGAACCCGAGCACGGCGGCGCACAGGGCAAGGATGAGGAAGACAACCGTCCAGCGAAGCAGATCCATTGGTAAGTCTCCTGGGTCATAATGTTCCTCCGGTTGGAGAAACGGGGTGAGCAAGCCAGAACGGCACAGAGCCTCTCCGGTTCAATTTCGTAATGGCTGTATCGCTGAACATATTGAAACGTGGCGCCCGCTTCTGCGTCGCCTGGGTCTGAGAGAGGCACCATGACCAGATTCCGCTCACTTTATCATCAGGGTTTTGCCCGGATTGCAGCCTGTACGCTTCCCGTTTCGCTGGCTGAACCGCACGCCAATGCGGAAAGGGTTCTTGAAGTCCTGAAGGAATGCGACCGCCAGCGTGTTGCTACGGTTGTTTTTCCGGAACTGGGACTGACCGGCTACACGCTTGATGATTTGCGGTTCCAGGATGTGGTGCTGGATGGTGCCCGAACTGCCCTTGAATGGCTCGCCAGGCAGACGGCTGACCTGATGAGTGTTGCTGTGGTCGGGCTGCCACTTTGTCGGGGGGAACTGCTCTATAATTGTGCAGCAGTCATTCATCGCGGGCGTATTCTGGGTGTCGTTCCCAAATCCTATCTTCCACGATACCGGGAGTTTTATGAGCCCAGACAGTTTACGTCTGGCTTGGGAACGTCCGGACTGGTGCGGATTGGTAGCGCTGAGGTTCCGTTTGGCGCGGACCTTCTGTTTAACGCGCATGATCTGCCGGGTCTGACGCTGGGCGTCGAGATCTGTGAGGATTTGTGGGTGGCCAACCCTCCGAGCGGAATGCTGGCTCAGGCGGGGGCGAGTGTTGTTCTCAATCCTTCTGCGTCGCCAGTTACAATTGGCCGTACAGATGACCGTTCTCTGCTGTGCCAGGCTCAATCTATGCGGACTTTGACAGCGTATGCTTATGCAGCGGCTGGGGAAGGGGAATCCACCACTGATCTGGCATGGGATGGTCAGGTTTCTATTCACGAGAATGGCCGCCTTCTCGCGCAGTCAGATCGCTTTCCTCAGGGAGAGCGGCTGGTGGTGGCGGATGTGGATCTTGATCTTCTCCGGCAGGAGCGTTTGCGGACGGGTCAGTTTGGTGTCGGGCGTGACCGTTTCAGAACCATTGGGTTCGCGTTGTCTGCCCCACTGGAAGACTTGGGGTTAAAGCGCGACGTTGCAAGATTCCCGTTTGTTCCTTCTGATCCGAAAACACTGGCCCGGGATTGCTACGAAGCCTGGACCATTCAGGTGAGCGCGCTGCGTCAGCGGTTGCAGGCGAGTGGTGCGCAGCGTGCTGTCATTGGGGTTTCCGGCGGCCTTGATAGTACGCTGGCGTTACTGGTCGCTGTCAGAGCTGCTGATGAGCTTGGCTGGCCCCGGACGCATGTCCTTGCCTACACGATGCCCGGATTTGCCACCGGGAGTGAAAGCCGTGGGCTTGCTCATGCGCTCATGTCAGCGCTGGGTGTAGAAACCAATGAGCTCGATATTCGGCCTGCGGCCGAGACGATGCTGGCGGGCATTGGTCATCCTTATGCAGAGGGCAAGCCGGTTCATGACATCACCTTCGAGAATGTGCAGGCAGGGCTGAGAACGGACTTTCTCTTCCGTCTGGCCAATCATCGAAACGGCATTGTCATCGGGACGGGTGATCTCTCCGAGTTGGCGCTGGGGTGGTGCACCTATGGCGTCGGGGATCAGATGTCTCACTACAATGTGAACGCTGGAATGCCGAAGACGCTGATCCAGCATGTCATTCGCTGGTTGGTCCGGGAAGGCGGGCTGGAAGGGGGTGCACCAGACGTTCTGGAGAAGATCGTCAATGCTGAAATCTCCCCTGAGCTCGTTCCGGATGTAGGGCAGGGAATTCAAAGTACGGAGCAGATGATTGGCCCGTATGCCTTGCAGGATTTCACGCTTTTCTATGTGCTTAGATATGGATTCCGCCCGTCACGTATCGCCTTTTTGGCTGAAAAGGCATGGGGACGTGTTACAACCGGTTCGTGGCCGATGCATTTCCCTGAAGACCGGCGAAAATCCTATGATCTGGAAGAAATCTGTCACTGGTTAAGGATTTTTATCCACAGGTTTTTTGCCACCAGTCAGTTCAAGCGCTCTGCCATGCCAAACGGGCCAAAAATCGTTGCTGGCGGCTCTCTTTCTCCGCGCGGAGACTGGAGGGCGCCGTCCGATGGTAACGCACGAGCATGGCTGGAAGAGCTTAAACAGAACACGGCTATGTGAACTTTCAGACTTTTGAGGGGTTGGGGGTTCCGTACCATGGCTTTCATGCCAATATGCAGGGTACCATTTTATTCAACGGAGATTTTCCGTCATGGCTTACGCTACGACCAATCCATATACGGGTGAAACGCTTAAAACCTTCCCGGAAGCAACTGACCAGGAAGTTCAGCAGGCGATCACCGACGCGTATGAGGCATTTAAGAGCTGGCGCGACGTTTCCTTTGCAGACCGCGCCAAGGTTATGGCTGCTGCAGGCGCAATCCTTCGCCGTGACATCGATAAATATGCGAAGCTTCTCACCCTTGAGATGGGCAAGCTTTATGAAGAAGCAAAGCTGGAGACCATTCTCTCCGCTGAGATCTTTGAATATTACGCCAAGAACGCAGAAGAGCTTCTGAAGCCGGAAAAGCTTCCGGTTGCTGATCCGAAGGAAGGCGAAGCCATCCTGATCCATCAGCCGCAGGGTATTGTCTTTGCGATTGAGCCTTGGAATTTCCCGTATTACCAGATCGCTCGTATCATCGCGCCGCAGCTCTCTGCCGGTAATACGGTTCTGCTGAAGCATGCATCCAATGTGCCGCAGTGTGCCGCTATCTTCGATGATCTGATGATCGAGGCTGGCCTGCCCAAGGGCGCATTCCACAATCTTTATGCTGCCCGTCACCATACGGCCGTGATCCTGAATGATCCGCGCGTCTGTGGTGTGGCACTGACGGGTTCTGAAGGTGCGGGCGCCATTGTAGCCAGCACGGCTGGTCAGGCGCTCAAGAAGGCAACAATGGAACTCGGCGGTGCCGATGCATTCGTCGTGCTTGAAGATGCCGATGTTGAAAAGGCCGCCAAGTGGGCTGCTTTCGGGCGTCATTGGAATGCCGGTCAGGTCTGCGTGTCTTCCAAGCGCCTGATCGTTGTAGACGCCATCTACGACAAGTTCCTTGATATCTATAAGGCTGAGGTTCTCAAGTTCAAGGCTGGTGATCCGATGGATCCGGCTACGACGCTTGCGCCGCTGTCTTCACAGAAGGCTGCCGATGATCTGAAGGCTCAGGTTGAAGAAGCCAAGAAGCATGGCGCTGTTGTTGAAGTGATCGGTGCACCGGTTCCGGAGAAGGGTGCGTTCTTTCAGCCGCTTCTGATGACGAACCTGCATGGCGACAACGAAGCCCGTCACTGGGAGTTCTTTGGCCCGGTCACGCAGCTTTATCGTGTGAAGGACGAGGCTGAGGCAATTCGCGTTGCCAATGACTCGCCGTTTGGTCTGGGCGGTTCCGTCTTTACCAAGGATACGGCGCGTGGTGTGAAGGTTGCCGAGAAGATCCACACGGGCATGGTCTATGTGAACCATCCGACGATGGTGAAGGCTGATCTGCCGTTCGGTGGTGTGGCTCGTTCCGGTTATGGCCGTGAACTGATTGGCCTGGGCATCAAGGAGTTTGTAAATCACAAGCTGATTGATGTCGTGGATATCGACGCACCGTTCTGATTATGAGTTGGCTGGATCTTGCGGTCCGGCCTTTTCATGAAAACCCCGGACAGGAAACTGTCCGGGGTTTTTTTCGTCTGGAGAGATGTCTCGGAGAGGTCAGACTCTCTGATGGGCCTTCTCTGCTGTCAGATTGATCCAGGGGTGTCTGTCCTGCACATATGCGACGACACGCGCTTTGTGGGCAGCACGCTCTGTCGATGCGTTGGTCATGGAACTGCTGTGTTGCCTGTAATCCGCCAGAACGGCTGGAACCTGTCGTCCTGGTAGTCCAAGTTCAGCAAAAGTGCACCAGAGATCATAGTCTTCCCAGCCCATTGCTTCACGTGAAACATAGTAGCCGCCGGCTGCTGCCCACGCCCATTTGGCGACCATGGCCATGGCATCAATGCGATTGCCTGAAACCAGTGTCAGGGGATTAGAGGGCAGATCCCCCAGTAGAACGGATGCGCCGGGCGGTGTCGTTAGATCAGGGGTCTTCTTCGTGACGAGTGGCCCGTTTTCGTCGAAGCACTGGATCAGCGGATAGGCGTAGGCGATGCCAAATGTCATGGCAGCCAGCAGGGTTTCACAAGCATCCGGGCGCAGGATGTTGTCGGCGTCCAGTTGCAGGGTGTGGGGGGTTTCTGCTGCGTCCATGCCGATGTTTCGTGCGCCACCCAGTCCCGCATTGCGAATGGACCGCCGGAAGATCAGGCGGTTGAAACGACTGGTGTGTCGTTCCATCCAGATCCTGATGAGGTCAAGAGATTCATCCGTTGACCCATCGTCCACCACGATAAGGTCCAGAATGGGAAGTGTCTGGGCTGCGACGGAGTCCAGAGCATCCAGAACGTGATTGGCGTAATTGTAGGATGTCACAATGACGGTGACCTCCGCTTCTCCCAGAATATCATGATGGAAGAGGGTCTCGCTCTCCGGAATGACCGGGAGCGCCGGGGACTTCAGGCGGCTCCGGGCGAGAAGGGTCTCTGCGGCTTGAGCTGCTTCCACATCACCATTGAGAGAAGAGAGTGCGAGTGACATGCGCCGGGCCTGAGCTTCCGGGCTGAAGGGCCAGAGAACGTCATGGTAGGCGTTGCGCGCCAGCGTACGGCGTAGATCGGGGTTGTCGACCAGTTTCAGAAGGGCGCGGGTCCAGTCTTCGGGCGTTTCAGCGAGCAGGCCGGTTTCGTTATCTCTTACAATGCGCCGGAAGGGGCCTGTTGGGGACACGATCGAGGCATTTCCGGCCAGAGAAGCTTCCAGGAATTTGATTTCGCTTTTGGCTTCGCAGAAGACGTTTCCAACTTCCAGCGGAGCAATGGAAATATCGAATCTGGCGAACTCTTCTCCAAGTTCGGACAGCGGGACCATGTCTCGCCATTCGATCTGGTTTTCCACGGCTTTAAGTGCGGGAAACTCTTCCATCAGAAGAACGGGTCGATGATTGTCCTTCTCTCTGAATAGAACCAGCCGTGCATTGGGGTGGGTCTTCAGCACATGTGTCAAAGCGGGATAGGCGATTGCGAAGTCACGCTGGTGGGTCCGCGAGCCTGTGGCGTATCCAATGCGGATTAGTCCGTCTTCGGACGTCGCACGACCAGGCTCTCCGCGAAGACGACAGCCGAGACGCGATCGACGCAGTGTTTCATGATCATAGACATTGGGAAGAAGGTGAACGACGGGTCGTAGCTCATGCATCGCAAGGGCCAGCTCGCGTGTCGTGGTCGATCCCTGATCACAGCGGACAAGAGTTCGACGCATGTCTGCAAAGCAACGCTCGATACGTTCTTCTGTCGCCCCGACAGAGCGGATGCCATCTATGAAGTCGACGCGGGCGTAATGTGGAACGAAGACAATATCATCAGCGTCAAAAATGGTTTTGACGCCCTCCTGGTGGGCAAGATCAAGGATAGTGCTGACATGCCCGCTGTATTCTACGCGCCAGAAGATCAGGACGTCGGCCCAGCGGATATCCTCATAGCCTACTGCGGCGCACGGCTGGATGCGCGCTTCATATCCGGCATTTTGGGCAGCTTCAGCGTTCCGGGTGCATCGATAAGCCACACCTGGAGTGTTGGGTTCTCCTGCGATGAAAAGAACGCGCTGTATGCCATCAGGTGAAGACCCGTGAGTGTCGGGGCTGTCGGTGGTCTCGCTCGAGGCAGGAGACGCACTGGATGAAAAATCCTCCTTGTCCGACTGAGGCTGCAGTTCTGGAAGCGTCGGAATGTAGGGAATGAACGGCTTTCGAAATGACCGGAGAACCCGGCGCCACAGAGGGGCAGGTTGCGAGAGGAAAGCTTCCAGAGACTCCAGACCAGCACGATTTTCAGTGTAGTGATGTTCAAGTTCTGCCCGCTTCTGGCTCTCTTCCATCATTTTTGTGCGGAACACGTCACGTTCCTGACGGATGGGGTCAAGAATGTGCGTTAGGGATGTGATCTTCTCGTTCCGACTGCGAAGATCTCTCGAAAGAGATCGGCTTTCAATCCGAAGAGTATGGACCGCGCGCTCGGCTTGCTCGGCGGATTTTCTATATCGCTGAAGCTCTGTGTTAGCCCGACGCGTGGTCAGGTCATGGGCCAGAAGTTGGCGAACGCTGTGACGGAAGCTGCGAGAAGTGTCTGACTGACCCTTAAGGAGTTCTATAAGGGGGTGAGTACCTGCGGGGCAGAGCGAAATATAATCCGAAAGGCGTATTTCTTCTGAATGCGGCCGGGAGTTTTTTCCGACCACAACAACTGGAATGCTGGAGACTGTATTCTGTTTTTCATGTGCCTGCTGACAGAGGATTAGCCCTGCGTCAGTGTTCTGGAAGACGCTAGTGAATCTTGTTTCCGGAAGATTGCCTTCAAGCTCCAGGTGGGTCCTGAGCTGGGAGCCAAGCTCATCGTCAAGAATTGGGGAAAGCAGGATCGTGGCTGCTTGCTGAGATTTATCCTGCAAGCCGTTCACCAGCCACGTAATTGTTCTGACGGCGTGGTCACCCCAATCTTCCTGCTGGCAGAAGATTGCCTCGGTTGTTGGCCTCTGGGTAAGCAAAATGGCTAAGTCAGCCAGATACTGATCCTGCAGAGCGGGGGAGAGGGAGGTTGGGAATATGTTTGTCACAGGTTCAATTTACAGATTCGTATAGGATTATGGTGTGAAGAGCATCTTAAGGCATTGTAGAGACACAATCCCTCCTTCTGTTTGTTTTTTGTGAAGTATTTTAATTTTTTATTGATTGCCTGCTGTAAAGTTTAACCTGTCATTGCAACTCTTCGTAAAATGCTCCCTTCTGTGATGGGGCATTCCTGCCCCTGCCTGTCTGTGTCTTTTTAAGCACAGTTAGGTATTGCACTGTGAGTGGACCTTTATATTGCTCCGATGTTGGGGTGGTTCTTGTGTAGGTGCGTCAGATCCTTATTGCTTTTGGTGATGAGGCTTTGATATATGCAAGACTCGTCACTCGATCATTTGGGTGGTCTGAGGGCCGCCAGTGCGAGGCAACCTTTTCTAGGAGTGCATGGTAATGGCAATCACTACCGTGGTTGGCGCCTCCGGCCAGATCCTTGCGGTCACGGTCGACGGTGCGCAGGCCCACGCTCTGGCCAGTCAATATTCGTCAGCTATCGCTGGTATCAGCGGTCTGGTGAATTATGATCTGGTGCCAGGCAGTAACAGTAGCCCAAGTAATGCAAGCGTTTCTCATGGCGCTATTACTCAAGGTGGAAGCTATAGCATCATCGGTGATGTAGCTTACATTTCGGCTGGTTCATACAATCCGGCAGGTTCGGCTAATCCTACAGATACGCTCAACGGATCTGTTTCGATTGACCTTACGGGCAATACAGCGTCGAATATCCAGTTGCTGACTGGCAGCTGGGCGGGCGTTTCGGTTCAGGCTGGAAACCAGAATGGCGTGTTTGTCGGTGGCGTTGGCAACAACACCTTCGCGGGCACGAGCAAGACTGGTAACTGGAACATTGCTACCGGTTCCGGGAACGACACAATTCATGGCACCGATGGCAACAACACCATTGATGGCGGAACAGGCAACAACCTGATCACTCTGGGTTCAGGTACGAACGTTGTTCGTTCCGAGGGCCAGGACACGATCGATGGTTCCGCTGGCACCGACACTGTTACCCTGCTGGGTGGCAGCTCGGTCGTAACTCTTGGCGCCAACGCCACGGTTTATGACACGACGTACGCAAACACCGTATCGGTTGGTAGCAACGGCTTCATCACGGGTGGTAGCTCCAGCACGTACTTCGCGACTGGAACGACTGCTACGGTCGCTGGTGGTCTGAACGATACCATTTCTGCTGCAGGTGACTTCCAGCAGATCCGTGGTACGGGCAACAGCATCAGTGTCGATGGTTCCCTGTCCTTCCTGAATGGTACGGGCAACACCACCATCACGGCTGGCAATGCTACCATGTTCGGTGCATCCGGCCTGAACGCTCAGTTCGATGGTGTGTCCGGTTACAGCCTGTTCGTAGGTAACGATGGTGACGAAGCAATTTCTGCTGCGTCTTCCCATGGTGTCCTGCAGGCTTTCGCAGGTACCGGCAACACGACCGTCATTGGCGGAACCGGTGCCGATACGCTGGTTGGTGGAACGGGCAATGCTACCCTTGAGGGTGGTTCCGGCTCTGCTAACCTGTTTGCTCTGAACAAGGGTGCTGCTGGTGGCAACTACACCATCAGTGACTTTGGCAGCGCAGCTGGTAACCTGATGGCTCTGTACCAGTACGGCCTTCAGAACAACGGTGGGCTTGAGAACGTTCTGTCCAATGCAACTGTTGCCGGTGGCAACACGACCATTGCACTCTCCGACGGTTCCAAGATCACGTTCCTCGGCGTTACAGATCTGAAGGCTTCCAGCTTCAATCTGAGCTAATCTACCCTGTTTGCTGGCTTGCCAGCATTCATGAAGAAAGCTGGGTTCGAAAGAACCCAGCTTTTTTTGTTTGTGCCCACCCCTTCATAGACTTTGGCCTTTTCTCTGATGACAGTGCAGCCCGGCTCCAACGTGACCCTCCTTCTAGGTACAGCTGAAGAAGATTCGCAGAAGGTTTTGCTTGAGAGTTACCGCAGCTCAGCACGTTTGAACGGAATGAGAGCCGATGGGCTACAAATTGAAAACACGCATCTGCGGGATCAGATGGCGCTTGTTCAGAGTTCTCTGTCGTGGCGGGTCACCGCTCCACTGCGGCTGGTGAGAGGCTTGTCTCTTGGGCGGCTTCCCTCGGGCCGGCCCCTTAGAGAACTTCCTGATCGTGTTACTGAGCTTTGGAGCAAGGGCGGTCTTCGGGCTGTAGGGGGTGCACTGGCGCGCCAGGCTCTTCCTCGCTCTGGCAAGAAGAGAAACTCCGTTCTTTCAAAGGCTACCCAGCAAGTTACGTCTGAAGAAGCTGTGGCTGGCCACTCCGTTTACAGTGATGTGCTTGATGAGGGCGCAGCATCCCTTGCACCAAGAATTCTGATCATCGCAGAAGTCTCCTTGAGGCAGTGCGCGAAGTATCGTGTGTGGCAAAAGCGGGATCTGCTGGAACGCCTTGGATGGGCTGTTCAGGTTGTGGACTGGCGGGACATTGGTGTTGCCATGTCCGGGTTACAGCTTTGTACGCGGGTGATTTTCTACAGGGTTCCTGGCTTCGAGACTGTCATGAAGCTGGTCGCCGAGGCCCACCGCCTGCGTCTTGAGCCGTGGTGGGAAGTGGATGATCTTATTTTCGATGCTGAAGAGTATCTTCAGAATGGGAACATCAGCAGTTTGCCGCAGGCAGAGCAGGATCTGCTCATGTCGGGTGTTACCTTATTCAGGCGCTGCATGCTGGGTTGTGGCCGAGGTATCGCTTCGACCCAGGCATTGGCGCAGGCCATGTTGGATGCAGGCCTGACTGACGTTTCAGTGCTGGAAAATGCTCTTGATCATGAGACGCTTGAGATCGCGGCGTCGCTTCCGACCCATCAAGGTACGGACGTGGAGCGTGTGTGGGTTTCTTATGGATCAGGAACCAATACGCATGATGAAGATTTTCGGCAGGCTCAGGCCGGGCTGATTGCTGCGATGGAAGATGAGCCGCGATTATGTCTGCGGGTCATTGGGCAGCTTAAACTTTCGGATGACTTTCACAGGTTCGGAGACCGTGTGGAGCGCCTGACAGAACTTTCATATCGCGACTATCTCGCGGCACTCTCCCGAACGGATATTGCGATTGCGCCTCTTGAGCCCACGCTTTTCAATGACTGCAAGAGCAATATCAAATTTCTAGAGGCGGCAGTCGTTGGGGTTACGGCCATCTGTTCTCCTCGGAATGCCTTTCTTTCAGTCATGCGACATGGCGAAAATGGCCTGCTGGCCGTTACCGATGATGACTGGAAGCGGAGTTTTCTGACCTTGGCACGAGATGTGCCATTGCGTCAGCGTTTAGCGATTCAGGCCCGTCAGGATGTGATGGAGCGATACGCGCCTGAAGCAATGGCTGTCACGCAGGGGCGGGCTGTTTTTGGTACGCCTGTGATACCGGAGCGGAAAGCTCTGCGAGTGCTGATGGCTAATGTCTATTACGCTCCCCGCTCATTCGGGGGAGCGACGATCGTCGCAGAGGAACTGGCAACCCGGCTCACGCAGCGCGGTGTTGAAGTGGGAATCATGACATCCCGCCCACGCCTGGACGAGAATTTGTCAGGAAGTATTCGTTACGTCATCAACGGTACGGACGTGTTGTCTGCGGTTATCCCGAAGGGAACGGACCTTATTGGTGCCCTGGACAACCCGCAGATGGCTGAGGTGTTTGCCGGTTGGCTGGATGCTTATCAGCCTGATGTGGTGCATGTGCATGCCGCTCAGGGGCTTGGTACTGCCATGCTACGGGTTTGTCAGGAACGGGGAGTTCCTTATGTTCTGACACTGCATGATGCGTGGTGGCTATGCGACAGGCAGTTTATGGTTCGGGAGGATGGGCGTTACTGCTTCCAGACCCGTATTGACCAGCAGGTTTGCCAGATGTGCCAACCTCATGCCCGACATTTGCGAGATCGTGTGACGATCATGCATCAGGCTCTGGCTGAAGCGGCTTTGTTGATAAGCCCGTCTGAGGCGCATCGTCAGCTTTATCTTGCCAATGGTATTGAGCCTGAGCGGATTGTTGTGAACCGGAATGGCTTTCGGTGGCCTGAACGACCTCGTCGTCAGCGAACGCCTGGTTCTCGCATCCGTTTTGGATTTGTCGGTGGGACAGAGGCCGTAAAGGGATATCCACAACTCAAAAAATGTATGGAGTCTCTTGAGCGATCTGACTGGGAACTGGTTCTGGTTGATAACAAGATCAATCTTGGTTTCAGGTCCATTCATGCTGAAGACTGGTCAGTGAAGGGGGAGCTGAAAATTGTTCCTGCCTTCACACAGGCCGGACTCGATGACTTCTATGACCAGATTGATGTCTTGCTGTTTCCGTCCCAATGGAAAGAGAGTTACGGCCTGACAGTTCGTGAAGCTTTGGCGCGTGACGTCTGGGTTGTGACGACTGCTCCCGGCGGACAATCAGAGGACGTTGTAGACGGGGTGAATGGAACGCATCTCCCTCTTGATGGACGTCCTGAGACACTGGCTGCGGCCGTCGAGTCCTTGCTGGGTCAGGCCGAAAAATTCGATGGATACATCAATCCATTCAAGAGCAGTCTGGCCACGTACGAAGCGCAAACAGAAGAGCTTCTTGGGTTTCTGGAGCGCGTGGCGAAGCGTAAAGTCAATTTAGTGACCCATTAAAAGCGCTGGTAAAGCACGTAGTCTGTCTTCACTGGCCAAGGCCTGAACCAGTCGCGCTCGGAAACCGGCCTTTTTGTGCTGAACGCGCGGTGGGTTGTTGGCCAGGTAGAGTGCGATCCAGTCGGGGTCGAAAAAGGTTTTGTCAGGAATTTCGCTTCGCCAGAGATGGACTGACGCTACTCCACTTGGGTTGTCGCGGAGAAGCTCTGTCTTGATGAACGGTGCTTGCCCTGAGTGAAGCACGGTGCGCCAGTCTGTATGCATTGGGTTCAACGAAAGAAGGCGTGCCAGCCCCCGTTTGCTGCTCCAGGAGGCTGTCATCTCCAGTTTGGCCGCCTGTATAGCCAAGCCGAGGCCTAACTCACCATGCAAGACAATTTCCGGCTTGCTCATGCTGTTGAATGGCTGCTGAAACACGCGCCTTATGTTGGGATGATCAAGGGTTTCCCGTGTCATGACAAGAAACCATGACTGAAGATGGGCTGTAATAGCCTCTGACCGCACCATGCCCCAGACAGGGGAATGATGGGCTCGCATGTTGTCCACAATGGGCTGCAAGGGTGCCATAGGCCCAAAAATACTGTCATTCGCAAAGAGAATTTCAGTCGCTCCCGCATCGCAGTTCCTGTTGAGCAGGTCCTGCCAGGCACCAAAATCAAGGCCGGAGTTTTCTCTGGGATAAAGGGTCGCTGCGATTGGTATAGGGCCAGAAGTAAAACTGTTCTGAAGGACTGTTAATCCTTCCGTATCTTTTGGGTCCAGGCCGGAGACGGCGACATGCAGTTCAAACCCACATCTCACAATCTGATCGAGGAGATGGCGGGTGTGTGGGGCCAGTGTTGGTGCAGGCGCGTGATAGGCAAAAAGGCAGATGGAACGCGACATGAAATTCCTGACGATGGAACGCTTGGGCTGCTGAAGCGATTATATCATCGTTGCCTAATGGTATTGTAAGAAATACTTAGGAATGCTGTAAAAGATGGTGAATGTTCAGGTGTTGGAGCTGCATCCTGAGACAGGGACGCACAAGAGGAGAAAAATGCATCTATGAGTAAGGCATTTCTCGCAGCTGTTCTTCAGGACTCCATAGACTGTACAGGCGTTGCTGCACAGCGAGCAGCTAACGATCTTGTAGATGCTATTATTGATGAACTGAGACGTGAGGGAGGGTTTACTATCTCCTCCTTTGGTACGTTTACCGTGTGCGAAACAAAAGCGCGCCAAGCGATAAACCCGCGGACAGGAGAACCGGTGGAAGTTCCCCCGGGACGGACAGTCCGGTTCAAGGCAAGCCCTGGACTGAAGCAGAATTTATAAAGATTTGGCTGGGGCGGGAGGATTCGAACCTCCGCATGGCGGAATCAAAATCCGCTGCCTTACCGCTTGGCTACGCCCCAGTAGATCGCGTTTACGAACGCGATGGATCGGCTTTTAATCCGAACCAATGCGTCTCGTAAAGCCCAATATCAGAATTCAAGTTCCAGTTCGTGATCTGGCAGCCCTGTAGTGCGCATGGCTTCGTCCATTTTGCGGCGGGCTGAGGCCTTCAGGATACCGAGACGTTCAGCTTTGTTGAGCGCCTGATCCAGGGCTGCCATGGTGCTTCCAAGGTCTTGGCTTTCGTCTTTTTCCCAAGCCCGGAGCGCGTGTCCCCAGACGGCGGTCAGGGCATTAATACGCCAGAGGCCGCCGAGACCAGAACAGTCCATGCCTGCTGCGTCAGCGAGCCAGCGCATGGAGTCCACAGTTGCTCCGGCTAAAAGTGCTGCCAGGGCGGGGTCATAGGGAACGGCGTGAAGGACAGCTCTGACGCCTGTGCGATATTCTTCGAAAATATCGAATCGACGCATCATGAGATCGAAAAGGTATTCGCGAAGTGTGCCGCCATTTCCTTCATCGCGAAGTGCGCTTTCATCGGCGAGCCGTCCCAGACGCAGCAGCAGCAGTGCTTTGACCGGATAGCGGGAGCGCACAGCATCAACAGGCAGGCCTGCCTCGCGCGCTGCATCAACTAGAGAAAACCGGTGCCAGCCGTCTGAACCGGCGAGGCTCAGGGCAGACTGGAGGAGAGCAATATCGAAGGCTTCCCTGTCCAGTTCCGGTGTGCTGTCTGATGCCAGCTCATCGGTATCAAATGGGTCCTGCCGCTCTTCCATGCCGGTCTCCTGTAGAAATCTTGTTTCTTAATGGTGGGAGCGTTTGCCAGTGCCAGCAAGTTCCCACCAGAGAGAAACGATCAACCGGCGAGTTCGTCGGCTCGTTTTGTGGCCGCGTCAATGGCTTTTGAAATATTTGACGGCCATGCGTCTGGTGCCATGAGAACATTCAGGGCAGCAGCGGTTGTTCCGTTTGGGCTGGTGACAGCTTTGCGCAGGTCGGCAGCATCGTCGGGCATGTCATCCAACATCCGCCCGGCGCCGTAAATTGTTCCCCGTGCCAGACGGCGTGCTGTCGTTTGGGATAGGCCGTGTGCCTCTCCAGCCTTTTCGAGCAGTTCAGCAAGAAGAAACACATAAGCAGGACCCGAGCCGGAGACGGCTGTTACTGCCAAAAGGTCTTCCTCACTATCGACGCGGACAACATCGCCAACGGCGAATAGCAGTTCGTGGCAGAGGCTTGTCTGCTCTTCTGTCGCCTGAGGAGACGCATAGAAACCGCTGATACCTGCGCCGATTGCTGAAGGGGTGTTCGGCATAGCGCGAAGAATGGGGAGAGTGGCGCCGCTTTTAGATGTCGCATCTGACAGGGCGGCACAGGTTCGGCCGGCCATAACGGAAAGCAGAGCAGCCTTCTGCATGCGAGAGCCCAAGGACTCCCCTAGGGCGCTGATAGCGTCTTCCGCTGTCGCAGGTTTTACGGCCAGAACGATAATATCCGGCGTAAAGGTCGATGGAATGTCAGACGCGGCTCGAACGACTGAAAAAGTATCGTCCGAACTGGATCTGTGTCGATCAACGACAATGATATGGAGCGGTGTGGGAGAGGCGAGCCACCCGTCGAGAAGCGCGCCTCCCAGTTTTCCACAACCAACCAGCAGAATTGAAGGTGTTGATGGCAAGGTCATGCGTCTCCGACACAATCAAGCATGGCAGCGTCCAGTGCATCCTGAGGAGATTTTCCGCCCCAGAGAGTGAACTGGAAGGCGGGGTAAAAGCGCTCACATTCTGACATTGCGATATCGATCAGGTCTTCCATGCTTTCACCTGGAGGGGTTGAGACACCACGCATCAGGAGCGTATGGCGAAAGGAGGGAACGCCGGTTTCCGGATCAATAATGAAATGACCAACCCACAGCTTGTTGTTGGCGAGGGAGACCAGTTCATGCACGTCCGATCGACGTGCTGTGGGGGACCGTAGATCCAGCGTGCAGTTCAGATGCAGGGCTGAAAGCTCGTCTGACCAGGTGAAATAGAGAGAGTAGTCACACCATTGACCTGGGGCCTGAGCCGCCATTTCGGACTGGCCAAGGCGCTCGAATTCCCATTCGTAGAGGCCCATGACCTGTTCCATGAGGTCAAGCGGATGGGATTCTGTTTCTGTGGTGAGTGAGGTGCTCAGGGCAGGCATGTCGGATCTCCCAAGGCCGTGGAGGCCGGAACCGGTCATGCACCGGTACGGCGCTCCAGATGTCTGCGGCCAGGAGGGGAATGACCTCTCCTGACGTTGATCACGTTATGTGGCCTTGGTGAAGTGTGCAAGTATCACGCACAGCTTCAATCAGTTCGTACGAAGATGTGTTGCATCCGGATCGCAACGAAAGCGACCGTTTCAGCCCTGAGGGCCACCCTTTTCATCAGTTGCGAGGTCTTCGAGAGCTGTCAGGCGCGATTCGATGGCAGCAAGGCGTGCTTCTGCCTCGTCCTGTGCCATGCGCGCGCGTGTCGCCATTTCCTGAACGGCATCGAACTCATCGCGACGAACCAGTTCCAGAGAGTTCAGGACTTCGTCAACGCGGGTGCGGATGATAGAGTGAAGTTCTTCGCGTGCGCCGGTAACAGCCGAAAAAGCATTGCCGGCAAGACCTGCGAGGTCATCAAAGAAGCGGGGTCTGTCAGACATGGGAGAAACTCCTGCAGAGAGGCGGCGTGTCGTGTGTGGCGCGTCGCTTGGATCGTTTTCGGGGGCAGACTATACAGGAAGGATGATTATCGTCACCGGCGGAGCCGGATTCATTGGATCGTGCCTTCATGCCGCCCTGCGTCAGCGCGGGCTGCGGACGGTTGTTGTGGACCGGCTTCGTGAGGGCGTAAAATGGCGCAACCTCGCGTCTCATGCGCCGGATCAGATCATCACGCCTGAGGCGCTCCCGAGTTTCCTTGAGACAGCGCCAAAGATCGAAGCGGTCTTTCATATGGGCGCGATCAGCGCAACGACTGCACGAGACGGAGACCTTGTCTGGTCGACTAACGTGGCATTGTCGCAGTTTCTCTGGCGTTGGTGCGCCCAGAACGATGTCCGGATGATTTACGCTTCGTCTGCGGCGACATATGGCGCTGCAGACCAGCCTGAGATGTTCCGTGACGGGCTGGATGCGATTGATCATCTCAAACCGTTGAACCTTTATGGATGGTCAAAGCAGGTTTTTGATCTGTGGGTAAAGCGTGAACTGGAAGCTGGGCATCCGGCCCCACCGCAGTGGGCTGGACTGAAATTTTTCAATGTTTATGGCCCGAATGAGTATCACAAAGGGTCCATGATCTCCGTCGTGAAGGTCAAGTATGATGATCTTCAGCGTGGGGCTGCGGCACGACTGTTCAAATCTGACGTTCCAGGAATGGCCGATGGCCAGCAGAAGCGTGATTTCATCTGGGTCGGGGATGTTGTGAACGTCATGCTATGGCTTTTCGACCATCCGGATGTCAGTGGTCTTTTCAACTGCGGAACCGGTGTTGCGCGGAGCTATCTGGACCTGGCTCATGCAGTCTGTGACGCTGCGCATCGAGCGCGGGACGTGGAATTCGTCGAGATGCCTGAGAAGCTTCGCGGGCAGTATCAGTCCTTCACCTGTGCGGACATGAGCCGTTTGCGTCAGGCAGGATATGATGCGCCGTTTACGTCTCTTGAAGACGGAATACGGCAGTATGTGCGTGATTATCTTTCCCGAGCGGAGTCAAACCTTTGAGCCAGCCCTTGATGTTCCCTGGGTTTGACCCCGTTGCGTTTCATGTCGGCCCGCTGCCGGTGCGCTGGTATGCCTTGGCGTATATGGTCTCGTTCATCATCGCGTTGCCGATTGCGAGACGATTGAACAGGCTGGCACCGGAAGTAGCGACCAGTGAACAGGTCGATGACTTCCTGTTTTACGCTATTTTGGGTGTTTTGCTGGGTGGTCGTCTTGGGTACGTGTTGTTCTACCGACCTCTGGATTATCTCGCGCACCCAGTGGACATCATCAAGACATGGGATGGCGGGATGTCGTTTCATGGTGGGGCCTTGGGCGTCATTCTGGCTCTGGCGTTCTTCTCTTGGAAAAACCGTCTGAGTTTTCCGGCTTTTGCGGACCGGATCGTGCCGGTGGTTCCGATTGGGCTGGCGCTAGGTCGTTGCGCCAACTTTGTGAACGGGGAACTGTGGGGCCGTCCAGCATCGCCTGATCTGCCCTGGGCCATGGTATTCCCCACAGGTGGGCCCGTGGCACGGCATCCTTCCGAGCTTTATGAGGCGTTGACGGAAGGCGTTCTCCTGTTGTGCGTCATGCTGTTCGCGGCGACCCGTCCAAGATTGCGGGCACATTTCGGATTTCTGTCAGGATTGTTCCTCTTTGGATATGCCTGCGCGCGGAGCTTCTGTGAGTTTTTTCGGGAGCCGGATGCGAATATCGGCTTTCTGGCCGGTGGGGTCACGATGGGGCAGATCCTGTGTATTCCGATGGCGCTCGCCGGGCTGGGTCTGATGACGTATGCCCTTCGTCGTCCGGCGCAGGAGAGTGCACATGTCTGAGGCTATTCTCAGAAGTGATGGTCTTGGCGTGCCACATGGCTTTTTTACGCGCCTCGGCGGCGTGTCCCCGAAACCTTATGACAGCCTGAACTGCTCTCTGTCGTCTCCTGATGATCTGGCGAACGTGAGCGAAAACCGTGCGCGTGTTGCGCGGCAGATCGGGGTTGAGCCAGAAAAGCTTCTGGGTCTGAAGCAGACGCATAGTGACATTACGGTTCCAGTGACCAGGGAGACGGTTCTCTGGGCTATGGGGCGTGGGCAGGATGGCGATGCGCTGGTGACGGATCGCCCTGACGTCGGTGTTGGGGTGATTACGGCAGACTGCGGGCCTGTTCTTCTGGCTTCCAAGGATGGACGGATTGTGGGAGCCGCGCATGCTGGATGGCGTGGAGCGGTAGGCGGCGTTCTCGAATCTGCTGTGACGCAAATGAAAGCTCTGGGCGCCACGAATATCCGGGCAGTAGTCGGTCCCTGCATTGGGCCTGGGAGTTATGAAGTTGGCCCGGATATGCGGGATGCCGTTCTGGCTCAGGACGAGAACGCAGGCCTGTTTTTCCGCGTGGCGGAACGGGCAGGGCATTTCATGTTCGATTTGCCAGAATACTGCTCGACGCGTTTGAAAGCTGCTGGTGTTCAGCAGGTTGAAGTACTGGGTGTGGATACATTGACGGACCAGAGGTTCTTCAGCCATCGCCGACGGACACTCGCAGGCGGTGGCCATATTGGTCATCAGATCTCAGCAATCCGGCCTCGCGTTTCATCATAGTATTGCAGAGTGCCGCAGCGCTTGTGCGGATCGCTGGGACTGTTATCGTTCCGGCATGAAAATGCTTCGTCCTGCTCAGATTCTCTGTTCCATGCTGGTGGCCGCCTGTGCCGGGGGCGTAGCCTACGCCGAACCTTCTCATCTTCTGGTTCGTAACGCCCTGATCTTTTCAATGGCCGATGGGCAGAAAGCGCCTTTTAAAGGGTATTTTTCTGTTCGTTCAGATGGCGTGATCGATCATATTGGCCCCGGTGCTCCTCCCAAGGATCTTCAAGCGGATCAGGACATGGATCTGCACGGGCATTGGGTCATGCCAGGGTTTATTTCCGCTCATAGTCATCTCTGGCAGGCTGCCTATCGTGGCCTTGCGGCGGATCAGACTTTGATGGGCTGGATTGAGGCTTTGTATTCCGGAAAAGCGAGCGTTGCGCGGCCTGAAGATATCTACTGGTTCACGCTGGATGGGGCGCTCGACCATCTCGCGCATGGTGTGACTGCGGCTTATAATTTCAATTACGGTGGGGCGAACCCTGCTGTTGTCGAGGCGACGGACCGGTTGCAGTTCCAGGCAGAGACGGCTTCTGGAATTCGGTTCGTGCATGGTCTGGAGCCATTGCCGAGTAAGGGCGATGTGTCGCTTGCTAAAGCCAGACAGCATGTGAACGATTTTCTGGCGTGGTCCGCCGGGCAGCATGTGGGATCCACGTTCCTGTCAGTGATGATCAATGGTGGGACGGGATTTCACGACACCGGAGACGTTGCGAAGATCGAAGGCGCGTTGATGCGGGAGTATCATCTGTCCAACCAGAGTCATTATCTGGAGCCACCTGAGAACGTTTCAGCCCAGCAGGCCCGGTTCCACTGGTTTGAGAATGAAGGTATTCTCGGGCCGCATCTGATTTTCGGTCATTTCATTCATACGACTCCTGAAATCATTGCCCGATCTGTAAAGGCTGGGGCGTCCATGGTCTGGAATCCGCTTTCAAACGGTCGTCTGGCGTCAGGGACGGCGGATATTCCGGCCTATCTGAAAGCTGGTTTGCGGGTTGGGATGGGAGAGGACGGGGAAGCCAGTGCCGATCTGGCAGATCCTTTCGAGAACATGCGGACCGGGCTTTATGCCATCCGGGACAAGTACCAGAGCGCTGCAATCATGAGCCCGTATGATGTGGTGCGACTGCACACGCGGGGAAGTGCTGATGTTCTGGAAGTTGGGGATCGTCTTGGGAGTCTGGAAGTTGGGAAATTTGCGGATTTTCTTGTGATTGACCCGACTAATCTTGGGTACGTATTTGACCCGTATGCCACGCTGGTTTTTGCGGCGGCTCAGGAAAATCTGGCGCAGGTCTATGTGGGGGGCGTGTTGATGGTGGAGCATGGCAAGCCGCTGAAGCAGGATTTTGCGCATGTTCGGCAGGAAGCTGATCGGCGGGTTGCGGCTTCTATTCAGCATTAAAAAAGCCGGGGTGTGATCCCCGGCTTTTCGTATGCATGTGTCAGACGCTGTGGGTTTTGGCTTCACGATCCCAAAAGCGGAGCTTCTGGCAGGTTGTGATGAAGGGTTTGAAATCGCTATCGTTTTCGATGGCGATCACACCATCGTCCATGTCGTCGGGCGTGATACCGCCTTTTGCCAGAAGCGGGGCAGCATCCGGGCCGTAGGCGATGAATTTGGCGTGGGCGAAAGCATCTGCCACGAAGTCACGGGCTGTTGCTTCCTTGCTCAGAAGCTTTGTTCCCTCAGCAGAAGAGAGCAGCACGACGGCGTCGTAAAGTACGGACGGCGCACCGACGATTTTCTGGCCTGCCGGGACGGTTGTGCCGTCTGTCAACGTCACGCCTCCGACAACAGGGGCAACCAGTTCAATCAATGTGCCTTCCGCCTTTGCGGCTTTCTGGAGAGCGTCCAGCAGGGCTGCATCCGTACCGTCTGTAATCACGACGCCCAGTTTGCGGCCTGCGAAAGAGTCGGGGCCATTCTTGAGGATGCTGAGCGCTGTTGAGGCGGCCAGATCCGTAATGGGTGTACGGGCGGCTGGAGCTGGGGCGGGGAGCTCTTTCACGCCCAGACCTTCGGCCACGCCCTTGGCCAGCGTTTCATCTACATTTAGCAGATGAGCGACGACGCGGGACCGGATGTTTGGAGTTTCAACCTTGCTAAGCTCGAAGACAAACGCGTTCTTGATGTGCGTTTGTTCGGGCTTTGTCTGGCTGATGTAGAACTGGCGTGCCTGGCTGTAGTGATCGGCGAAGAGTTCACCGCGTTCGCGGGTCGTGCGACCGTTGTCATCGGGGAAGTGCCTGTAGCCGGCCTTGGAGTTTTCACGCGGACCTGCACCCCAGGAGTTGGGTTCGTAGTTTACGCGACCCTTCGGGTTGTGCATGGCGGCGTGGCCGTCCTGCTGGAAGTTGTGGAACGGGCATTTGGGCGCGTTAATGGGGATATGCGTGAAGTTTGGGCCACCGAGACGCTTTGTCTGTGTGTCCAGATACGAGAAGTTCCGGCCTTGCAGGAGCGGATCGTTGGTGAAGCCGATACCGGGGACGACGTTCTGGGTGCAGAAGGCAACCTGTTCGGTTTCGGCGAAGAAGTTGTCCACCACGCGGTCCAGCACGAGGCGGCCGATCCGGCGGACAGGGACCAGTTCTTCCGGAATAAGTTTGGTCGCATCCAGAATGTCGAAGTCGAATTTGTCGGCGAAGGCGTCATCAAAGAGCTGTACGCCCAGTTCCCATTCCGGATAGTCGCCGGATTCGATGGCCTGCCAGAGGTCCCGACGGTGGAAGTCAGGGTCGGCGCCGTTGATCTTGACGGCCTCGTTCCAGACAACTGACTGAAGGCCCTGCTTCGGCTTCCAGTGGAACTTTACGTAGGTGGATTTTCCTTCGGCGTTTATGAGCCGGAAGGTATGGACGCCGAAGCCTTCCATGAAGCGGAAAGAGCGGGGGATGGCACGGTCTGACATGATCCAGAGGAGCATGTGAACGGTTTCGGGCGAGAGGGATGCGAAATCCCAGAAGTTGTCATGGGCGGACTGCGCCTGCGGGAAGCCGCGATCGGGCTCTTCCTTTACGGCGTGTACCATGTCCGGAAACTTGATGGCGTCCTGGATGAAAAACACGGGCATGTTGTTGCCCACGAGATCCCAGTTGCCCTCCTCGGTGTAGAGCTTCACGGCGAAACCGCGGACGTCGCGGGCGAGATCGAATGAGCCCTTGCCACCTGCGACGGTTGAGAAACGCACGAAAGCCGGGACACGGGTTCCGGTTTTTCCGAGAACTTTGGCGGTTGTGTAGTCGGAGAGGGAGTCTGTGAGTTCGAAGAAGCCATGCGCGCCGTAGCCGCGCGCGTGAACAACGCGTTCAGGAATGCGTTCGTGATCGAAGTGGAAGATTTTTTCCCGGAAATGGAAGTCTTCCAGAAGCGTTCCGCCGCGTGGGCCAGCCTTCAGGGAGTTCTGGTCATCGGCGACGGGAACGCCCTGCTGGGTTGTCAGGGTCGGTGTGTCGCCATCTGCGGTCTGATGTGTTGCGCCCTGAGGGCCGCGCTCGAAGGTCTGGTCACCGATGGTCACGGTGGTGCGTTTGTCTGCCGTGTCGCTCATGGTCCGGTCCGATCTGCTGTCGTCTCGACTGTCCGGACTGAATAATGCCGGGCACGTCGTTTCAAATTCGGTAAGTCGATTTCCGGTTTGGGAAATCCTTCACTTTAGAAGTCTGAGTCCTGGGTAAATGTTCCGGAAAATAATTTGATGAAATGTTCTGAACTGAATGAAAGAGTGGGTCGTTACGGATTCTTACTTGCATCTCTCATGCAGTTTAGGAGGCTTGAATGCCTGTTGATCCTCGCAATCGTTATCCTCAGCCTCCTTTTGAGGGGCAAAGCCAGCCTTTTCCGGGGCTGTCATCAAAAATGACGCCACAGCCTGATTATGGGGAAAAGACCTATCAGGGCTCTGGAAAACTCAAGGGGCAGGTGGCTCTGATTACAGGTGGCGATTCCGGAATTGGGCGCGCTGTAGCACTGGCTTTTGCTCGGGAGGGGGCGGAGGTTGCGATTTCCTATCTCGAAACCGAAAGTCAGGATGCAAAGGATATTGCCGGGCAGATCGAGTCAGAGGGGCGTCGTTGCCTTCTGCTGCCGGGGGATATTCGTGAAGCGACGCATTGCAAACTGCTTGTTGGCAAGGTTCTGGAAGAGTTCGGTCGTCTCGATATTCTTGTGAATAATGCTGCGTTTCAGAATTGGGCGGAGCATCTGGAGGATATCAGTGACGACGATTGGAAGCGCCACTTTGATACCAATACGCATGCGCTGTTTTATCTGACGAAGGCTGCTCTGCCTCATCTGAAGCCGGGATCGTCCATCATCAATACGTCTTCAGTCAATCTGAAGACGCCGCCTCAGATTCTCGTACCGTATTCCATGACGAAGGCAGCCATAGCGAACTTTACGGTGAGTATGGCGCAGCAGCTTGCGTCACGAGGTATTCGGGTGAACGGGGTTATGCCGGGCCCGATCTGGACGCCGTTCATTGCGACGGGAATGCCGGAAGAGGCGCAGAAGAGCATTGGGTCTGATGTCCCACTGGGTCGCCCAGGTCAGCCAGCGGAACTGGCTGGGGCTTATGTGTATTTTGCGGACCCGCTGAACAGTTATACGACGGGTGCTCTTCTGGCCGTTAATGGCGGGATGCCGATGCTCTGATTGGTTTGGAAATTTTGGATTTCAGTGGAACGCCTGCTCCTGATCGAGCGGGCGTTTTTCTGTTCTGGGGCCGAAAAGCAGGGTGATGCAGGCTCCTGTCAGGAGAACAGCGGTTGTGAGGCCGAACACGCCGGGGAAGCCGGCTTTCGGGTAGATCCAGCCAATCAGGACGGGCGATGAGATGGCGCCCAGACGGGCGATTGCGGAGGCCAGTCCCATGCCTCTTCCGCGCAGGGACGTCGGGAAGAGTTCGGGGGTGTAGGCGTAGATGCCGCCGTAGGTTCCATTCATGAACATGGACAGCATAATTCCGAAAAGCAGGACCTGTGTGGGTGTCTGGCTTGCGGCCATGCCGATGGCACTGATCCCGCCGCCGATCATGAAGGTAGCGACCGTGGCGCGTCGGCCCAGACGTTCCGTGCAGAAGGCTGAGGCCAGATATCCGGGGAGCTGTGCTGCGTAGATCGAGATGGCGTAGGCGAAGCTGCGGGTCACGGTCATGCCGCGCTCGATCATGAGGGTCGGGATCCAAGTGAAGAACGCGTAGAAGCAGAAGGTGATGCTCAGCCACATGGCCCAGCTCATGAAAGTGGAACGTCTGAGGCTGGGGGCGAAAAGGTCGCTCAGGGGGCGGTTTGTTTGTCCGGCTGTATCGGGGGTTGTCGAAAGACCAGCGGCCAGTCCGGCGCTTTGTTCGATGCTTCCGACAATTCGGCAGGCTTCGTGCGTTCGCCCCTGCTGATCGAGCCATCTTGGGGACTCGGGAAGGGTACGCCGCCACCAGAGGAGCATCAGGACGGGTAGGGCTGTGGCAACCAATGCCCATCGCCAGCCATCCGGTGATGAGGGGACAATCATGAATCCGAGAATGGCTGCGGCGACATAACCGAAAGAATAGAAGCCCGTGAGGCTGGCCGTGAAGGCGCCGCGATAACGGGATGAGACGAACTCGCTCAGATAGGGGGCGATGATCGTGGCTTCTGCGCCGGCGCCCAGTCCAGCGAGAAGACGGGCGCTGAAGAAGCCGCCGAATGTGTGGGAGACTGCTGAGAGAAGAGAGCCGATGGCGTAGAGCGCGAGGGCGCTCATCATGACGGAACGGCGGCCAGACCTGTCGGCCCACCAACCCGCCAGCAGGGAGCCGAGACCGTATCCCAGATAAGTGGCGCTTCCCAAAATACCGAGAGACGGGCCGGACAGGTGCCATTGCGTTTTCAGAACCGGGAGGGTGAAGGCAACGATGGCGGAGTCTAGGCCGTCGAACATGTATCCACAGCCGCCAAGGATCAGGAGCCGACGGTGGAAGGGGGTGAAGGGTAGGTGTTCGAGGCGCTGGGCGATGCTCATGGATTCTCTGTGACGCAGGCGACTATGGGGGCTGTGACAGACTATCTGGCGGTTTGGCCGTGGGTCCAGCCATGGTTGGGGTAGGCCATCAGGAAGGTAGAATCTGGGAAAAAGGTTGTGTGTGGCGCAGTTTTCCGCTATTTCGCCGCTCGCACAGGCACCCCTGGAGGTCTGTGTGATGACAAAATTCAATACGCAGGAGCGTAACAGTGGCTAATTTGACGACACTTGCTGTCTCGACGCGCGCGAAGGCTGGTAAGGGGGCAGCGCGCGCAACGAGACGTGCCGGGCTGGTTCCGGCAGTAATCTATGGTGGCAAGCAGGAGCCTTCCATCATTGCTCTTGATCCGCGCGTGATCATGAAGGAACTGCACCGTGGTGGCTGGTCCTCCCGCGTGTACAACCTGGCAGCAGAAGGCGCAGAGCCGGTTGCAGCTCTGATCCGTGACGTGCAGCTGCACCCGGTGACGGATGCTCCGATTCACATCGACTTCCAGCGCGTTGCAGCGGGCACGAAGGTGCACGTTCAGGTTTCCATCATCTTCGTTGGCGAAGAGAAGGCTCCTGGCATCAAGCGCGGCGGCGTTCTGAACGTTGTCCGTCATTCCGTGGACGTTGCCGCTGATGCAGCAAGCATTCCGGAAAGCTTCACTGTTGATCTGAGTGTTCTCGACATTCATGACAGCGTTCGCTGGTCTGATCTGAAGGGCACGGAAGGCGTGAAGCTGACGGGTCATCAGGCTGCTGATCTCGTGATCGCTTCCATCGCTCCGCCGACCATTGATGCGGAAATGGAAGCTGAAGCTGCTGCCAAGGCTGCTGCCGCTGCCGCAGCGGCTACCGCAAAGCCGGGCGCAAAGAAGAAGTAAGTCATGAGGCTCTGGACCGGTCTCGGCAATCCCGAGCCGGGGATGAGCCGTCATCGACATAACATCGGCTTCATGGCGGTTGATGAAATCGCCAGGCGTCACGGGTTTTCCCCGTGGCGCAAGCGCTTTCGGGGGGAGACTTCCGAGGGCGTTCTTGGGGGGCAGAAAATTCTGCTCCTCAAGCCGATGACTTACATGAACCTGTCGGGTGACAGCGTTCAGCAGGCCGCGCAGTTCTTCAAGATCGCGCAGGCCGACATTACCGTTTTCCATGATGAACTCGATCTTGCTTTCGGCAAGCTGCGTATCAAGCGTGGCGGCGGAGCGGCTGGGCATAATGGCCTTCGCTCAATGGATCGCTGTCTTCCCGGACCGGATTACTGGCGTGTGCGGATGGGCATTGGCCATCCGGGGCATAAGGACCGGGTGCACGGGCATGTTCTGGGGAATTTCGCCAAGGCGGAAGAGCCGGAGCTTGAGCGGTGGCTTGAGGCAATTGCGGATGTTGCGCCTATTCTGGCCAAGAGCGAGAATGAAGCGTTCATGACGAAAGTGGCGCTGCTTACGGCCTGAGTGCCGCGAGACTTCAGGTCTCTTATGGTCAGCTTTTTTCACTGTTATAACGTGCGGGTATCGTTGCCGGAGAGAGATCTCGGGCGGGAATCGTACTCTGCTGCCTGTTTTGCAGGGTGCAGGTGTTGTCCGTGGGCGTGGATTCTGCGAACACAGGGCAACTGAATTCTGAGACTGGGCTGACCGATGTGGCGGCCTGAAAGATGGAGAGCACAATGGGTTTCAATTGCGGCATCGTTGGTCTGCCCAATGTTGGCAAGTCCACGTTGTTCAATGCTCTGACGGAAACAGCCGCAGCGCAGGCAGCGAACTACCCATTCTGCACCATTGAACCGAATACGGGCCGTGTTGCTGTGCCGGACCCTCGGCTGGATATTCTGGTGAAGATTGGTAAGTCCCAGAAAGAGATTCCGACTAGCCTTGAGTTTGTTGATATTGCGGGTCTGGTCCGTGGCGCGTCTAAGGGTGAAGGGCTGGGAAACCAGTTTCTGGCGAATATCCGCGAGACAGATGCGATCATTCATGTTCTGCGCTGCTTTGAAGACGATGATATCACCCACGTTGAAGGTGGGGTCGACCCGGTCCGGGATGCGGACATCATTGAGACCGAGCTGATGCTTTCGGATCTGGAAAGCCTTGAGAAGCGCCAGATCAATCTTCAGAAGCGTGCGCGTGGAAATGATCGCGAAGCACAGGCGCAGCTTGAGCTCATGGAGCCGCTGATTGTGGCACTGCGTGATGGCAAGCCTGCCCGCACCGCCGTGCCGAAGGGGCAGGAAGGTGAGGCTGCGCGACTTCAGCTTCTGACAACGAAGCCGGTTCTGTATGTTTGTAACGTCGAGGAGGTTGCTGCTGCGACCGGCAATGCTCACTCTGAGGCAGTTCGGAAGCGGGCTGAGGAAGAGGGCGCTGGCGTTGTGATCGTGTCTGCTGCGATTGAGGCTGAGGTCAGCCAGTTGCCGCAGGAAGATCGCACGGAGTTCCTTGAAGGGCTTGGTCTGAGCGACAGTGGTCTGGATCGTGTGATTGCAGCGGGCTATCGCCTGCTGGGTCTGCGGACATACTTCACGGTTGGCCCGAAGGAAGCGCGTGCCTGGACCATTACGGCAGGTGTGAAGGCGCCTCAGGCTGCTGCTGTCATTCACAATGATTTCGAGCGTGGCTTCATTGCCTGCGAAACAGTTGCTTTTGATGACTATGTAGCCTGCAATGGTGAAGCAGGCGCCAAGGAGGCCGGGAAGTTGCGGATCGAGGGCAAGGAATATGTTGTGCAGGACGGAGATATTCTCCTGTTCCGATTCAATGTCTGACGCTGCGGCTATTCTGAAAAGCCTGACGGATAAGGCCCGTCAGGCTGCTCGTGGATTGGCGCGAGCGGATGAGGCGACGCGTAATCTGGCACTGAATGCTGCTGCTCAGGCACTTCGTGCCAACAGCGCAGCAATCGTTGCGGCAAACGAGCAGGACCTGGCCGGGCTTTCCGATGATCGGACAGCGGCATTCCGGGACCGTCTGACTTTAACGCCTGAGCGCGTTGAGGCCATGGCAAAGGGTCTGGAAGACGTCGCAAAGCTCCCTGATCCGCTTGGACGCGTTCTCGCAGAATGGGAGCGCCCTAACGGGTTGCTGTTCCGTCGTGTTGCGGTGCCGCTCGGTGTCATCGGCATGATTTACGAAAGCCGGCCGAATGTTGGGGCTGATGCTGCGGCTCTTTGCATCAAGTCTGGCAATGCTGTCATTTTACGTGGTGGAGGCGAAAGCCTGAATTCGGCGCGCGCAATTCATGCGGCAATGGTTGATGGGCTGACGGCTGCGGGTCTTGATCCGGCTTGTGTGCAGATTTTGCCGTCTGCCGATCGTGCTCTGGTGGGTGCGCTCCTTCAGGCTGCCGAGGGCGTGGACCTCATCATTCCACGTGGTGGAAAATCTTTGGTGGAACGCGTTCAGCGTGAGGCGCGGGTGCCTGTTCTGGCTCATGCCGACGGGCTGAATCACACCTATGTTCATGCCAGTGCTGATCCTGAGATGGCGCGTCGGGTTCTTTTGGATGCCAAGATGCGCCGTACGGGAATCTGTGGGGCGACAGAAACACTTCTGATTGATCGAGCGATTGCTCCGTCGCTTCTGCCGCACATTGTGGATGATTTGGCCAGCAAGGGCTGCACATTCCGGGCGGATGAGGCTGCCAGATCTATCGTTTCGACCTTGCCTCCCGCCAGTGCCGCCGATTTCGATACGGAGTGGCTGGATTCGATTCTCTCCATCGCTGTTGTTGATGGCGTTGAGGAGGCTCTCGACCATATAGCGCGCCATGGCAGTGCTCATACGGAAGCGATTATCGCTGACGATCCTGAGATTGCTGCTGTGTTCATGAATGGGACCGATAGTGCGGTTGTGCTGTGGAATGCATCCACTCAGTTCTGTGATGGTGGTGAATTTGGCTTTGGGGCTGAAATCGGCATTGCCACCGGACGGATGCATGCGCGAGGCCCGGTGGGGCTCGAACAGTTGACGTGTTATCGCTACGAAGTGCTTGGCAACGGACAGGTGCGGGGCTGAATACGATCCCGACGTTTGGCGATGGCCGACGTATGCGGATTGGGCTGCTGGGTGGCTCTTTCAATCCGGCGCATTATGGTCATCTGAAGGTGGCTCAGCAGGCGTTGCGCTCTCTGCAATTGGATCAGGTGTGGCTGATGGTCTCACCTGGGAATCCTCTCAAGCCTCGAAAGGGCATGGGATCGTTCAGAGCGCGCCTTGCATCAGCCCGGAAGATCGCTGATGGCCGTCGAATCTGTGCTACGGATATAGAAGCAAGGCTGAAACAGCGTTTTACAGTGAAGACTGTGGCATTGCTTCAGAAGCGCTTTCCTCATGTTCAGTTTGTCTGGTTGATGGGAGCGGATGGGCTGGCGCAATTCTCTCGCTGGAAAAACTGGAGGATGCTGGCCCGTATGGTGCCTATAGCGATTCTGCCGCGGCCAGGAAGTGTAACGCCTGCTTTGCACGGGGCTGCGGCGTCGGCTTTACGGCGAAATCGACGGCCTTCGAGGGAGGCTGCTATACTGGCGCAAAGAAAAGGATGCGCATGGACGTTCCTTTCTGCGCCGCAGAACGATATATCGGCTACAGCGTTGCGAGAGTCCGGGCAAATCTGTCTGGAACCGGATCAGGAGTAAAAGCCATCACCAAGACGACCTCAACCGACCCGAAGGCCAAGACCACGCGTCGGAAAACCAGCACCCCTGATGCGGCACTGGCCGAGGCTGCCAAGGTGCCTGGAACGCCTCGCAAGAAGGCTGCTGCTGCCGGCCCCAAGAAGACTGCCGTCAAGCGCGAGCCTGTGCAGCCTGATGTTCTGACAAAAATGCTGTCCATCATCACGGCCAGCCTTGAGGAAGACAAGGCAGAGGACATCGTGGTTCTGGATCTGGTTGGCCGCGCCAACTTTTCAGACCGTATGGTTGTGGCAACGGGTCTGGCAGATCGGCAGATTGCAGCCATGGCGCACCATATTGAGAAAAAGCTGGGCGAAGATGGCTTCAACCGAGTTTTGGTTGAAGGCGCGAATGGCAGCGACTGGGTCCTTCTGGATGCAGGGGATGTTGTTGTTCATCTCTTCAAGCCAGAGAGCCGTGAGCTCTATGCTCTTGAGAAAATGTGGGGCTCTGATCTGGATTCGAGCGAATCCGAAGTGACTGTCGGTAAGGACGAAGAGCAGGGCTGAATGAAGCTCGTTGCTATTGGGCGATTGAAGTCCGGGCCTGAACGGGAACTGTTTGACCGTTACGCCGCCCGGATTCGTCCTGTGCTGACGGTGACAGAGATTGCGCCGTCCAAAGGCTCCGTTATGGAGCAGAAGCGCAAGGATGCTGCGGGGCTTTTGGGAGCCTGTCCTGAGAATGCTTTTGTCATTGCCCTTGATGAGGGGGGAAAGACGTTTAGCAGCCTGCAGTTTGCAGCCACATTTGCTCGGTGGCAGGAAACTGGCCGTCCGTTACATTTTTTGATTGGTGGAGCAGAAGGGCTGGATGGATCAGTGATCCAGAGAGCTGATGCCGTTATTGCTCTGGGGGCGATGACTTGGCCGCATATGCTTGTGCGTGTGATGATTGCCGAGCAGGTTTTTCGGGCTCAGGCTATCAATTCGAACCATCCTTATCATAAAGACAGTCGGCCGGATTAAGCCGTTTCTGAGCGATTGGGTATAAAAAAAGCGGGGCTTAAAGCCCCGCTTTTTGCATCTGAAGTCTTCTTATCGGATAGACCGGTTCGGAGCGTCAGATGTGAATGCATCGTCTGGGGCTTCTGCAACTTCCGTGTTGCTCATCGGATGGCTCAGAGCATTCGATCCTCTAAAGATCGCACGATGACGGAAGGTGGTTGCATGGCTTTCGCGAGCGACCATGACCTGCGGAGCCTGGCGACCATCGTCTGCGCGGCCATAGATGAAGCCGTATGTCGGATAGATGCTACCAAGACGGCCGCTACGGTCGTTAAGGGCAACGCGAACGGCGCTCCAGTCATTGTTGGGTGATACGTCAACGACGCGCACGTTGTGCGCAATGCCATTGGATGCCCAGTGAGACTGGTCAATGTAGATCGTACGGTTATTCTCGACAGCCCGTACCACAGCGACGTGACCCAGAGGCATACGACGGATGCCACGGAAATTTAGAACCGATCCCGCTTCCGGAGCGTTACCACGGGCGTATCGGCCTGCAGCGTTGTACCACCAATCGCGCGCATTGCCGTGCAACACGACGGCAGATGCTTCTTTTGCATAAGCTACGCACTGAATGACGTGCGCAGTTGAAAAGGTGTGATGATGGTACGCATGAGAGGCGCGATGGGAGCGGAAGACACCATGACCACCGTGTGAACTACGGAGGTGTTTGGCCTGTGCATGACTCGCAAAGAACATGACAGCGGAGAGCGCCAGGGCAGAGAAAAATGTTTTCCGGCAACTTTTATGCGTCACGATCTTTTTGATCCTGAATAGGCTTGTGTCGTTCGGGTTACAGGGAGCTAACAATCTTCATGCAACCCTGACAAGGGCAGAATGCATCACTGAGGGTTAAATTTTCATTTCTAATGAAAATCTTTCTCGTGTCGCATTCTGCCTTAATTGTGCCGCATTTGATCGGGTGGCTTATTTCGTGGTTGTCAGCATGATTTCCACGAGGATGCGTGGGTCAGCCATGATAGCCTGAACGCAGGCGCGTGCAGGAGCTAGTCCTTCCGGGAGCCATGCGGACCAGTGCGTGTTGAGAGCATTGCGGTCTGCGATGTCTTTAAGCCAGATCTGTGCCTGAAGAATGCGGGTATTGTCTGTGCCGTGTTCTTCAAGAATGGCATCGAGTTGAGCCAGGACGTCCTTGGTCTGCCCATCGATATCTTGTGACAGGTCTGAGGCGACAACGCCTTGGGTGAAAACAAAGCCATGATATTCCACAGCCTTGGAAAGAATGGCGTTGGGTTCTGTGCGAATGATGCGGCTCATGGGGGTATCCTGATCCCGAGATTGGAAAGCCCCAGAGTGAGGCGGCTTTAAGAAGCGGTCAATCACCTCTTGGCTCCCTTGTCGTAGGGGGTGGGACGCGGTATCGCCGGGAGGTATCGCTAAACTGGCCGTGCGGGAGAAAAAACCGTGGTCCCTTTGAATATCAAAAGAGTGCCTGTGACGCCGATCCGGCAGAATTGCACGATCCTCTGGGACGAACGGAACCATGCCGTGGTGGTCGATCCCGGGGGGGATGTGGATGAACTGCTCTCTCAGCTCCGTGGGCTGACGGTTGAGGCTATTCTTCTTACGCATGGACATCTTGATCATGCTGGTGGCGCTGATGAGCTCCGGGAACGCCTGAATAAAATTCAATCAGATCCTGTGCCTGTTCTCGGGCCAGATCGTCGTGATGCATTCCTGCTGAGTAGTATTGAGAACCAGGCTGCGCATTTTGGTATGACAGGGATGGTGAGTGTTGTTCCGGACCGCTTTCTGGAAAGCGGTGAGACACTTCAGCTTCTGGGTCATGATATCGAGGTGCGTCATATTCCCGGACATACGCCAGGGCATATCGTGTTTGTGGATCATGGCAGTCGTCGTGCCATTGTTGGCGATACATTGTTCCGCCGGACGGTAGGCCGAACCGATTTTGTTTATGGGGATGCTCCTGCGCTGATTGCAGGTATTCGCCAACATCTCATGAGTTTGCCGGATGAGACTGTGGTGCTGTGTGGTCATGGAATGCCTACGACCATTGGGGAAGAACGCCGGTCCAATCCATTTCTTGTTTCTGAACGATAAATTTCAAAGAGGGTTTCTCATGCGTGTGATGGCTTGTTCCATATTAGGTGCGATAGGTGTTCTCGCGAGCGGTATGACGGCTTCCGCCTACGCAGCAGAAGAACCTATTCGTCAGGCGCAGCCTGTTCTCCCGACAGCACCTTTGACAATCACGACGCAAGACGGGGTTAAGCACTCGTTTACGGTGGAGTTGGCCAAAACCTACAGGGAGCAGGAAGTCGGCGAAATGTTCCGCAAGGAGCTGCCCAAAAACAAGGGAATGCTTTTCCTTTGGCCGCAGCCGCAGGTTTCCGACATGTGGATGAGGAACACACTGGTATCTCTTGATATCGTTTTCATTGATTCCACCAATCATGTTCATGCCATTGCGGAGAAGGCGGTTCCGCTGAGTGAGGCAATCCTGAGTAGTGACGGGGTTGTGGCCAACACGCTTGAGCTTGCTGGAGGGGTTACGGAAGAGTTGGGTATCCGCGTAGGGGATACCGTAAGTAGCCCGGCATTGAAGCACTGATACGTGAAGGTTTTAGTTACCGGGGCAGCGGGATTTATCGGTTTTCACGTCTCGCATGCCTTGCTGGCGCGAGGCATGGAGGTAGTCGGCGTTGATACGCTGAATGATTATTATGACCCGCTCTTGAAAACGGCGCGCCTGAACAGACTGACGTGTCAAAAAGGGTTTGTGTTCGAGCAGAAGGACGTGTCTGACCGCGAGGCTATGCGATCAGTCATGGATGGCCATTCTGGTATCGAAGTCATCATTCACCTGGCAGCTCAGGCGGGAGTTCGATACTCACTCATAGACCCGTATTCGTATGTACAAGCGAATGTCATGGGGCAGGTTGTTTTGCTGGAGGCATCCAGAAGCCTGAAAAGGTTGAAGCATTTTGTCTATGCGTCTTCGTCCTCGGTCTATGGTCGCAACCAGTCGTTGCCTTTCAAAGAGAGTGATCGCGTGGATGAGCCAGGCTCACTTTATGCGGTTACAAAGCGTGCAGGTGAGCTCACGGCCTCCGCATATGCTTATCTTCACGGCATTCCACAGACAGGCTTGAGGTTCTTTACCGTCTATGGGCCGTGGGGTCGGCCAGATATGGCTTATTACGGTTTCGCGAAAGCTATCTGCGAGGGCCGTCCGGTCACCCTTTACGAGGGAAAAGGACTGTCTCGGGATTTCACCTATATAGATGACATCACATCGGGTGTTCTTTCGATCATGGACGTTCCTCCTCAAGTGGGTGAGGCGCGCATCTTGAATCTGGGTGGAGATCGCCCGGAAAAAGTGACGACACTGATTGCTCTGCTGGAAAAACATCTCGGGCGATCTGCATGCATAGAACATCAAGCTCGCCCCGTGGCGGATATGGAGAAAACTTGGGCGAGCCTGGAGGATGTGAAAGCATTATGTGGCTGGACTCCGAGCGTCTCGCTTGAGGATGGGGTTATGAAATTTGCCCAGTGGTTCAAGGATTTTCATAAAAAGTCAGTTTTTTGATTTTTATATGATTTTTTGATTGACGGTATGTGTAGGTGGCCGTATAAGCCCGTTCACCGACGCG
>NZ_JOPH01000073.1:0-43381 GCF_002153615.1 Gluconobacter sp. DsW_058
AACTTCGGGCGAAGACTCAAGACCCTGAACGGCCTCACGCCTTACGAATACATCTGCAAAATATGGACTTCAGAGCCAGAAAGATTCATCATCAACCCACGGGACTAAACACCTAGGGATCTTCTGAGTGTCATCCGCGCCGCGCCCGAACGTCATAGTTTGTACCGAGACCGACAGAAAGAGATGACTGATAAGTCGCTCGGCGATCGTTCTCCGGGGGCAGCGCGTCGTGGCGCAAATGTTATCCGAGGTCTCTTGAACCGCTAATGGCGGCGTTTAGTCCAGTCGTACAGAAGGCCGTACGAAACCCTCCACCCAATCCGAATAACAAGAAATCAGACCGCGATAGAGGCCAAAAATTTCGACTTGATGCTTTCTGTAGAGCATCAGGTGTCCAAGCCTCGCGGACAAACCATGAGACACGCCGCCACCCCAAACGGTGCCTCCGGGTAGCGCTGCCCAGCCGTTGTATTTCCCCAAGGCGACAATGGCGCCCTTGTTATGAAAGATACAGGCTGGAACCTTCTGGCCCTTTTCGATCCAGGCGGGCAGGTAACGTGCGAGATGCCGAGCCTGCTGTCTGGCAACCTGCGCGGTTGCGGGAAGGGGATCGTTCTCGATGAATGAGCAATCTCCCATGGCAAAGATCCTGTCATCTGCGATTGAAGACAGGTTTGGATTGACCAGGATCTGCCCAGTTTTATTCAGAGCAAGACCGCCGTAAGTTGTCGTAACTTCGGGAGCTTTTACACCTGCAGCCCAGACCCGAAGTTTTGCCGAGACTTGGGACCCGTCTTTCAGGACGAAACCTGTTGAGTTTGCCCCCGCGACACGTGCTGATGTTCGAACCGTCACCCCAATCCGTTCCAGTTCCTGTTGGGCGGCTGCGGACACTGATTCCGGAAAGGCTGGAAGAATACGTGGCCCTGACTGGAGGAGAGTCACACGCAGTTTCGGTGGCGGTTTGCCAAAAGCATGGAGGTTATAAGGCCCGACTATTTCAAGTGCTTTGTGCAATTCTGCGGCGAGTTGGGTGCCCGTTGCGCCGCCGCCAACAATTGCAATATCTAGTTCCGAATTGTTCGCGAATGATCGCAGAAGCTCCATTCGAAATTTTTCATTGAAAGCATTTGCTTCGACTAGGTTATCAATGGAAAGACAGTGTTCCTTGACGCCTGGTGTGCCGAAATCATTGGCGCAACTGCCAATAGCAATGACTATGGTGTCATACTTAATGGTTCGGCTTTCCAATACCACCGTCCCATCGGAAGCATGAAGAGGGCTGAGGACAACTTCATGCTTTTCTCGATCAAGTGATACAACTTCTCCCGGCCAGAACTCGAAATGATGACCGCTGGCCTGAGTGATGAAATTGATACGATCGTTTTCGTTTCCCACCGTGCCTGACGCAAAGCAGTGGAGCATTGGCTTCCAAACATGGGAAAAGCTTTTGTCGATCAGCGTGATGCGTGCTTTTCCCGGTTTTCCCATGGCTTTTCCAAGCCGCGTCGCTAGAGCCAGGCCTGCAACGCCACCACCAACAATCAGAATTTCAGATTTAGACGCCATTGATTTTCTCGCCCCCCTTTATAGGAGTCAGGCACAAGGAAGTGATACAGAACATTTCCGGGGAGAGTAGAAGCCGGATGAACTGGCCACGAACGTTGTGGTGGACATTAGAATTTTTTGAAATTCTAGAAAGTAATATTCTGGTGATTTCATATTTATGGCGCGAGGCTTATTTCGGATACACAATTATTTACTTTGATTAAATCGAAATACAAACCTATTTTTTTGATAAAATATATGTGAAGTTAGAATATATATTTCTATTATTTGTGATTATTTTTGTGCAAATTCATCGTGGGTGATTGTTTTATCGATAAAAGACAGCATTCTTTTCCGTCTTTGACTGTGCAAAGGGTTGCCTGTCTTTCCTTCCAAAGGAAACATGTCGCGAGAATGATTTCCCGGATTCAAAAATCATGCATCTTCGTTTTTCTACAGGCAGTGCTCTCATGATGAAGCGAGGAGGATCACCATATTTAGTCGAGCAAACGACTGACGAAAAACGATGGACGCATCGTTTTCTAAGTCATTCACGAGCTTCAAAATTGTGGTGTGTGTGAACCCAAATAGGGCTTTGAGAGGGGCTTTAATCCGCCCTCGATTAAGTTTTTCGCCTAAACAATCTCGGCGTCGTTAATGCAGGATGAAAATCTATTGACAGAGATTTAATTCCTATATCGTAATAAGAATACAAAAAATCTTTCGGGGAGCAGTGAAGAGATGACGTCGAACGAGAGACTTTGCCCCCAATTATGACTGAGAAATCTTCCTTCTTAATCATCCCCGACTGTATCGATGAGCCTGACGCATTGATGCAGTTATGACGTCTTCGGATCACCCCCGAGACCCAGTCTCATGACGTTTTATGTGAACCGCGAAAATCTCTCCTAACCGATCAGGATAACAGTTTGTGAAAAAACGCCTCCAGCACGCTCTCGCACTTTCTGGGTTCTTGCTCAGTAGTGTCTGCGCATTTTCCTTGTCTCAAGCGCATGCGCAATCCCAGGAGGCATTGTCTTCCAGCCCGGTTTTGCTGCCTGTTCCCGCCCACGTGAGTTTGAGCGGTCGATCCGTTCCCTTTCAAGGCGTGAAGATCGTTTGGGACGGAAAAGCCACAGCTCTTGAGCAGCGAGCCGTCGCCCGGTTTCTCGGCCGACTGGAAAAATTACAGGGCGGTTCAGGTAACGACGAACCCAAAACCGTCCTGCATATTCGAGCCGGGAAAGACCCTTCTTATCTGACGGTAAATGAACGGGAAGGATACAGTCTGTCCGTAAAGGGGCAGAATATTCAACTTGAGGCAGGTGGACCGGCCGGCGTGATCCACGGCCTAGCTACTCTTCTGCAGCTTGTGCAGCCAGGTCCGTCAGGTCGCCAGATTGCTGAGGGCGATATTCAGGATGCCCCGCGGTTTTCCTGGCGTGGCCTCATGATTGATGTCTCCCGACATTTCATGTCTGTCGAAACTATGGAGCGCCAGCTTGATGCGATGGAACTCACAAAGCTCAACGTTCTACACTGGCATCTGAGTGATGGAACCGGCTTCCGGATCCAGAGCCTTCGTTACCCGAAGCTTCAGGATGTTGGCGCACATCACCAATATTATACGCAATCCCAAGTGCGGAGCATTGTTCAATATGCTGCCGATCGTGGGATCAGGGTGGTTCCAGAGATCGATATTCCAGGCCATACGCTTTCTCTCTTGCAAGCCTATCCAGAGCTGGCCGCGCAACAACCCGTGCTCGTGACTGATGCCGCGGGCAGAGCATGTACGACGAGTTCAGCGGATGGGCAGACAACGACGAACTGTAGCCGCAGGCCCAATCTGAATAATGCGGCACTGAACCCGGTCAGTCCTCAGGTGATTGATTTTGCAGCAAATCTCTATGCTGAGATCGGAAGGCTTTTTCCGGATCGCTATATCCATTCGGGTGGGGACGAGGTTCAGGATCAGCAGTGGCTGGATAACCCGGCGATCGTCTCTTACATGAAAGCCAATGGCTATAAAGATGTCCCGGCGCTTCAGGCAGCCTTCACGGCCAAGATTGAAAAGGCTTTGGCCGCGCAAGGCAAGATCATGATGGGGTGGGACGAAGTTAGCGAAGCGCCCATTCCGAAAGATGTTGTGGTTGAAGTCTGGCGAAACGCGAAATGGACTGGATCTGCCACGAAGGCTGGCCATCCGGTAGTTGTGTCTGCCGGATACTATCTGGATCTTCTGTACTCCTCAGCCAACCACTATGCCGTTGATCCGGATGCGACGCGCCCGGCTAATATAAGCGCTGAAGATGCCGAGCGGCTGCGTCATCAAACGCTGGATCGCCTAGAACGTGCTTTTGCTCCAGATCCGGATATGGCTCCTCTGGACGAAGCCCAACGCAAGCTGGTTCTAGGCGGGGAAGCGCCGTTGTGGGCGGAAATTGTATCTGATGAGATGCTGGATGCACGGCTATGGCCGCGTTCGGCAGCGATTGCTGAACGCTTTTGGTCGCCGGAAACAGTTCAGGATGTTGACGATCTGTATCGTAGGCTTCCTGTTGTCATGAATGAACTCGAGAGTACGGGCCTTCTCGCGCGCGAGCATACGGATCGGATGATTGCAGAGCTCACGCCGAGCAACATTACTCCACTTACGGTGCTAACGTCCGTAACCGTGCCGGTACAGAACTACGCGTTGAACCATTTGGCAGGCCCCACAGGGGATGCGATGCTCAAAAGTCCAGCCTCTATTGCTTCACCGGATAGCTTCAGCGCGATAGAATTCAACGCTCTGGCGAAGCGCTATGCCGCAGGGGACAAGAGTGCCGCCGCTCAGCTTCGAGCTTCCTTGAGTGTCTGGGCAGCTAATGATGCAGCTTATACACAAGTTGCGACGACGCCACAGCTCCAGTTGGCTGAGCCTGTCTCCAAGCAGCTCTCTCAATTGGCACAGATCGGGCTGGAGGCAATGGAACCTGGAGCTCATAATCGTGCCTGGCACAAAAAGGCTCAGCAGTTGCTGGCGGAACAGGATTTGACGTTGATCGACCCGACAAGCTTTGCAGGAAAGGAACGCGTTATTCCGCCGAGCGGTTTGCTGATTGCTATCGTCCCAGGAATTCACGCACTGGTTCAAAGCGCAAGGTAAGGTTTACTATTTCCGGCGCAACGGGGTTCTTACCCGGCGCCGGATTAAGTCTTCTGTTTCTATTATGGTCGAGAACCTGATGAAAATTGACGGGGTAGAGAATAAAAATTTTGCCCCGCTACGCCTTATAGACAATCCGTCAAAGCCATCAGTTCAGGATCGTGCTTCATTTGCCAATCGATGGCTTCGCGCGCGACTAACGCGGATGCTGCGTCTTCATCTAAAATGACCAGGCAGGATGGATGGTATTGCAATGCTGATCCCGGCACAGCTGCAGTAACGGGCCCTTCAATCATCTGTGCTGCAATTTGCGCTTTAGCTGGGCCAGTGACGACCATGAGAGCCATATGTGACTCAAGGATGGTTGCTGTTCCCATCGTGATGGCCCGAGAGGGAACGCTGTCTGGGTCCCCCCCAAACATCTCCGCGTTCTGCTCAAGTGTGGTCTGAGCAAGAGTGATGGCGCGTGTTCGGCAGTTCAGTGAAGAAAGTGGTTCATTAAACCCGATATGCCCATTTTGGCCCAACCCGAGAAGTTGAAGGTCGATACCTCCAGCCTGAGCAATAGCGGCTTCGTAATTTTTGGCTTCTGCGTCTACGTCACTTGCCGCACCATTAGGAACGTGCGTGCTGTTCGACGAAACATTAACTTTCGAAAACAAATGCTCCTGCATGTAATAATGGTAAGACTGCTCGTTCTCAGCATCTAGCCCAATATATTCATCCAGATTGAATGTTGTTACGGACGAAAAATTCAAATTGCTTTTACGGTGTTCCGTAACAAGAAGCTTATAGATTGCTTCCATTGTGCGCCCGGTTGCGAGCCCAAGGACGGATGCAGGTTTCTTCACTATCTGACGCTTCAAAACATGGGCGGAGACAGTTCGAGCGGATGCCGCATCCGGGCAAATCAAGATTTTCATGCCTCGGGAGCTCCTGCAGGCGTTTTAACAAGGTTAGCGAGCGTTGGTTGAGTTTTTATCAGGATAACAGTCATCCAAAGCCCGATGAAGAGGTAGGATGGGATTACTAGTCCCATAAAGGCCGAAGTTGTTCCAAGCTCCGGGATCAGATGAACAAAGATCTGAGGGAGCACAGCGCCTCCGGAAAAGGCCATGACAAGGAAGGCTGTTGCCTTTGCGCCGTCAGCACCGGCTGCCGCGAGTACAATGGGGAAGAGGGCGGGAAGGATCATGGCATTGGTGAAGCCCAGTAATGCTACACACAACACGGGTGCGATCCCATGTGTTGTTAGCGATATCAGGCAGATGAGGACCCCAACAATGCAAGACACAATCATGTAGCGTTCCTGGTTAATAAACCGGGGAACCACGACCATGCCAACAACATATCCTGCCATCATTGATGCGAGCGTCATGGCCGTCAGGTACTTGGTTACATCGAGAGAAAGGCCATAAGAACGCCCAAAAAGCCCAATCGCATCCCCTGCCAAAACCTCGATACCCACGTAGAGGAACATGGCAAGTACCCCAGTGGCTAGTCTCAGAGAATTCCTGCGGCGCCCTAGACTTTGTGCCGGAATGTCTTGCTCCATTGTAATTTCAGGGAGAGAGGATAGCGCAACAAGAAACGCCAGCAGCCCGAGCAGGCCAGCCATCACGCGGTACGGCGTGTGTACGGCATTGGTAAAGCCGGTAAGTATAGCGTCGCGTTCCGGTCCGGCAGGTGTGTTATGGATGCTGGCTGCAACGTCTCCGACGTGCGGCATGACGATAATTGCGAACAGGGCAGGGGCTACAATGCCTGCAAACTTGTTCGCCACCCCCATAATGGCAATTCGCTGAGCCGCACGGTCGTGATCGCCAAGGAAGCTGACATAGGGATTGATCGTGATCTGAAGGAGGGAGAGGCCTGCGCCAATCACAGTCAATCCGCTGAGCGCCCCTGCATACCAACGTGCGTTAACACACTCCCCGAACAGGCCGGTGCCAAGAGCCATAATGGCCAGCGATACAACCAGGCCATGTCGCAAGCCAATCCGCTTGGATAGCAAGGTCGCGGGAAGGGAAAAGACAAAATATGCAAGATAAAAACACACGGGAACAAGAAAGGACGCCACGTCACTAAGGTTGAAGGCAACCTGCACAAAAGTGATAAGAGGCCCATTCAGCCAGGTAACAAACCCTATGCTGAAAAAAAGGGCGGCCATGATAAGGACAGGCCGCCATCCATAAGCCCCGGCAGGGCTCGATATGGGAAACTTAAACAAAAGATCGCCCTCTCAATAGGCTGCTGACCAGTATTGATGTGATCAGCAGCCTGTCGTGGGAATTAGAAGCCTGTGGAAAGCGAGACCATCGCCGCGAACACGCCACCGACATAATAAACTGGTGCGCTGGCACTTGCGGTCGCACCTGTGGATGTCAGATGGGCCTTGGCGTTGGAGGTGTAGCTCGAACCGGATAGATAATGGTTGTCGCCAAGATTGGTGAGGTTCAACTGAATCTGTGGGTGCTTGATACGCCCATAAGAGTTCATACGGTAACCAAGTGCGATGTTTGACGTAATGTACGACGGCATCTTCTGGTCGTTCATGAATGTCGTGTACTGGGAGTCCACATATCGGAGATCAAAGTTGCCGAAGAAGTGCCCGTCATCATAATTCAGGCCGACTGCAACAGTGAACTTCGGGGCGCCGACCGCAATCTTGCCGGCCGTCGGCAGGAGACCGCTGCCTGTGTTGAAGTCATTATCAAACGTTGAGTGCAGGAACTGACCAGACACATAGGGGCTGAAGTGGTGCCAGCGCGCCAGTCCAAATTCGGCCTGAACACCACGAGACGTCTGGCCACCAATATTGATCGGGGACGCAACCATCATGTTCGTACCCGGGATGTAGCCCGTTGATGTAACCTGATGGTTCGTGATGTTGATGTTAAACAGTGACATCGCAAAGTTGTAGAGTTTGTCCTGATGACGATAGCCAATTTCTTCGCTGATCGAGTATTCAGGTTTCAGGCTCTGCGGCTGCATCACAGCATGGGCGGAATTCGGATCGAAAATCTGGGAATAGGCTTCAACAGATTCTGGCGCACGGAAAGACGTGGTGCCGTTGATATAGATCTGATCCTGCTTGGTGATCTGATAGCTGGCAGAGAACTGCGGCAGCGGCTCGAAATAGTTGCCCTGCATCTTGTAAGGGTCAGCGCCTGGGATCAGGTTGGTACCCTGACGTGACACCATGGCAACCCGGAAGCCTGCGCTAAGCGTCAGTTTGTCGTTCAGGAGCTTCTGGGTGTCAGCAATAAACAGTGTGTTGACCTGCTGCATGAAATTCAGGTCGTAACCGGACAAGATCTTGCCATTCAGTCGGATTACGCCACCTGAGAGTCCCACACCGTTTGCGTTAACAGGCGTGAAATCTGAAAGCTCTTCATGCGTTGTATACGCGTACCACCAACCGAACGAAAACGTGTTGCTTCTGCTGATGTTCCAGTCTGCAGAAGTATTGAGGCCGCCAGTCTTTTGATTCCACGGGTCACGGCTGGACGTCAGGATGTTGCCATTAACAACCGTTCCACGGTCTAGATTGCCGTATTGTTGTGTTCCGTAATATCCGCCACTCGCAGGAATATTCTCGCCACCAAGAGAGGGGCCGAACTGGTGCACATAGTACGGTGTTACCTGGAGGTGCAGGTGATCTGAGAGTGTGAAGTGCATCGGCACGACGACGAGCTGCTGATTCAGGTTCTGCTGGTTCAGCTTGTAATAAGAGGCATTGCCCGGAGAGAACGTCGGGGAATAGGCAAAGCCAACGCCGTATTGCTTCCACTGCGCCATCGTTGGCGAACGCCATGATGTTGCCTGCTGACGGTTATAGGAGAACATTGCAGAGATGCTGTTCCCGTCGCCCCATTCTTTTACGAACTTTGAATCGACGTGATAACGGAATAGGCCGCCTGGTCCACGAGCACCGTTATTATAACTGGTGTGAGAGAACGACACGAACCCACGGATGCCCGAGTTTCCAATATTGCCTGTTTCGAGTCGAAGAAATTCTTTGTTAAAGCTGTGCGTACCACCAGCAACGTCGATAAAGCCACCAGCCTTCCTGGAAGGATTAAGGGCTGACGCCGTGATCTGGCCACCAACGGCATTGTAAAACGGAGCATTTAGGTCAGGCGAGCCCTGAGAAACCGTAACAGCCCCAAGGTTCTCTGTATCAATCAGCGTACTGGTATAAGGCGCGTAGTTAATCGGATCGGCGAGAGGGGCGCCTTCGAACAGATAACCGATCTGCGTCTCATTCAGTCCGCGCATCTGGATATGATCGCCAGTCATGCCATAAGGATCCTGACTCGAGACTGTAACGCCAGGAAGATCCGCAACCAGTGACGTAATATTGGAAGACGGAGACTGCTTGGCGATGAAATCACGCGTGACACCACTCTGGGATCGTGGAGCCGTCTGATGCGGCATAAGACCGCCGCCAGGGGTACGGTTCGTAACGCCCGTTGCTGACAGAGAATGGGTTGTAACGGAAATCTCTTCGACCGACGGGGTGAATTGCCCCAGAACAGAGGGGCCTGGGCTTGAAGAGTTGGAATGTCGCAACGTGGCAGAAGCCTTGGTGGTTGAGGAGCCTTTGGATGAGGCGGGGGCAGCTTTGTTATCCTGTGCGTTAGCACTCACGCTCACGAGGCTGGCCATCGTGACACAGGAAACCAAAAGCTGACGGAATGTTATGCGCATTGTGACAACTCCACTCTACGGCCCGTCTCAGCGCCGATATTTCGTTTCTTTATGGCAATCATCATGCAGGGCCATGTTTTAGTGCGCAATAGGTCTCAAAGAAGCGAAACTTAATTCATAATGCGAACAAAGCAATTTTCGATCTGCATTCAAAACTGTTGCTAAAAAAGCACGAATTTTGGTGGTTTCTTTTATCTGGGGTGGGGTCAAACGTCGTCTTGGCCAAAAATAAAATATCGCGCGGCCAAACTCGCTGCCCCTCTCGCAAAGCTATCTGGTTCAAAATCGCGGAAGTGGATCATGGTTCGAGCGCCAACGCGGTTCAGAATGTGGGATTCTGCTTCGTGGAGAAGTGCATGCCCGTAAACCCCGTTTCTCAATGCTGTGTCGAGCATGACCACAACGTGGCTTGGATCCAGCATCTGGATGAGTTGCGCCGTCGCGATACCCATGGCCGATCCTGCGCGATGCAGAATTGTCAGTGCTTCAGGGTTGCCGCTTGTAGCCAAAGTTGTGAGCTCCTGGGCGCTGGTTGGAAGCCCAATCTTTCGCGCCGAATTGGAGATGGCGAGCAGGGAAGCAACTGTCTCCAGGCATCCTTTGTTACCGCAGCGGCAGGGAAGAGCATCGGAGTTTTCCAGCGTTACCGGGGCATGTGAGATTTCTCCGGCTCCTCCCGAGTTGCCCCAGAGTAGTTTTCCGTTGACGATATGCGCGCAGCCGATGCCGTGACTGACGAAAACCATGCTGAAATCAGGGCTCCCTCTGAGAGGCCCAAAGAGTTCCTCACCGAGGATCAGCGCCTTGGCATCGTTTTCAACCCATGTCGGTAGCCCGGTCTTCTCTGCCATGGCCGTGCCGATGTTGACGTTCCGCCAGCCCAGGGCAGTGCAAGCGACGCAGGTATGTCTGTCTCGAGAGACGAACCCGGGAAGCGCAATTCCAATCCCGGAAAGCTTGTCTCCTGCTTCTCCCATGGTCTGCCGTAGTTGCTCAGTTGCTCTGGCAAGGGCACTGATGCACTCATCTGGATCTGTAGGGCGAGGCAGCTCTACACGTGCATGTACTGTGCCGTGTAGGTCGGTCAGCACGAGCACCATCGGATCGTCCTGCATGGAAATGCCTATGAACCAGGCAGCATCCGCTCTGACGGCCAAGGAGACAGATGGCCGACCTACTCCGAAAACGAGTTCGCGTTCGGAAAGGATGTCTTTGTCGAGGAGATCTCGGACCAATCCGGAAATAGTTGCTTTGCTGAGCCCCAGGAATTGAGCCAGCTCGGTTCGACTTTTTGAGCCTTCACGACTGAGAGTGCTGAGGATCTGGTAGTGGCCAGCTGAAAGCATTGGTTTTCCTGCTCGTCTCGCAGGAGACGCTAGGTGTGAGATAATTTTTTATCTAAATTATAAACCGTAGAATTACATCAACATATTTACAAAGAACGTCTCGCTCTTTAACCGGATAACGAACGTGGTGAATCTGCCTCACTAAAATCGCTTCGCCGACGAGACTGCTACTGCACGTTTCAGACGGGGCTGCCTCATTCTTAAGCGGACGCATATATGATTCTCTGTGCAGACATAGGTGGTTCATTCATCGATTTTGCCGCTGTGAGGCCAGGGGGTAAACTAGAGTGTAGAACCGCGGTGCCGACGCCAGTTAATGACCTGACCGCGTTTGTAGACGCTCTCGTCGAACTGTGTCGGCCATGGCCGGGAGTTCCCCTGCATATCGCTATTGCAGGCGTTGAAAATCCTGAAACTGGCATTGTTCACGCTGCCAATATTCCCTGCCTTAAGCACGCGTCTCTAGGGGAGTTTTTACAAGCCAAGGCCAATAGGCGAGTTTTGATTGCCAATGATGCAGATTGTTTTGCCCTTGCGGAAGCAAGATTTGGTGTCGCGAAGGGGCATCAAAACGTATTCGGCATTATTTTGGGAACGGGTATCGGTGGCGGCCATATACTCAGCGGGAAAATCGTAACTGGTCTGGGCGGAATCACAGGTGAATGGGGGCATTCTCCTACTGTGCTGCCTCCGCCATTCATGAATTGTGAGCCTGATCATTCAAATATTGTTCCACTCTTTAAGTGCGGATGTGGGCAGGTAGGGTGCTTGGACACAATAGCAGGAGCGCGGGCGCTTGAGCGCCTGCACCTCTGGGCTGGAGGAGACGTTTCCGATAGCCGCAGCATTCTGACCGCGTGGGAAGGAAGAGACCTTCAAGCTGAAAAGACGATGGCGGTTTATCTGTCTTACGTTTCTGCTGCTCTCGCGCATGTCGTTAACATTACGGGATGCACGATCATTCCGGTGGGAGGCGGCTTAGGCAACTCCAAGAGCCTGATAGCGGCGATTGATCGTGCTGTGAGAGAGAAAATTCTTTACCCGACTGAAGCGCCACTTCTTATTCAGGCAACACTCGGGACGGAAGCCGGATTGCTGGGGGCAGCTTGCCTCACTGACGTGTAGGCAAACGCGCATTACTTATAAGGGCTTGTCTCTCGTATTGGAGGAATCTCATCATGGTTCATTCTCGCCTGATTATGCGCGGCGGCAGACCAGTTGAGTTTTTGGTAAAGACAAAAGACACGATTGCGCGCCCAAGCCACTAAACCCAGTTAGACCCGCCCTGACTTTCAGCTCATTGTGTCCGCAAAATTGCAGTGACGTGCCTTATGGCAAACGATTGCACACAGTCCGTTCCTTCTTCATAATGAACTTCATCTCAAGTGAGTCTATTCCGATCCTCAGCTTTAGAGAGCGGCAACAGAAAGAGCCTGTATGAAAACCGGGACTGATCTGATCACGTTTTATAATCCCGAGTTCTGGGGGGTAAATTCCGAAGACGACATCGCACGTCTCGCAGAAAAAGACCCTTTCGTCTTCTGGACAAAAATTCTGGATACTCAGGCAGGAACGGGTGTAAGCGGGATAGAGCTGACATTTCCTCCATTTGACTGGAAAAGTGCGACGAAAGCCTTTGGTTCCAAAGAGAATCTGGTACAGGAACTGAAAAATAGAGACCTTTCTATATGGTCCAGCTTTTTCGCAGACCTCGACCGTATTCCACTGTCCGAGCACCGCGCTGCAGAAAAGCAAATTCTCACATCGGTTGCCGAAGCAGCAGCATTCCTCTCTTCCGTTGGCGGAAAAGTGCTGGTTGTCGGCCTTCCTTGCCGTACGACATGGCTTTCTGAGCCGGTTCAGTTTGTCGATATGGCGCTTGCCCTGCCTATGGCGGATCTGTTGAATCGTATGGGGGCTGTGACTGCTCGTGCAGGCGTAGCTCTCGCATTGCACACCGAAGCAAATTCCGTCTTCTGCGCTCCACGGGACGTGGATCTGTTTATGCTTCTAACTGACCCACGCTATGTTTCTCTCTGTCTGGATCCTGCGCACATTACCATCGAGGGTGGAGATCCGGTTAAACTCCTGGAGCGACATCTTGAGCGTGTGGTGGCAATGCATTGGAAAGATGCGTCAGGTTTGATGCCGATCTTAGTTGAAATCGATGAGACCATTTATGCCCAGCATCGACCGTATTTCCGTCCGATAGGACAGGGAAGCGTCAATTTTGCGGAGTTGGCCACTCGATTAAAAAAATCTCCCCTAAAATGTGGCCCAATTCTGGAAATGGATTCCTGCGCTAATCCTGAAGAAGCTCTGAAAGGCGGCGTTCAATTTATCAACACGATTTATGACAGCCTTGAAGGGGCGTCTGCATGACCCGCACCGCGTACGATGTGATCGTTGTGGGATCCGGTGCAGCCGGAAGTTTCGCTGCAAAAGAGCTCGCCGAACAGGGTTTATCGGTGTTGGTTTTGGAGGCTGGCCAGCGGCTTAGGCAATCTGATGTGGAGCCACGTTCTGGTCGAAACTGGTCTCATACAGCCCTTTTTCCTCGTGTGAAGGCAACGCTCTTGGGGCAGCCTATTCAGGCCCGCGTCGCATTTTTCAAAGAGCAACTCCGGCATCTTTTCGTCAATGATTGGGCACATGGCTACACGACACCGAAAGACAGGCCGTTTCTCTGGATCCGCGGCAGGCAGACAGGGGGGCGATTACATGTCTTTGGGCGCGTTCTATTTCGTTGGTCCGATACAGACTTCAAAGGGCGAAGTCTTGGAACAGGACCTGAAGACTGGCCATTGTCCTACGCTGACATTGCGCCGTTCTACGAGAAAGTCGAGCGTTTCCTTGGAATTTGCGGGAATGATGACGGTGTAGAGACCGCGCCCGACGGAATCATGGCAGAGCCTGCGACCCTGACGCCGGAAGAAAAAGGATTTCGAGCTGCTCTGAAGGCGCAGTGGGCAGATCGACACACAGTGGCTTGGCGGTTCAACCGTTACAAAAGCTCTCCTTTGCCTGCTGGCTTAGAAGCAGCTCTAGCGAGTGGCCGCACGACACTTCAGTCTGAAGCGATTGTAGAAAGGATTGAAAGCGATTCAGACAGCGGAAGAGCGACAGGCGTAACATTTGTCCATCGCCGCACTCGCAAACGGCACACGATCTCCGCAAAAGCCGTCGTTGTTTGCGCATCCCCCATTGAAAGTGTCCGGCTGCTTCTGAATTCCCGTAGTGCAAGACATCCTTCCGGGCTCGGAAACAGTTCAGGCGTCCTGGGTCGATATTTTATGGATCAATGCGCCAGCCTGATGTTCGGGCGCTGGCCTGCGATCGCGCGTGAAGGGCAGCCGGAAACTCTTCCAGAACATCCGTTATTTGGCGCGACCGGGGGAATGTATGTGCCTCGATATGAAAATAGCGCCAATCATCACGATGCCTCTTTCACCGGTGGCTATACCTATCAGGGGTCGATTGGGCGTTATGCTGGACCAGATGCACAGGGATATCTGCCTGTCACCATGATGTGCTTCGGTGAAATGCTTCCTTATGAAGACAATCGGATTACGCTGAATTATTCCAGAAAGGATCGATGGGGTATTCCTCTCCCTCACATCAGTTGCGGCATCCATTCCAACGAGCGGGCGATGTTAAAGCGCCAAATCCAGGATAGTGCTGATATGATCGAAAGTGGCGGAGGATTGGTTGATTTCTGGGCTTCTCCCTTAGGTTTGGGGCAGAAAGGCGCTGGAATGTACCCCGCCCAGGTTTGGCCAATCCGGTGGTTCATGCGTAAAATGTTTCCGAAAAGTCTCGTAGTTGGGGCCGCCATACATGAAAGTGGTGGCGCAAGAATGGGAAGCGACCCAGCGACTTCATATCTGAATCCGTATGGGCAATGCTGGGAAGTCCCCAACCTGTATGTCACGGATGCATCCAGCTTCCCGACAGGCGGATCACTCGGCACCACGTTAACAGTTATGGCGCTCAGTATTCGGGCGTGTGAGCATCTTGCTACAGAATTAAAAGCGGGGCGCCTCTAAAACAGAGTTCTGCAACACATTCAGAGTTTCTTTCTGCCATTGGAGAGTCGTAATGACAGGCCAGCTAAACGAGATCTCTCGTCGTGAAAAAGTGGCCTATGGTTGTGGAGACCTGTCTTCCAATCTGATGTGGGGTCTGACGTCCGCATATCTGATGTTTTACTACACCGATATCTACGGTATTCCGGCAGCCTCTGTTGCCTGGATCCTACTCATTGCACGCGTGTTCGATGCATTCTGCGATCCAGCAATCGGCTGGGTGGTGGATCGAAAAGGTGGACTCTTTATTCGGCCGTTGATCCGGAATTTGGCAATTCCGCTCGGTATTGCTGATTTTTTTTGTTTCCTGCCGTTACCGCTTTCGCCCACGGGAAAAATACTATGGGCAGGGGGAACGTATATTATATTCGGCGCCGTATATTCCTGTATCAACACGCCTTATGGGGCACTCGCTCCCATGATGACCAAGTCAGCGCGCGAACGGGTTGATCTGAATTCGTTCAGAATGATGGGCTGTCAGGTAGGGCAGTTCTGTATTGCCGCGTTAACCATTCCCGCCATTACGTGGCTGGGCGGGGGGAGCAGCATAGCTCATCGGCAGCGGGGAATTACGATATTCGTCCTGCTACTTTCCTGCGTAGGTATTGTTCTATGGCGGATGGTATCCACAAATTGTGTCGCGCGTTATCCGACAACTCCTGCGCGCCATGACATCCGTAAAACCTTGAGATTACTGTTTAAAAACAGACTCTGGCTCATTTGCAACACTATCGTATTTCAACAGTTTATTGTCATTGCCGCACTCTATGGGTTTGCAATTTACTATGTGAAATGTGTGCTCGGTGGAACTGATGCCTTGGGCGGAGCGATCCTGACGCTTGCAAGTGTCTGCAGCTTTACAGGAGCATCATTCTGTCCAATAAGCTCGCGCCGTTTTGGGATCATGAAGACAGCTTTTGCGGCAACAGCAGTCCAAGGTATAGCTTATGCAACTATGCTCGTTTGCGGAGCATGGTTGCCGGGATTTTTGATAGCTTTTGTGGCGTTGGCTTTAGGGCAGGGGCTGATGTCCCCCATATCGTATGTTTTCCTTGCAGCCGCAATTGATAATGGCCGTGCGGTTGACGGGACCGGTGCCGCAGGTCTGGCGTATTCGATCAATACATTGATTTCAAAAGTGTCTATGGGCGTCACTGGCTTCGTTCTGGCACTCTGCCTGTCCTATGGTCATTATGACGCTACATCTCTGGTGCTAAACCAGAGCACCGCTGCTTGGGTCACCGCGGGATTTGTTATTCTACCTCTGGTGTCCGTCATCATACAGTATGTCCTTTTATTGCTCTGGAAATCAGTTCGAGGAACGGAGAAGGAGCTTCTTGTTACTTCTCTTTGATCATGTCTTCACGGCAAAAAACAAAGTTTGTGTCAGAAGCTACGAATTTTCCGTCAGTCGTGACTGATGGCATATGTATGAAATAATCAGATAGTAATGCAGTGAAGATGCGAAAATTTAATTCTGCATCTTCACTGCTACTGGGATAGGCCTTCTGATACTGAGCCCCGCCGCAACTTAACCAGCGGAAGACGTAGGTTTTGGGCCTTTCAAATCTGACCGACGGCTGAAAAAGAACGCATAGAGGGACGGGAGGACCAGAAGCGTGAGCAGCGTTGACGACACCAGTCCACCAATCACGACAGTTGCCAGCGGCCGTTCTACTTCGGCTCCGGCACTTCCGGAAAATGCCATGGGAAAAAAGCCCAGGCTCGCCACGGACGCGGTTGCGATAACGGGGCGCAACCGAACCCGCGCGGCCTCGAACGCTGCTTGAGCGGCCTCCATGCCTTCGTCCCGATATGTTCTGATCTGGGACACCAGGACCACACCATTGAGGATGGCAACGCCAAACAGGGCAATGAAACCAATACCGGCTGCAATACTGAAAGGCATACCTCGTATGGCGAGCGCCAGAATACCGCCCGTTGCGGCCACAGGAAGGTTTACGAAGACCAAAGCTGCCGTACCCAAAGAAGAAAGTGCGGCCACCAAAAGGATAAAAATAAGGGCAAGCGCGATTGGCACGACGATAGCGAGCCGTCGGCTGGCAGATTCAAGGTTCCGGAACTGACCCGCCCAAGACATCCGGTATCCCGGGGGCAGGACAACCTGCTTTTCAACTGCTGTCTGTGCGGCCTTTACAAAGCTCGCGACATCGCGCCCGCGGACGTTAGCCTGTACAATGATACGTCTGCGCAGACTGTCACGATCTATGCGGGACGTCCCATCAACGAGGGAAATATGGGCAACTTCGTTGAGCAGAACCCAGCCGGCTCCATCTGCGCGTCGTACCTGGAGCCTGCCCACGCGATCCATGGATTTTACAGCGTCACTCGCAAACTGGACCTGAGCCGGAATAATGGCGTTTTCCAGAGTAATGAACGTGCCTGTATGGCCGCCAATGGCCTCTATGGTTTGAAGAATGTCCGAGACATTCACACCGAGGCGAGCCGCTGAATCCCGATCTACGTCCACATGCATGTAGGACATCGTGCCCTCACTGGCGGAGTTCACATCTGCTGCACCTGGGACGCTGTTGATTGCCTTGATCGTTGTATTGGCCAGCCGTGACAGTGTCTCCAGGTCATCTCCGTAGATTGAAATTGCGAGCTGTGTTCTAACGCCGGAAAGGAGGTCGTCCATTCGCATCTGGATAGGCTGCGTCCAGGAGTAATCTGCGTCTGGCAGGCGCTCATTCAGGGCGGCGCTCATCTTTTTGACAAGCCCAGCTTCAGTCCCGGCCGTTGTCCATTCCGATCTGGGCTTGAGAAACACGAACGTATCTGTTTCAGCGGTACCCATAGGATCTGTGGGAATGGCCGAGGTTCCCGTGTTGCTGACCACAGTCGCAACGTCAGGGAAGCTCTTCAAAATACGCTCTTCCTCAGTCACGCCCCGTAAAACTGTATCCAGCGAGGCGCTCGGAAGCCGTAGCGATGTGACGAGAAGAGACCCTTCATCAAGCTGGGGAACAAATTCACCGCCAAGGCGTGATGCAACAAGTACCGCTATGGCGAACGTAGTGAGTGTAATGCCAGTCAGGAGTTTCGCGTGGTGTTCGCTCCAGGCAAGTGCGGGTTCGTAGTAGCGGCGTACAAATCGCACAAAGCGCGTTTCCCGATCGACCAGACCAAACCGCATGACCAATGCCGCAAGTGTCGGGATGCAGATAACGCAGTAAAGCAGGGATGCAACCAGCGCCATAATAACCGTCTGGGCCATTGGCCTGAACATCTTCCCCTCAATTCCCTGAAGGGTGAGGATGGGAAGATAGACGATAATGATGATGAAAATTGCAAAGCTGACAGGGCGGATAACGCTCAGAAGTGCATGATGAGCGAGTGTTTTGAAATCGTTCTTGTTGGTAGCTTTGTCTCGGGTGGCCAGAAGATGCTCCACGACGACGAGCGAACTGTCGACGATCATCCCGAAATCTATGGCCCCGAGGCTCAACAGATTGGCAGAGACGCCAAACCACCGCATACCCGCCATGGCGAAGATCAGGGCTGCCGGGATAACAGACGCAATGACAAAGGCAGCTCGCCAGTCGCCCAGGACAACAATCAGAACGCCAATCACCAGAATAGCGCCGATCACCAGGTTTTCCTTGACCGTTCCGATTGTTTCAGAGGTCAGGCTGGCGCGCGTATAAAATGGGTCAAGCTTGATGCCGGGGGGAAGGGACTGCCGAATTTCTGGAAGGGCTGCATTGATGGCGTCCAGAGTGGCATTTGAGCTGGCCCCATTTTGCATCAGCACGACGCCATTGACGATCTCGCCCTTACCGTCACGCGTCACGGCACCCAGCCGCGTACGTGAGCCGAGAGCAACTTTCCCCATATCGCGGATCCGAATGACGTGCCCGCGAGGGCCCATCTTAACGGGTATCAGGCCGAATGCGTCGAGGCCCGTCACCCGAGCACGAGCGACGATCACCTGCTGCTCATCATGATGAGCAATCCAGCCTCCGCCGGATGATGCATTATTGGTTTCGATAGCCTGATCGATGTCCCGGATGGATACGCCGTATGCAACCATTCTGGACGGGTCGAGCGTCAGCTCGAAGGTTTCTTCCGCGCCACCATTGACATTGACGTCAACAACGCCCGGAACGAGCTTTAGCTGGGGCACAACGGTCCACGTCATGATCCGATTCAGATCAGTGAGGGAATAGCCCGCTCCCATGATCTGAATTTGCATGATCTCGCCCATACCGGTGGCGAGAGGGCCCATCGTGATGGATATTCCGGGAACCGAGATCGTATCCCGCGCCTGTTGCAGACGCTGACTGACCCGTGTTCGATCCAGATCAATGTCTGTTGCATCCGAGAACTGCAGATAGACAGCAGACACACCCGTACGAGACACAGACCGAAGGTCAGTGACCCCAGGTATCCCCGTGAGGTTTGTCTCAAGCGGGAAGGTGATAAGTTTTTCAACTTCTTCCGTTGCGAGACCCGGTGCCGTGACAGAAACCATGACCTGACGAGGAGAGATGTCTGGCACTGGTTCCACAGGCAAACCGGGAATAGTGAGAAGACCACCGACCAGCAGTGCGGCGACAAGGCCGAACAGGAGAAAGGTATTTTTCTGAATGAACGCCAGCATATTTCAGTCGCCGCTCGAAGCTGAAAAAATGGCCGCGCTTTTGAGAGCAAAGCTACCGCTACTTACGACTTTACTGTCGGGAGGCAGATCGCTCTGTACGACTGCTTCGTCGTCGGTTGAGAGCAGTATGTGCACGTCATGAGGCTGGAAGAGGGTGCCCCCAGAAGGGGTGTAGACCACGTCGTGGCCATTGAACTGCTGTATGGCGGTGGCCGGTACAATAATTCCCTTTGCGGCTTGGGCAGTCTCGAGTGTCGCATCAAGCATTGTGCCGGGTCTGAGATTAACGGCAGGTCTATCAAACGTACCAATAACTCGAAGCAACCCTGTGTCAGCATCCGCCACATCGTTAATAGTGCTGATCTTCGCAAAGACGGGCGGTTGTTTCATATGACCTGACGGTCGAACGGAAAAGCGTCCACCAATAACGAGATCCTGCGCATCCTCTGGTCGAATGCTCGCAACGATCCAGACTGATGAGAGGTCTGTTACATTTGCGACAACATCGCCGCTTGTAACATCATCAGCAACGGCAACACCGACGTTCTGAACGACGCCATCTACGGGGGAAATCAGTCGGGAGTCTTCACCATGCCCGATCGTCTCTGTTGCAGAGGTGAATTCTTCTTCAAGACGATGCTTGATGGTCTCACTATCAGCGCGCTTTGCAGCCAATGTGGCCTGTGCCTGCTGGAGCATAGCCAGACGGCGGAGGACTTCCCCGGATGAGACTGTTGTGCCGCTCAGGGAGCGCCCTCGTTGATAAGCTTTTTCAGCCTCTGAGACCGCCGCCCGGGCTGAACTTAATGCCGCATTGGTCTGCCCCTGTTCGAGATAGAGTTCATGCAGGGAATGATCAGTGTATGTCATCAGCACTTGCCCTTTCCGGACGCGTGCGCCTGGCGTGACCAGAACTTCAGTAACCTTGCCACTTCCTGCAGGTCTGATCATCACCGAATGCGTTGAATTGGCCATGACACTGGCCATTGCGGGTAGAAGGGCGTGAAGTTCGCCGTATCTGACGGGCGAGACGGAGATGCTTTCACCTTGCTGCGCTAAGGCGCTCATATGGACAGGCTTGAGCCACGAAGGAGTTTCCGCCTGACAAGGCACGGACATGATGCCGAACATACAAAGCGGCAAAAAGCGTATGGTTTTCAAGGCAGTGTCCCTGTGGAAATACAGATACGCACGATGGCGCTATGCCAGGCAACCTCGGCCTGATTCAAGGTTAGGAGAGCGCGCCACGCATCCGTTCTGGCGCGTAGTGCTTCAATGAGTGGTGTCTCACCAAGGCGCCATGAATGTTCCATGGCATCTGCACGCTTCATGGTCTGGGATGCACTTGTCTGCGATTGCAGCAGCATTTCATGAGCCGCTTTCACCCGCGCCATGACCTGAACAAGTTCCGTATGAACGGCACGGCGTGCCTGAACTTCAGCACGCGTTGCTGCGGCGAGACGGTCCCGAGCAGCAGAGAGAAGAGGCGTATGTGTAACATCGCTGGGAAGAGGGACGCGCACATTCACGCCAACCTGTGTCGCCCACGGGCTGCCGTATTGCCCCTCATCAATTGCATCGATCCCTATTTCAGGATTGGGCATGAAACTGGACCGGGCCAGATGCATGTCTTCCTCAGCGGCCACGACAGCGCGGTGAGCTGACTGTATACGGGGATCAAGGTTTTCCAGAGCCTGAAGATTGCCCGTCGGGATCCGGGCAAGCCACGGCGCCTGTGCAGACAGAATATCAGGAAGACCTGGAATGCCCAGCAGAGACAGTAACTCGGCGCGGGTCCGGGTTTGATTTTCTTCCGCTTCAGCGAGCTCAGAGCGAATATCCGCGAGCTGAGCATTAACTGCTTGCATCTCAACGCCGGTCGTTTCGCCTTGCGCCTTTGACTGGGATGTCAACGACGCAATATGTTCCATCGACCGCACGAGCATATGCGCGGCTATGACGCGACGATCAGCTAAAATGGCCGCACCACTCTGTTCCAGCACGCGTACAGCAATTGCCATGCGCTCCACTTCAACGCGAGCAAGAGCGGCTTTGGCATCCGCCTGAGCAAGGTGCTCGGTTGCACTTCCCTGGCCAGGAAGCCAAAGCGGCACTGACACGCCCCCTTGCCACGTGATGTATCCCAGATTTGTCCCAGACGCCCGATCATCGCTGTAGCTTGCCGTCAGGATGGGGCCTCCCGCAAACCAGGACTTGGCTGCTGCTGCGCGAGCATCGGCAGATTGAGCATTGATAGCCAGCTCCTGGCGGACCGGATCGTTGTCCCAGGCAGCGCCCAGAGCCGTATGAAGCGGAATAACTGTGTCGTCTGCACTGAGGGCAAGCGTTGGAAACCAGCCGACTGAAAGCAGGCAGGCGAGTGCCATCCTGCGCGGCACCACGAAGCAGAGATGTGCTGGAAACCGCACCTGTCTCGTTCCTTAAAAGTATTTTACAAGGAAAGAAAATTCCTGAATAGCGTCCTCACGGCTCATCTTGCCATCGGCGACGGCATCAACGATGCATCGTTCAAGATGATCCTGCACGAGCAGGCGCTTGGCACCACGGATGGTGCTTTCGATAGCCGCAAGCTGTTGAGCAAGCTCAGAGCAGGAGCGACCTTCCTCCATCATCTCTATAACTTTGGCGATATGGCCGTGAGCCTGCTTGAGGCGAGGTTTGATGAAAGTGTGTGTTTCGTGTGCCATGTCTATTCCCTACCCTGAGGGGGAGGGGGTGGTAAAGTCCAACTTTCGCTTGTGGGCACAAAATTTATTAAGCGTGGCTCTCCATGTTCTTGCCGCCTCTATGCTTGAAGAGAGCTATCCAAAAACATAGGTAAGCCGTTGTTTTATCGACTTTCCGTTGGGAGTTAGGGGCCACGCAGCAGGTAAGCATACACAAGGATGGAGCCAAGTATGATCAGGGCAGATCATCTTTAGGTGCCCAAAATCTCGCTCTTGTGAAGGCCGCTATAGCTTTGCGTCAGATTGGTTTTTATTCGACGCTCGGCTTGGAGTGGGGTAGACGGTCTCCGTCTTGCCCCAACACAATTCAGAAGCCGACTGAGACACCGCCAAAGAGGCCGAAACCATCTCCCGGCTGCATGACCGACAACTGCTTACCCCCCGCAATGTATCCAGGCACTACGATGGAAGCATAATGTTTGTTGGTCAGATTGTTGAATGACAGGAATACCTGACGATGCTTTCCAGGCCATTCATAGCCAACATTGGCATTATAGATATGATAGGACGGCGCGAAATAGGTATCGTCATAAGAGCCGGAAACCTTTGACGAAACCTGTGCATTGAACCCCGCATAGAAACCATTTTTCAGATCGAGGCGGACTTCCCCCTGATAAAAATGCGCTGGAATTCCCGGAAGTTTGTTGCGCCCGAACACAGCATCATTTTTGAAATGAAAATCCTGGTAGGTATAGGACTGTCGCAGACCTAATGTTCCGCCGGACCATTTATACAGGTCTGTCTCCAATGAAGCTTCTACCCCCTGATGCACAGTTGGAGAGGCGTTTGAGTAGGTCGCATTTCCGTAAAGCTGTGACAGCGGAGTCATAACTGACAGAAGTTCGTTCCTGACGGAGGAATAGTAGTACGTCAGGCTCCATTTATTGTGTAGCCAGTCACCTGTCGTGCCGATTTCGTATGTTGTTGCCGTCTGATTTTCGAGACTGGCCCCCGTTGCTGTCAAACCTGCGGCAGGTCCGGTCGTGTAGTTGGCACCAGACAGAAGCTGCCAGTCATTAGGTGGCTGAAAACTGCGGCTGACGTTTCCATACACAGAGACATGCGGACTGATGACATACCGAAACCCTCCGCGCGGGGTAAAGCCCACGGCCGAGGTGCTGAGAGAGCTTTGCGTTGGATACGTCACGGCCGTAGAGCGCTGTACGAAATCCAGTGCTCCAGCGGCTGTTAGCCAGAAATTATGAAAGAGTTCGAAGTTATCTCTGATATGGAAATAGTTGTCCGTTCCGCCGTAGGTGGCATGTCGGAGCTTTGTTCCAAGAGGAATCCCGGCATACGTGCCCGTATATGTTCGTGTACGGGTGGTTTGCCAGGCATCCAGGTCACTATAGGTGTCAATCCCGAACAATGCGTCGTTGCTATGTCCCCACAGCTTGTCTTTGCGGCTGTAGCGGATCACGCCAGCGATCGTCTTGTATCCCCAAACGCCAGCGGTCGTACCGTTTTCAATATCAATCGGAGCATCCTGATAATCAATTCCCAACTCAAGCTTGGAATGATCGTCAATCCGGATGGTGGTCATGTTTCCATACCATTTTGAGCCCGGCTGAATGCGTTTGGAATGCAGCGCAACGTAAGTTGATTGTGCCTGTTTTGGATTATCAATGATCTGATCGCGTGTCAGGAAGCCCGGATAGCCGTTTTGCGTCTGCCGATACCGGAAGAAGAACCGTGTGGAGACCTTGTCATTGAAGCGGTATCCATAGTTTGCGTTAACACCAAAACTGCTTGCCGCAGTCTGCTGCTGGTATCCGCCTCGATAGGATTTGGTGATACTGACATAGTAGTCAGACTTCCCGATCACTTTTCCTGAGCTGATCTGTTGCTTGTTATAGTTGAAGCTTCCGGCTTCTGCCCGAACCTGGAATACGTCTGCATCGTAACCCGTAGGGGTAACGTAGTTGATGGCGCCCCCTAATTGCAGGCCTCCATAATCGAATGCATTGGCTCCACGGAGTACTTCGGTATAACGCACCCCAAGTGCCTCAAAGAGTTCGTATGGCGTACCGGCAGGGGTCGTGACAGGTAGTCCATCGAACATCATCAGGATGCCTGAGCGAAAATAGTTCGTACCCGTTTGAATCCCTGATCCACGGATAGAGAGGCGCAATCCATCACCGCCGCCCGAACTCTGCGCAAAAACGCCAGGCTGGAACGCAAGAACGTCAGCATTTGTGAAGTTCCGACCTTTCAGAACCTCATGCGCGTCAATCACACTAACCCCGCCAGGAATAGTGCTCAACGCTGCCTTCGATTGGTCCACAACAGAACGCCGCCGAGTAGAAACCTTGATTGTCTCACTGCTCGGAGCAACAAAGGGTTTAGAAGGAGGGAGCGTATCAGGAGACTGCGCCCCATTTACGGTAGAGGACTTCGCCGGTTTTTTACTTAAAGCGCCTGTACGATGATGGTTCGTGTGGATTTTGTGCTCCGCAGCCTCGCTTACAAGCGGTGTCATAACAACCGCACTTAACAGGACGGAAGACAGTCGTGCGCGAGACACACCGAGGCGAAAACCTGTGTGAAAATACACCCGATTTTTCATGCTCTTCATTTTCAAGCTCATTCTGAGGCGAAGTTTTGCCTCATGTTTATTGATGCTTTAGCTCGCTTGGGAGCTCTGTATTTTATGTGTGAAGACTACGATCGCACCTGTATTGACGATTTATGTGCCTCTCCATTCTCGCGTTGTTTAACGCAAGATACAGATACACAACGTCTTTACCTGTAATGCGCCTGACGCGACTTCACAACAAGGCTTAATGCCTCTCAGGCATCACAACACTTACATCGCATCCAAGTATTCCTTGCCTGAAAATATATCACCAAATACGATGGTTGGTAATATTATATTACTTTTCATTTTTGATTTATATAGAGGCAAATATGAGTTTGACTCACGGCTTATATGACAAATCCCTGAGTGTTAGGGCGGCAATGAAACGTGAACCTGCCTCCAAAGGCTCCTTCATCAAGAGCTTTGATCACTTCCAGACCGTTGAACCAATATCAACGTGTGACGGTAAAAGCCCTTCCTTTAGAAATCTGTCAGCAACCTGTTGTTGTTCCTGAATAATTTCTGCACTCATAGGCGCATAACCGAAATCACGTGTTTTGATTGCAGAATAAACCGTGTCGTATGGCAATCCTGTTTGTGTTGCGAGAAGACGGGACACTTCAGACTTATGGACCTGGGCCCAATCATCTGTTTGAGCGATCTGGTGAAGTGCCTCCCGAAGAAGGTCAGGCTGACTTTCTGCAAATCCACGACGAGCCAAAAAAAATTCTCGATTGGCGACAATATCCTGAGCCGTCGTCAGAATGCGCGGGCTGTTGGAGAGCGCACTGGAAAGGTAGGGGTCCCATATTGCCCATGCGTCAATCTGGCCGCTTTCAAAAGCGGAACGGGCAGAGGGAGGGGGCAGATAGGCTGGTTTGATGTCATGAAAAGACAAACCGGCTTTATGGAGAACCTGAAGAAGAAACCAGTGGACGTTGGACGCGCGATTGAGAGCAATCCGTTTGCCCTTTAGATCCGCGAGGGTTCGGATCGAACTGTCTTTAGGGACGAGAATGGCTTCAGCCAGTGGAGCAGGAGGCTCGTGCCCTACATACACAAGCGCATCAGGACTTGCAGCCGATGCAAACACTGGAGGAGCATCACCAGTCTGCCCCAAATCGAGTGCTCCCGCTACGAGGGCTTGCAGGAGTTGTGGACCAGCGACAAATTCTGACCACACGACATTCGCATGGCCCGCCAATGCTTTTTCCAAGGCACCCGAAGCCTTTAGAATAACGAGAGTGCTATAGCGCTGGTAGCCGATGCGGATGACAGGCGTGGCCGCGTGTGCCGAGGAGGCAAGAGTGAGTGCAAACCCTCCTGCCAACAGACTGCGACGGGTGATAACGGTACGTTGATCAGTCATGGAGCCGCCGTGTTGTATTGTGGTTCAGATGTTCCGAAGAGCTTTTCCCGCAGAGTTCCGGGCTGATATTCCGTCTTGTAACGGCCACGCTTTTGAAGCTCTGGCACGATATATGTCACGAAATCCTCGAAGCTTCCGGGGGTGATGGCATATGCGAGATTGAGGCCGTCAATACCTGTGTCTTCAATCCAGGTTTCGATCTGATCCGCGACTTTCTGAGGCCCGCCAACAAACGTTACGCCCATTCCCCCGATAGCCGCATGTTCTGCCAGTTCCCTGACAGTCCAGACCCGTTTGGGGTCTACAACGGTCAAGGCATCGATTGCGGAGTGAATGGCATCGTTGCGGATATGACGAACTGGATCATCGAGATCGAAGGTCGAAAAATCGATCCCCGTCCATCCTGACATGAGCGTCAGAGCCCCTTCATGGCTGACATATTTTCTATATTCCGCCCATTTTTCCAAAGCAGCCTCATCGTTTTCGGCAGTGACGATGGTTACAAGCGAGAAAATCTTGAGAGATTTTCGGGAACGTCCCGTGCGTTGAAGCTCTGCTTCCAGCCCAGAAACAGCATGTCGTGCCACCTCTTTGGATGGACCGGCAATAAAGACGCATTCAGCGTAATCGCCGGCAAAAGCCCGACCTTTACTGGACGTGCCAGCTTGATAGAGAACGGGCGTTCGTTGTGGTGAGGGTTCACAGAGATGAATTGCATCGACCTCAAAATACTTGCCTTTGTGCTGAAGACGATGAACCTTTGAGGGGTCTGTAAAAATTCCGAGTTCTCTGTCTCGAAGAACGGCACCATCCTCCCAGCTTCTTTCCCACAGGCCCCTCAAAACCTGCATGTAGTCACGCGCGACGTCATAGCGCTCATCATGAGACGTCTGCTGCTGACCCACGCCTTTTGCCGCGCTGTTCAGATAGCCCGTTACAATGTTCCACCCCATCCGTCCGTTGGTCAGGTGATCCAATGTGCTGATACGGCGAGCAAAAGGGTAGGGATGTTCAAAGGAAAGTGTTGCTGTTAGCCCGAAACCCAGGTTCTCGGTCACAGCGGCCATGGCAGAAATCAGCATGGCCGGGTCATTAACGGGCACCTGAGATGCATTGCGCAATGCTGCTTCCGGTCCGCCGCCATAGACGTCGTAAATGCCAAGAACATCTGCGATAAAAAGACCGTCGAACAGGCCACGTTCAAGCGTTTTTGCGAGGTTGGTCCAGTATCCGAGGGTGTTGTAATGCCATGATTGATCGTCTGGATGACGCCATAGACCGCTTGCCTGATGGGAGACGCAATTCATATCAAACGCGTTTACGGGGATAAGAGACACAGGCGCTCCTTGAAAAGGATCAGGATAAAACGGCGAGGGGGTGGGCTCGGCTGTACTCAGCCCTGATTTACGAGGGCTGAGTGTTGAGGAGATGCGTCTTGTCGGGGTGTTGGTCTCAGCACGGACTTTAATGTGTCGTCGCCATCTGGGTCATAATTGAAGACATCCCAGCGGATCACCTGATGCAATGTCAGACCGATCAGAGGCGCGCTCAAAATGAACCAGAAAAGGTTCGTCCCGAAATTCGCATAGAGACTAGGCAGAGCCCACATGGCCATGGTGGCACCCAGACCAGAAATGAGCCGGTTCATGCCAATACCAACGCCCCGGATTTCGGTCGGGTAGGTCAGAGTGGCGTAGATCATCTGCTGGCAGCCGGGTCCGAAACCTTGACCGAAAAGATACCCTGCAAAACCTGCGAGTACCGCTATGACGCCTGCCGTGGAATGTGGCGTGCCCACAATCGCCAGCGTTCCTATGGAGATCGCCTGCAGGATATATCCAGCGATATTGACCTTACGGGACGACACGTATCGCGCCAGACGAACCCCAATCAAACCACCCGTAAATGCGAAGACGAGGTTCAGAATGATTGATGTAATCAGAACCTGCTTACGGTCGAGGTGCAGCATTCCTGCAAGCAAACTTGGCGCCCCGAACGCGATTGCGGCGTAAGAGTAGGCACTGACGATGGAAATGATACTGACAAGAATTCCACGCTTCAGCAGGGGCTGACGGAAGAGGGGGGCAATCCCGTGAGGTTGTGGTCGGATAGGCGGCGCCTCGATCTGAAGAACCGGGTCAATGCCATGAGACGCCCTTAAAATTTCCGCTGCTTTTTCCAGATCTCCGTTCCGAGCGATCCAGATAGAGGACTCACTCATGTACCTGTTACGGACAAGGATGATCAGAAGCGCCGGCAGCGCGCCGAATGCCAATGACGCGCGCCACAGCCAGTCCGGATGAGTGGCTGGAACGACCGCATCAAGGGCAAAGACAAGGAAAAAGCAGAGCGAGGAAGCCGCATACCAGGTTGGGCACCATGCCGCGGCCCGGCTCGCTTTGCTTCCTTTTCCACTCAGCTTTGAAAACTCTGACAGGAATGCCATGGCCACAGGCAGGTCCATTCCGACGCCAAAACCCATTGCGAAACGGGCAAGGATCAGGATGGTGGCCGTTGGCGCCATACCTGCTACGAGGGCTGCAATGACGAAGCAGATCATGTCCGCCATGAAAACGGCGTATCGACCAATCCGGTCGGTCAACCATCCCCCCGCGATACTCCCGACGATCGTGCCTGCACTCATCGCTGCTGCGACCATCCCTGTGGCGGATGTGGAAAGACCAAAGTGCTTCTGTACGTCACCAATGCCGTAGGAGAGCGTTGTGAGGTCGTAGGCGTCAAGAAAGACGCCACCGAGAGCCAAAGCCACGATGATGTTTGCGTGCCCGCCCCCTTGAGGCCCTGCATTGACGATGGCGGAAACATCATCAGCATGACGGATGACAGGGCGAGGCGTGCCGGATGTGGCAGTTTGCGCAGACGTCATGAATGCACCTGTTCAGAATGTGTCGAGATCTGAAGAATATCGGCCAGTCGGGCGGCGACAGATTGAGCGTTAGCTGTCACTTCCGGGAAGCCCATAAGCTCGCCAAAGGTCCCACGGGAGAGTGGTCCGGCAATAAACAGGCCTAATACCGGGCGTCCGCCGACAAGGGCCGCGTGGTCTTCACCTGTCCAGAGCCCGAGACCAACGGGATCTTTCTGCACAAAACCATCCTGAGACAGACGAGAGAGAAAACCGGGCTTTGTCAGAATTCCGGCATGGTCCGGGCCAGTGGTATTGATCAGAATGTCTGTCCGTATCGCGCGGGTTCGTCCCCCACGTTCCCGGAGATGCAGAGTCAGGCCGTAAGGAGTGGCTTCCGCGCGTTCGATCTGGGCTGCAAGAACCGTAAGTGAGCCAGTTTCTGACCTCAGGTTCAGAGCGCGTTCGACCTGTGGCGCGATCCGAAAACGATGGACATCCCAGAACGGTCGAAGATGGCGGACAAGCCGACGCTGCTCCGTCGGGGGAAGTGCCGTCCAGATAGCTTTGCCCTGTCGCCGAACAGCATCAAGAACGTCTTGCCACGGGCGGTCCGGGGCTAAAGTAAGTGTCTTACGAATGCGCGTGAGCAGACCTAACGCCGTCTGTTCAGGGTTGGTGGAAAAATCCCCAAAGAGACTGGTAGGCTGAGGAGAATGCCCCCGGGAGCGCAGGCCACGTCGGGAAACCGCAGTGATAGGGCCCAAATGCCCCTGTGCGGTGAGCGTTGCTACAACATCTGCCATTGTGAGGCCGGTGCCTACAATGGCAATCCGTGCCCGAGGATCTATGGTTTTGAAGGCGTTCTTCGCCCATGGGTCGGAGATCAAACGTGGATCATGCGCGATTTCTTCGAGGGGATACGGCAGGGCGGGAGCGGGATGAGATGTCGCAATGACGACATCCGATACGGTAAATACCGTGCCTTGAGCGGTATGGATCAGCCAGTGCTGACCATCATGCTGCACGGCCACTACGGCATCCTGAACATGCCTGAGTGTCTCGTTGACGAGAGATGGCGTTATTCTCTCAAAGAGATAGCGGCCAAACTCTGACCTCGTCGGGTAAACGTCTCCAGACGGCAAAAAGGCTTCCGGATCACAGGTTTCGTGACTGTGCCATTTGAACCACTGCGCAAAGTCATCAGGCTTATCCGTATCAATGCTCATCCTTGACGCTGGAACATTGATGCGATGCTGTGGATCTGTGCTGCCATACGCGACGCCCGCACCCAGCCGGGTGCGAGGCTCGAAGATTACAACGCTACCGACACCCAGATCTCGGCGCTTGCGAAGAAGATGATACGCAATCATCGTCCCTGTCGCTCCGCCACCAATAATTGCCAGGGTGGCAGAAACGGGAGGGCGGCTGATCTGGACTTCCACGTTCATGAAGAGGCTTGGGCCGGGCGATAAGAGTTGGCAATCGTCTCACCAAACGGCCCCATATTGTTCTGACCGCCGGCTGCGCGTGTCGGATGAGCTGTGGGAAGCAACGGAAGGACCAGTTCGCCAAAGCTGTAAGCTTCTTCCAGATGCGGGTATCCGGAAAGAATAAAGCTGTCGCATCCAGCGCGTCTGTACTCATCAATCCGCTCGGCAATGGTGGCTGGATCACCGACAAGAGCCGTGCCAGCTCCGCCTCTGACCAACCCGACGCCAGCCCAGAGGTTAGGGCTGACTTCCAGCTTGTCCCGTCGTCCACCGTGGAGGGCGATCATGCGAGACTGTCCCACTGAGTCCAGCCTTGAGAATACAGACTGGGCCTGCGCGACGGTCGCGTCATCAAGGCGTGAAATCAGGCGGTTTGCCGCGGCCCAGGCTTCTTCAGTTGTCTCACGGGCGATGACATGAAACCTGATCCCGAAACTGACTTCGCGTCCTTCACGCGCAGCGGCCTCGCGAACACGGGAAATTTTCTCCTTAACAAGTTCCGGTGGCTCTCCCCACGTCAGATACTTGTCGATCCGCCTGGCCGCGACCTGAATTCCGGCCTCAGAAGATCCGCCGAAATACAGAGGCGGCCCCCCAGCCTGATGAGGAGGATAAAGGATCTGGCCGTCCGCAATATGAAAGTGCTTACCCTCGTGATTGACGGTGTCACCCTTCAGAAGACGAGAGTAGATTGACAGGAATTCGTCAGTAATTTCGTAGCGGGTGGCATGGTCGAAAAAGAGACCGTCCCCTTCGTTTTCCTTGGGATCTCCGCCCGTTACAACATTAATCAGAAGACGGCCGCCAGATAGACGATCCAGTGTCGCCGTCATGCGTGCTGCAAAGGTCGGAGATTGTAACCCAGGGCGCACGGCCACCAGAAATTTCAGCCGTTCAGTGGATGTAATAAGGGAGGACGCAACGATCCAGGAGTCTTCGCAACTCCGACCTGTGGGGAGGAGGACGCCATAATATCCCAAACTGTCCGCAGCACGTGCGACCTGTTGGAGGTATGGCAGATCAACGCTGCGGCCACCTTCCTGCGTTCCCAGATATCGGCTGTCTCCATGAGTTGGAAGGAACCAAAGAACGTTGATTTTCTCGGGGACACCCCCGATGGCGGCATTTGTGCTCATGAAAAACTCGCTGTCTGGGCGTGAACGGTTGGGGAGGCTTGATGGGCGGGATGGCTTGTTGGAAGGCGGTCAAAACCGAACAGGCGATGACGGAATGTCTCTGGAGGGGTATTGCGCTCTGGCAGGCGACCACGCTTGCGGAGCTCAGGAGCGATCAGTTCTCCAAAATCTCTGGCCGTCTCAAACGTGTGGTATTGGCGGAGGTTAATCCCGTCGATGCCATCTTCGTCGAGCCAGTCTTCAACAGCATCCGCGATCTGGGACGGTGTGCCAGCGACGAAAAAGCGGCCCTGTTCAAAACTGGCAATCTGGTCCAGCGCGCTACCGACTGTTTGATCCGGGCCAAATCGACGTCCCATGTTTCCAAACGGACGCCCCGACTGTTCAAGCGCCTCACCAATAGTCAGAGAGCGATCAAAATTCCGCAGATCAATCTCGGCTTGCGCATGGACATGCGCAGCTTCGACGCTATAGCGCGCCCGGTAACGGCTTAGCTTCTCGTGAGCTTCGACTTCCGTATTCCCAGCGATAAGGCCGGCCATGACATAAAACTTCAGGTCGTTGGGGTCTCGACCGTTTAGAGCCGCCTGTTCGCGTGTCTGGGCGATGTTATGGCGAATTTCCTCGCGCGTACGGCCACCAATGAAAACGGCCTCCGCATGACGGGCTGCAAATTCCAGGCCACGCTTGGACCCAGTTGCCTGAAAAAGGACCGGCGTGCGCTGACGCGTGGGCTGCACAAGATGTGGACCCTCAACCTGATGATGCCGACCCTTGTGGTTGATGTAATGAACACGATCCGGGTGGGTGAAAACGTCGCTCTCACGATCAATGACCAAGGCGTCTTCGTCCCAGCTCTGCTCCCAGAGCTTGTACAGAACCTCAAGATATTCCTCCGCCCGCTCGTAGCGCTCGTCGTGCTCGATTTCGTCCGCGAGGCCGAAGTTTCTGGCGGCGTTTGGCAGGTAGGAGGTTACAATGTTCCAGCCAACGCGCCCTTCGGTCAGAAGATCCAGCGTGCTCATACGTCGGGCAAAGGCAAACGGTGGCTCATAAGTCGTTGAGAATGTCGCGGCGAACCCCAAGCGCGTTGTCACAGCGGCCATAGCCGGGATCAGGGAGAGCGGATCAAGGTTCGGGATTTGCACGCCAAGCCGAAGGGCGGGGTCAAGTCCATTAAAACGGTCATAAACCCCGATGACATCGGCAAGAAAAATTGCGTCGAAACCTGCGTCTTCCGCGAGGCGCGCCTGTTCCAGCCAGAATGCCATTTCTCCGAAACGGTGGCGATTGTTGTCAGGCGCCGTCCACATTCCGTGAACAATGTGACTCACGCAGGCCATCTCGAAGAGATTGACTTTTAATTGCTTGGGGGCCGATGCCTTACTCATGCCGGCTCCTTGGAGAGACTTTTTTTCAGACCTTCACGGTATGGCGTCCAAAGAGGGGTATCGTTCAAAGCCAGATCCCCGAGTTCCCGACGGCGCTGGGCCGCAGGGTTGTGTGAGGAGAGAACGCGAGCATTGCGCCAATGGCGATCCAAATTTCTGGTCTGACTGGTAGCGGACGCCCCGCCAACTTCAAAAAGCAGATTTGCAGCTTCAAGCGTTTGATCAATAACGATTTGCTGCGCTTTAAAGGCAGCTTCTTCTGCTTCGCTAAACGTCACGCTCTCGGTATCACCCCGCAGCCAGGCAGGCTCAGCCTCAGTCAATGCATCCGAAACGCGATCGACCAAAGCAGACGTCGAGAATGCAAGGGCCGACAAACGCCCAACAACACCCTGAACAACGGAATCTTCTCGTTGAACAACTTTGCCGGGGACCCCGAAAGTTCGCGTTCTAGGCCGTACAAACTCAACCGCATCGCGCAATACGGCAGCTGAAATTCCTGCCAGTGCTGCAAGATGAAATTGCTGATAGTAAGCGGCGAGATAAGAATGAGCCGGAATATTCCCGGGCTGAGAGCGATCCAGAACTTGTGTGGGGCCAATTAAGACGTTGTCAAAAACAGTTGTTCCGCTGCCCGTGAGGCGCTGGCCAAAGCCATCCCAGTCATCAATACGTGTGACACCGGGGGCATCTGAAGGGACCAGGACGTGTGCCCGTTGCTCTCCCTCTGCGGCCCAGACAATGATCCAGTCAGCATAGAGCGTGCCGGTCGAATAGTATTTCGTACCATTCAGGCGAAACTCATTTCCGTCAGAACTCAACTGTGTAGACACGCCTGTTTCGTCCGAGCGTTCCGCCATGGCAGCGCCAAAGAGTGCACCCTCACGAACACGGTCAAACCATTCGGCAGATTTGTGAGCGTGGCGGAGCCTGCCTTCAATAAATGCAAAATGAGCACGAAATATTTGCGGGAGGTTTGAGTCTGCTGTTGCCAAATCTCGCAGCAGACTGAAACTCTGCTTGAGAGATGCTCCATACCCGCCAAATCTATTGGGCAGACGTACGCGACCCAGTCCGGCAGTCTTCAAGTCCTGAACGACATTTCGGACAAGCGCGGGGTCGCGTTCGAATTCCTGCGATGCACGCGTTATCGTTTCAATGATCGGCTGCAAGCGTTCTCTGGCAGAGACGAAATTGTCGGAAGAGGACATACAACGACACCTAACGGATATAAGGCAAAATCAACTAGAATTCGTAGTTCATGATGCGCACCAAACCGTCAGGAGCGTAATTTTTAATTCGTCATCTCTCACATTAATTATTTCAATGTGAACCCCTGGAATGGCTATTTTCCAAGGTATAATAAGGGAAAACTGCACCTGTAAAATACAACATTAAAAATACGTTGTTATTAACGTTTATCCATTTGGATATGTGAATAAAAGAATCGCTTGGGGAAAATGTGTCCCACAACGGCTGATTTTATGTTCCGAGATGTCACCCAAATGTTGAGAAACGAGTCATGAAAGCCTTTTACGAGCAGCACACACGTATCCTCCTCCTTGGCATGACCGTTCTTTCAACGTGCACCTTAATGCCGGCTGCTTTTGCTCAGGATATTGAACGCAACAAAAATCCGAGCCCGCGCGCCCCTCATGGCCGCCCTGATGTCAGGTCCACAAATACTCATGTTGCATCTTCACACCCTAAAAACAGCGTTGTGCCTCCGTCAAAGAGCGAGGATATCAGTGTCACCGGGTCAAATGGTGTCCGTACCGCTGAAAAGCGCCTGAGAAAGGTGCCGGGAAACTTTACTGTTATCAGCAGCAAGGAGGTCGAGAAGGGGCGATCAGCCACACTCGAGGACACTCTGGCATTCCAGCCAGGCATTTTTGCGCAGGCGACCAGTGGAAGCACCGGAAACAAGATTTCCATAAGAGGGTCGGGCGCAGGCGTTTTCTACGGAGGTTACAGTCTGGGAATGAAGTACCTCGTTGACGGATTGACTGTCAGCGGTGTGGGAGGATTTCAGGAAGATCGACTCAATAATACCGGCTACCAGCGCACTGAAGTTCTTTATGGCGCCAACGCATTTGACTACGCGGCTACTGCTCTCGGTGGTGGCATCAATTTCGTAACGCATACAGGCGTCTCTGCCCCTGGGTTTATGGCCCGCTTTGAAGCTGGCAGCTACGGCACTCTGAAAGAACAAGTCAGTCAGGGCGGAACATTCAGCAACAAGAAAGGCGATTACTACGTCACCGCAGCGCGAACCAATCGCCAAGGATTCCAGAGCTATACGGCAATGCATCGCACTGATGTCGTCGCAAATCTTGGCTACCGTTTTACCGACAAGTTATCTGCTCGCCTTATTTTCAAGTGGGATGAAGGGTTCGGCCATTACGGTGGCTTGCTCACGCTTGCTCAGCTTCGCAAAAGCCCGAGCATCAACCCAAATGATTGGGGAGGGCGCCCGACCAGAAGCACAATGCTGGGATTTAAAACCAATTATATTTTCGATGATGATTCCAGGCTGGAATACGGCATTACCTGGAATGATTATCCGCTCTTTAATGGGACGAATACGCAGCAGTTTAATCTGTGGCGTTCCACGGATATCAATAATTCGATTAAATATAACCGGAGCGATCGTCTTCTCGGACGAAGGATCGAAAGCAACTTCATTCTGAGCGACGTGCATATGGTCTCTGGAGATTCCAGATATTACACATCGTCCGTCCGCTCTACGCAGTCTAATAGTGAAGACTGGACCCTTCATCAGCGCGTCAAATATGGCGGATCACATGATCTAGTTTTTGCTGCTGGGAATAATTTCAACATTTTCAACCGGCTTTGGCTGACCAGCGGTTTTTCAGTCATCTGGATTGACCGCAATATTCGCGTTGTTGACCGTCTAATACCCAACTCAGCTCTTCAGAGTCGTGAACACTATAATAATGTCTTCATTACGCCTCGCGTAGGCTTGCGTTACGAAATTAATCCTGACGTTGATGTGTTCGCCAATTTCAGTCGTGTGATCGACCCGCCAGTGACGTGGAACTACCATGACGTCAAAGGGGGCAGTCCCTACAATGACACAGGAACTGTAGGGCCACTAAAAGCCCAACGGGCTAATTCGGCTGAGATCGGCATCAGAGGCCATGTCGGCATCTTCGACGGAAACCTGACTCTTTATCGGAGCTGGGTCAAAGATGAACTGCTGTCCGTTGTAGTCACGCGCGCAACCAGTACAACAGCAGAAATCACTACAACGTCTAACGCCAGTCCGACTATTCATCAGGGCATTGAAGCGGGCCTGTCAACGAAGCTCTTTAATCTGCATCAATATGGTGCTTTGTCATTCCGGCAGGCTCTCACGGTCAATGACTTCTATTACAGACATGACCCACTTCTCGGACAGAACAAACTCCCGTCTATCCCAACATGGCAATATCAGGCTGAACTTCAGTATAATAATCCGTTGGGGTTCTATGCGAACTTCGATTTCAGATCGTCTTCAAGCTATTATGTTGATTACGCCAACACATTAAAGGCGCCGAGATACGGGATCTTTGGTCTGAAGCTCGGTTACGAGGCGAAAAGCAAAATCTGGAGCACTTTTCTTGATTTCCGTAATCTCGGAAACAAGCATTACGCCACAGCCGCTTATACCGCCTACAACCTGAACCATACGGATTCCGCAATGTTTTACCCGGGTGACGGGTTCAGTGTGTTTGGCGGCGTGACTGTCCACCTCAGTGACTTGGGGAAGCACCTCTGATGATGCGCCGGTCCTTTCCTGACGCGACGCATTGGTCAGACACATGAGCAAACGTCATAACCGCACACGGGCTCTGATACTCGCTCCGATCGTGGTGTCTTTAGCTGTCCTGTTGTATCGGCATGATACAGACAGTAGACCGCGACATATGAGCCGGCAGCAGAGTTCAGTGCCTCAAAAAGGTGGGACGCTTGTCTTTGCGACGGAACGCGAGCCTTTGTGCCTTGATCCCCATGTCTATGGGGACATGCCGCAGGTTTATATTGCCGAACAGTATCTGGACCGGCTCGTTTCAATGGACGAACAGGGCGCTATTCATCCGTGGCTGGCAACATCATGGGAGATTACGGACGACGGACTTACATACATCTTTCACCTCCGTCATGACGTGACCTTCACTGATGGGACCAGGTTCGATGCGGCGGCCGTAAAGCGTAATCTGGACCATATGGTGGACCCCACGACGCAATCGGGGACTGCGGGGGGGTACATCCGCCAATACACCCGAACCGATATTCTCGATCCTTATACCGCAACGGTACACCTGTCTTCGCCATACTCAGCGTTCCTGAACGTTCTGGCGCAGGGTTTTCTTGGAATTGAGTCCCCCACAGCGTTGGCACGGCCTCGCGATGTGAACTGCCAAAGCCCTGTGGGGTCTGGTCCCTTCATTATCAGCCACTGGGATCATCAGAGCGAGGTCGTTCTCAAGAGAAACCCAGCCTATGCATGGGCGCCTCCTACCGCACGCCATCAGGGACCAGCGTGGCTTGAAGGTATTGTCTGGCGCTTCGTTTCCGAACCGTCAGTCCGTTTTGCCATGCTTCAGGCAGGTGAGGTTGGTGTGATTGATAGCGTACCTCCTGAGGGCGAAACGCCGGCAAAAGCCAATCCGGACATATCATTACTGATGGCAGATCGACCGGGAAATCCTACTAACGGAACCTTGAACACCCTTCGGCCGCCATTTGACGACATCCGTGTCCGTGAAGCGTTCATTCGGTCCGCAGATATTGATGGGGCGTTAGGCAGTATATTTTTCCATCATTATGAGCGTGCTGGTGGACCTCTAAGTCCTTCCACGCCAGATTATAGTCCGGATTTCGAGCATACCAAGAACTACAATCCGAGACGCGCCAATACACTTCTGGATGACGCGGGCTGGAAAAAGCGCGATCCCGATGGATACCGGATCCGGGACGGCAAGAGACTGATCGTACATATCCCGATCTCCACGGTTCTTGCACCTGCAGATCGCACTCTTTGGGAGCAGGTACAGGCCACAGCACGCCAGACAGGCTTTGATGTCCGCCTAGAGCCTTTAAGTGAGACTGCGAATATCGCGCGGAGTGACGCTTGGGATTACGATGTGCGGATCGGGTATTGGAACACCAATACTCCGGATGTTCTTCGCATCGTTTTCGGATCTGCTTTTACCAACCATTTCCGGCACGGTATTCATCAGAATGCTTCAGGCTATAGCAGTCCGCTTTTCGACAGTGTCGTGGAACAGGCATTGGCCACGCAGGACCAGCAGCAACGAAAAGCGTTTTACCAACAGGCGCAAGAGATCATCGCCAAGGCACAGCTTCAGATCACAACGTATTCGCAGACCACGCGCATAGGGGTGTTCAGCAATGTCCACGGTGTACGCATCGAGCCGTCATTACGCGTCATCAATTTCCATGATGCCTGGATGACGCCATGATAAAACACTTGGCTTCTCAGCGGCTGATCGGTCGGATTGGTTTGAGTCTCGGCATGCTGATCGCATCTGCCGCGCTGACATTTCTCGCGGTACGTATGATGCCAGGTGATCCGGCAACGATCATTCTCGGTGGGGCCATGGCCAACCCCACACCTGGTGCAGTCGCAGCGATAACAAAGGAGTACGGCCTCGATCGCCCTCTCATCATGCAGTATGGTTTCTATATATGGCGTCTTCTGCATGGGGATTTGGGCGTCTCCTTTAGCCAGCATCTGCGTGTTGCGGAAGTTTTACGCCAGCAGATGCTACCCACGCTGGCACTGGCATCCATTTCTCTGCTCCTCGCATGGACGCTCGCACTGCTGTCAGTGTTCTGCACAGTGCGGCGCGGAAGAGTACTCTCGACCATTGGAGCCTCTTTCGACATCTCGGCTTCGGCGCTTCCGCCATTTTGGCTTGGAATTGTGCTGCTCTGGATATTCGCATTCAGATTACACCTGCTACCACCTGCCGGAAGCTCATCGTTCGCCTCTCTCATTATGCCGGCATTTTCTCTTGCCATTCCCTTGGGGGGATTTCTGGCACAGGTAACGCGTGAGTCTTTGGAGATTGCCCTCGATCAGCCGTTCATTCTCAGCGCAAGAATGCGAGGGCTTAGTCTGGGGCAGGTTTTGCGTCGTCATGCCCTGCGTCACGCGCTTCTTCCGGGTATCGCGCTCTCAGCGTGGGCTCTGGGCGCTCTTCTTGGTGAGACTGCGGTCATCGAAGCCATATTTTCACGTAAGGGGCTTGGACGCACATTGGTCTATGCCGTTTCCGCGCAGGATATGCCTCTAACAACGGGCATCGTTTTGTTTGTCACGGTCGCATACATATTTGCCAGCCTGGGTATCGAGCTCATCTATGAACTGGTTGATCCGCGCCTCGCAACATCTCGTGGGCGGAGAGTCTCGCCATGACCATAACTGCAAAGAGGCTCATGGCATGGAAGGAGATTCCCATCGTGATCCTTCCTGCATCAGGCTTTCTGGTGTTCCTTTTGGTGTCAGCCATCATTCCCAATGCGATCAGCGCAACTGATCCCTATGCCATCGCACCACGACACGCTTTCTTATCCCCAGACTGGAACCACCCTTTCGGAACAGACCAGTCTGGCCGGGATATTCTGACACGTGTCATCCACGGTACACGCCAATCTCTGCTTGTGGGGGCAGGGGCTGTCGCAATCAGTTTTTCCGGTGGGATTATCCTAGGGTTAGCAGGTGGGCTTGGCCCTAGATGGCTCCAGAAAAGTATTGGTGCCATCATAGATGTGCTGTTTTCGTTTCCCGCCCTGATACTGGCGCTTCTCTTCTCTGCAAGTCTTGGGACAGGGGCAGGGCCGCTAGCCTTGGCCATCGGAATCGCTGCGACGCCCGGCTATGGCAAGATGGTTTTCAGTCAGGTTCTATCGGTCCGATACTCCGGATACGTTGAGGCCGCTCGTGCCCTTGGTCACACGCCGTTCTCCATCGTTCAGCGGCATATTCTTCCCAACGCACTTCGCCCGCTCATTGTGACCGCCACCATGGGCGTAGGCCAAACAATTGTCTGGGCGTCAGGATTATCTTTTCTGGGGCTCGGAGCACCGCCACCCACCCCGGAATGGGGAACCATGATGTCCATGGGTCGCGACTTCATCGCTGATGCCTGGTGGCTCACCCTCTTTCCCGGCCTTTTCATCGTGCTGACTGTGCTGTCCACAACAATAGTCGGGCGCTTCTTACAACGTCGCCTCGAAGGCAGACCCTCATGAGGTACTCACCATGACCGGACAGGACCTGACGGTTGAAAAGCTTTCCATATCATTTGGTGGAAAGCAGGTCGTACACGACCTCTCTTTTCAAATAACGCCTGGCAAAATTCTAGCCATGGTGGGTGAATCCGGATCGGGCAAAAGCGTAACCGCGCGCAGTCTCGTCGGATTAGCGGGCGACCGGGCTCAGGTTACAGCAGGGAGCCTTCGCCTTGGTGATGATGATCTCCTTAGACTGGATGAGGCTAGCTGGGGCGTGATTCGTGGGCGGAAGATAGGGTTTGTCCTTCAGGATGCACTGACATCACTCGATCCGTTACGAACAGTCGGGCAGGAAATAGAAGAATCCCTGACGGCAGATGGTAAGTGGCGCGGCTTGCGTAATCGTGCAGCGCGTCGAAAGCAGGTGGTGGAGCTTTTGAAAAGCACATCCGTGCCAGAACCTGAAATGCGTGCACGGCAACGGGCCGATGAACTCTCTGGAGGACTTCGGCAAAGAGCGCTCATCGCCTCTGCAATAGCTCTGAACCCAGGGATAGTAATTGCTGATGAGCCAACGACTGCGCTGGATGCCAGTGCGGCCTCCCGTGTCCTCGGCCTGTTTCGTGACCTGAAAAATGCAGGTCACGGAATATTGTTGATCAGCCATGACATCGAAGCGGTGTCTCAGGTCGCTGACTCGATCATCGTCGTCAAGAACGGGGAAATGATAGAGCAGGGCAAGACTGAGCAAATTTTGCGCCATCCTTCGCAGGATTATACGCGCTTGCTACTAAGTTCGGTTCCGAAGCAAAACCGCAAGTCCCTAGACCCTTCAACTCTGCAAGCGAAAGACGACACCCCGTTACTCGTCGTGAATGATCTCGTCAAAAGTTATCCTAATACGACTGGAGCATCGAGGCTCGCAGTAGATCATGTCAGTTTTACCCTTCAAAGAGGCAAAACACTCGGCATTTTGGGTGAATCTGGCTCAGGGAAGACGACAACAGCACGGATCATCGGCGGGTTTCTGGAACCTGATGGGGGGAATGTATGGTTTGACGGGAGATTATGGAGCGGAGTTCAAGCGAAGACCAATCGAAGCGTTGAAGAACATGAGCGCCGACCGTTTCGACATGAAATGGGTATCGTTTATCAGGATCCACTCAGTTCCTTCGATCCGCGCTGGACTGTTCAGCGTATTCTTGCTGATGCTCTAAAAGCCAGTGCCATCCCACGCGCCGAGCATAATGATCGCATTGTGGCTCTTTTGACATTAGTGCGGTTAACACCAGATATATCCCGCCGGTCTCCTCTTCAGCTCTCAGGCGGGCAGCGCCAGCGCATCGCAATTGCACGTGCCATCGCGGGAAATCCCAAGTTGATCGTCTGTGATGAACCTGTTTCAGCGCTTGACGTCTCAGTGCAGACACAGGTGCTGGAACTGCTCACAGAGCTACAAGAACGCCTCAATATCTCTTATTTGTTCATTTCTCATGATTTGGGCGTCATTCGTCAGATCAGTGACGACGTCCTTGTAATGCAGAATGGTCGCGTAGTTGAAGCCGGACCGACACAACAGGTCTTTGAAGCGCCACAGCATAACTTCACGCGGCTTTTACTCAATTCAAAACTGCCTGATTATGTATAGTAAAAAGGCGATCTCTGCTTTTTTTGGGAGGGCCCTTAAGGTGATTCTAGCAATAATAATTTCAATCTAAACGGGATTATTATAAGAGCTCATGCAAGGTATGAACCCCCGCGGTAGACGCAGGCATGAGGCAAGGCATTGAACGGGCGCGTTAAGCTTTCTGATATTTCAAAGAAAACCGGCCTGAACGTTTCCACAATCAGTCGCGCGCTCTCAAATCCGGAGCGCGTGAGTGAGGAGACACGGCACCTTGTTCAAGAGGTAGCCGCGCAACTGGGGTACGTCGGCAATGCCGCAGCTCGCAATCTAATCCTTGGAAAAACGGACACCATCATGGTGCTGATCCCGACCTTTCCAGGACAACCGATTTCGCCAGTTTTTACCGAAGTTCTTCGAGGGATTTGCGAAGAGGCGGAAGCTCATGGATTGAGCGTAATGCTGCAACAAAATCTAAGTCAGGCGATCTCGTCTGACGATGCCACAAAATTTTTAAGAGCTGGAACGGTAGACGGGGTATTACTTCTCGCAGCAGAAAAATGGACATCGCCTCATGCTTTCAGACCGACAGAACATCTTCTCCCTGTCATCAGTGTATTAAACGATTTGACATCCTATGGCCTTGTTAGCGTCGTAGCAGAGGAAAAGCAGGCGTTCTCAGAAATTGTGGATCATTTGGCTGCTCGCGGTCATCGTCATTTTGCTTTTGTCTCTGGTCCACGTGAGACAACCCATGAGCAAATTCGATTTCAAGCGGTTACCAGTCATCTGAACACATTAGGCCTTTTAGCGGACCTCGTCAGACTGGAAGGCGGTCCATTCGATCTACAATCTGGGAAACGCGCTGCACAAGCATTTCTGAAACTCAGGACACGGCCAACGGCTGTCATCTGCTGCAGTGACTCATTGGCTTTCGGCTTCCTGCATGAAGTTCAGAATGCCGGGCTGAAGGTGCCTGCAGACGTAGCAATTGCAGGCTACGACGGCCTTAATTATACGGCCTTCACAACACCTTCGCTCACAACATCATCACAGCCATCTTATGAAATGGGGTGTGTTGCTGTTCGAATGTTAAGTGACATTTGGAACAAAAAAATACTGAATCCCACCCTTGCAGCGTTAGCGCCATCTCTTCTGGTGAGGCAGTCTACCTGAGTAGATATCCGTATTAAGCCGTAGCATCATGTAAAGTTGGCATCATCAAGATTGGTCCTGATGATGCCACTGGTTATTTATTTTTTTTCTGTAGGAATAACCGTTGCCCCACTCTTTTTGAACTCTTCAACTAACAGCGCCTAGATGTTTAGTCCCGTGGTTTGCTGGGTTGGATTGATGATGCATCTTTCTGGCTTTGAAGTCCATATTTTGCAGATGTATTCGTAAGGCGTGAGGCCGTTCAGGGTCTTGAGTCTTCGCCCGAAGTTAT
>NZ_JOPH01000074.1:0-53097 GCF_002153615.1 Gluconobacter sp. DsW_058
GCCTTGTCCTTCATGAGTTTCCTCAACATCGCCGCAGCAAGGCTCTGGATTAGGTCTTTTGTCAACACGAGCTAAACCGTGACACGTCCAGTCATTCACAATGCTGGTTTTGTGCCACCATGAAGCTCCAACCAGCTCCCCGCGACATCCACCGAAATCGTCGCAGGCTTATAAGCCTCCTTGGGCGCAAGCATGATATTTTCTACGTAAGTCTGAGGGTTTCGATCATACAGCGGAAACCAACTCGACTGGACCTGTATCATAATCCGGTGTCCCGGTAGAAACGTATGATTGACCATCGGCAAGCGCACTGGATAAACCTGCTTCACATTCGCAGGGATCGCTTCGGGGTGCTCAAAACTTTTCCGATACCGCCCGCGAAGAATATTTCCAGAAACCATGAGCTGGTAACCACCCATGGCAGGCTGTTGAGCCACTTCATCTGGGTACACGTCAATCAGCTTCACAACAAAATCGCCGTCTGTGCCTGTCGTGGCGGCAGTCAGATGCATCAACGGCTCACCCGTTACAGTGAATGGCTTCGTCAGAACGTCAGACGTCAGAGACAGAACATCGGGCCGCGCAGCAGCGTTACGTTGATCCGTCGCAAGCCACCAGCGCCACTCGGAGCCTGCCTGCCCTTTTGAGATGACAGGACGGGAAACATAGGACACCGGATGTTCAGGATCAGAAACATAGCTCAGTTGCCCCGCATTAACCGGAGGCTTGCCAAAGCTCAGCCCATGATCAGGCTGGAAACGCAGGATCGAGCATCGGCTGTCACAATCTGGCGAAGGAAGAGCATCCATAGTCTCCCACTCGTTCTCGCCTGACCGATAAGCCGTCACGCGCGCGGGTAACGGGACTGTTCCATCCTTGAGATAATGCGCAAGAAACGGACTCAGGACATGTTTCCGAAAGTACAGCCCGGTATCGGAATGAAGATCCACTGCCCCTAGCGTACTGGCGGCATGAATTTCGCCCCCGTGATTCCACGGGCCCATTGCCAGCCAAAGATTGGATCGTGCATCGGAGTTCTTACGCAACGCGTCGTACATCGCGATGGCGCCATAGTTGTCTTCCTGATCCCAGAGGCTGTGAACCAGCATCGTCGGAACCTTCAGACCTTCTTTAGGCAGAAGTCGGTCTAGGGCCTGCAACTGCCACCATGAATCATACGCGGGATGAGCCAAAATCTGCTTGAAAAAGCCAATTTGATCCATACCGCGTGACTTACCAACAGCCCCAGCGGAAACACCGCTCAGGAAGAGCGTGTATGAATCATAAGCGCTGTTCCACCATTCGACAGTGTTTTTCCGAGTAGCTCCCTGGTCGTAAATGTAGGGCAGCATTTCTTCACGAAACGCACCGTTATGGAACCAGTCGTCGCCCATCCAGCCATCAACCATCGGATTCATCGGCACAGACACCTTTAATGCCGGATGAGGATGGAATAGCGCAGTGATAGCCGTATATCCGTCGTAAGACACACCGAGAATGCCGACCTTCCCATTACTCTGCGGAACGTTATGTGTCAGCCATTCGATAGTATCCCAGGTATCGGTACTCTCATCGACGTCCGTGCCATTCAGTGGGCCCCGCATCGGGCGGTTCATGACAAAAGCCCCTTCAGAACCGTATTTTCCACGAATGTCTTGAAGAACCCGAATATATCCCCCCTCGGTTATGACATCCGGCATGTTGTCATAACCGGGCAAGATCGACGCCAGATGATTGCTTGAGCCGAGAGATGCCATATGCGCAGCATTGTAAGGGGTACGCGTCATCAGCATTCCAGCATTCTGCGCACCTTTTGGAACGAGAATAACAGTGTGTAGCTTCACGCCGTCCCGCATCGGAATCATGACGTCTCGACGCGTATAATCGAAACTGGCATCGGAAATATGAAATTCAGCCGGCATGTCCGTATAGACCGAGCCGTCAGCCTGCTGGGCCAGAGCAGGCTGCGAGAAAGCCAGCACACAGGCCGACACCATGAGAATGTTTTTCATAATCGTTCCAGGAATAAAGGGCGCGCACGGTGCAACCGGGATGTATATTACACATAATTGCACCGCACCATCATGTCACGTCAAAACTCAGCAGAGACTGTGCCGAAATATTGACGCGGCGCTGCGACGAAGAGATTGGCGTTATTGTCGCCTGAGACTGATGCCGCCCCGTAAATTCCGCCGATGTAGTTAGTATCAAACAGGTTGGTGATACCGAAGGTGGCTTTTAAATTCTGTGCAAAGCCAACTTTGCCGAAATTATAAGCCAGATTAAGATTTGCCTGCCAATAAGACGGAACATACTGGTCGTTGAGGTAGGTCATCGGACGCGCACCAACGTAATTAACGTTGAAGTTAAACATTGCCCGATGCCATGTATAATTCAAATTCGCCTTATACATGAATTTTGGATAATAGACCTGATGCTTACCCTTCAGGCTATATGTGCGACCGCTATAATTAATTGAAGACGTCTGATACTCTGCGTCGTTCCAGCTAAAGCTGTTCGTAATTTCCAGCCCACGAAACGGGCGGATCGTGGCGACTGCGTCAGCACCATTTATGGTCTCCCGTCCAACGTTCAGATAAGCGCTGTGTGCGGTCGCAGTGCTACCCTCTGTGATAGACGCCAGTCGATTATAGTAATCGGTATGGTAAAAATCTGCACTCCCCGAGAAAAAGCGGGAATCATATCGATATCCCACGATATAATTCCAGGTTCTCTCAGGCTTGATGACCTTTTTATTCGCATCGAACACGGATTGAGCAGACTGAGACGAATTGCCCAGACCACCCCACGGCGTCGCGCTGGACGTCTGTGAATAGTAGTCGTAGGCACGCAGGTTTTCGGCGATATCCCAGTAAATTTCATGATGATCGAGGAAATGATAATCAAAATTGAAATGAGGCAGGAATGCACCTGACGCTGTCAGCGTACCACTTGCTGCATGACGATAATACGTGTTCCACCCTTCAGCAGCGAGTTGATCTGTATAATCGTTTTTTGTACCGCCATGGGTCGTTTGTGTCAGTGACTTGAAACCGGCAAGCAGCGTCATGCCAGGCATGATCTTCCAGCGATCCTGGAGGAAGAACTGAAACGTGTTGGTATTATAGGCGTCATTATACCATGTGCTGCCGGTCCCTTTTTTGAACCCGGACAGCGGATTATGACCAGTTGTCAGACCGTCTTCATAGAGCATGGAATCATATATCCAGCGGCTATTTTCATACCAGACGCCACTTTCAATATAGTTGTCATGCGGGGCTTCATACGAGAACTTCTGCGTGAACCCCAGTCGTCGCATATCGGCATGTGACATGCCCAGCGCCATGGGAACCCCCGTGACCGACCCGTCCGCCTGCAACGAGGGCGTGCCATAGCTCGGCGATGTCACAAAGTTATTGGTTCCTCCATACAGACCACTGCTGACATTTCCATAAGCAACCGTGTCCGAGTGAATTTTTTCGGAGAGATCGAAATGACCCGTCACGGCCGAAAGATAGGTTCTCTGCACCTGGGAGGCGTCCCAAGCATAATCACCAATCTCATCATTGGACAGTTTCCCCTCATAACCTGGAGGAACATCCGACGTGTACTGAGCGTAATAGGCCCACTGTTTGGCCTTCTCGTAGTCCGGCTTCAGATAGGTCGTATCGCGTCCCATCTGCCGCCACATGTTTTTAGTGAGCGTCAGATAATTCATCTGCTGGAAATTGCCATAACCGAAGAACCCAGTGAGCTTTCCATGCTCGCCCACAGGCTGAACAATCTTGGCATCAGCCTGTAATTCGCTTTGCCCCCCTGCCCCTTTCCACATGTCCGTGTCAGTGCGCGCAAAAGAGGCATAGAATTTTGTGCCCGTAGAGTTCAGAATACCACTGTCTGCGCGAACATATGTTCGGTAAGCATTGTAACTACCAAACGTCTGGCTGATCTTGCCGCCCGCCTTGTCCTTCGGATCAGAAGACATGTACGTCATGGCGCCGCCAAGGTTCTGAGCAGAAAATGAGTCAAGTGCCCCGGCGCCTTGCGACATTGTCATGCCGCCAACATCATCCTGGATCATCGCCTGTGTGATTGAGACACCGTTATTATTGGCGAAACCTTGCGTCCCCAATGGTATGCCATCAAGCGTTGCGCCGATCTGCATCTGGGTAAATCCGCGCACATAGAACGTGTTGCCATAGGTATCGAGACCAAAGGCGTCGGTCGACGTGAAATTCGCACCTGGCGTAGTCATCGCGAGGATCTGCATGGGGTTTGTGCCTTCAACAAACCTGTCCATGACTTTACGCGTGACAGCAACTTCAGGCCCGTGACTCCGTACACGGGACACACTAACCGAAATCGATTCCGGATCAGCACCTTCAACCTTATGATGTCGCTGAGGTTTTGAAGCAGCCTGGGATACAGCTCGCGGCGACGAAGGACGGGCCTTCGTAGGATGGTGCGACTTCGTTGCAGCATCCGCTCCCGTAGACACCACACTTGCAACAGCCATGCTGAGGATGCTCGTCGTGAACAGATAACGAGATCTTCTTCTCAGCTTACCTGACGATTTCACAACACACATCCGCCGCACTCCGGGAAAGACTTTGATTAAATTACGTTACGTGTCCGATATATTACGCGTCCATATTGCTTTATTTTCGTAGGTGATAGACTGAGGTTAACTCGTCATCATTATCGAGACCTCGCAAGACCGAAAAATACCGACGAGATCCGAACATTAAGTTTTTTTGATCAAAAAATGCCTTCCTCGCGCAATATTTTCCAAATGACTGTAAGAGAGATATGAAGACCCTCTTCCCAGTTAGTGGGTGAATACCGTTACTCGTTTGTCCCCAGGAGAGTATGCATCGTGAGATTACGTCAGATCGAAGTCTTCTATGCGATCATGACGACGGGATCGCTCCGAAAAGCCGCAGAAGTCCTGAATGTTTCGCAGCCGGCGGCCAGCAAGGTTCTCCGTTATGCTGAGCATTCTCTTGGCTTCGCATTATTCGAGCGCAAAGGTGGTCGACTTGTCCCCACGCGGGAAGCGCAGATCATGCTTCCTCATGTGAATGTCATTTTCGGCAAACTTTCTGACCTGCGGCGCCTCACTCATAACCTGCGCTATGCCCGGGCAGGACATTCCATCAGTATCGGGTGCGTGCCAAGCCTGGGCCTGAGCCTCATCCCTCGTGTGGTCCGCAGTTATTGTGCTGATCATCCCGATACGGAGGTCACGATTGATGCGCTGCATGGCTCAGAGATCGTCTCACGAATTTTCAACCATGATCTCGATCTTGGCGTTGTATTTGGCAACTACTCACGAGAAGGCCTGACGCCCCAGCACATTGGCGACATTCCCTTGGTCCTGATTGATAAAGAGAAGGATCAAGGCCCCGTAGCACTGACGGATATTGATCAAAACCGTTATCTCGGCTTGTCCGAGAAAGATCCGACTGCTGACCTGCTTGATATGGCACTTGACGAAGCAGGCATATCTGCAACCCCAGCCATTCGAGTGCGGACGCATTTCATGGCGGCAGAACTCGTTCGATTAGGCGTTGGTTGCGCTATCGTAGATGCCCTGACAGTCCTTCATCATCCGGGGCTTCCCCGCCCTTGCACACTCTCTCCCCCTCTCAGCATCAAATGCACAGTCCTTTATCGCGCGGATTATGCTCTTTCACATATTTCGCGCGATATTCTCGGCCTTTTAAGGCACGAGCTCGACAAAGATCTGCAGGATTTGGAAGCAATGATTTAGCCTTAGGTTATATATTCTTCATATTTATCAATGGTTTATGTTCTAGTTTTCGTTGGTTTTTAAAACCGCGAAAACTAGTTCTCTCCCCACTTTTCCACCGCACTTATAGCCATATTTTCCTGGCTTGCAGACGCCGTATAAAGCGAGATCATGGACAGAGATTTATGTCCGGTTATCGCGGCGATTTCGTGCATACTACATCCGGCGTTTGCCAGTTCAGCCGCAGCAAGCTTCCGCAAGCCGTGAATATTCAAGCCTTCCCTCATTCCTAAGGCGCGAGTGAGAGCCATGACGGTGTTCGTCGCAGTGCCTGCGTGCAGCGGAAGTCCGCTCTTAGACGTGAGGATATGAACTGATTGAACTTCACGCTTCCAGGCGTCTAATTCCACTTTCAGTTTAGGATGAACTGGGATCAGGAGAACGGTCTTTGTCTTCTGCTGTGCAACCTTGATCGAAGTGCCATTGTAAGCGCTCCACAGCAGCCCAACCAAATCTGAACGCCTCTGCCCAGTGTAGCGCGCCAAGACTATCAGACGACGAAGATGCTCAGGGAAATGCGCCTCTGCAAAGTCTGCCTCCGCTGCCGTCCAGGCTAACAAATGGCCGGTCTGGAGCTTTTTGATCCGTGCTGCTGGATTGCTGACAAGCCATTCGCGATCAATGCCCCAATTCAATATGCTGACAAGCACCTTCACGGTCATGTTTGCCGTGCTCGGTCCACTCGTAACGGCCAAAGCATCGCGCATGCTGAGGACACTTTTTCGTTTTAAGAGGGTGATATCAATGTTCCCCAGCACTTCGATATGCCTGATGTGGATGAGATATGTTCGCTGCGATTGCTTGGCGAGTGCCCGGAACTCCGGACCGTATTCATAAGCCCTCAGAAGAGCCCCTACTGTTTGAGTAGGGGCAGGTTCTGCGGATTTAATTGCTGGGTATCGGTACTCTTTGACTGTTCCGTCTGCGAGACGCTTTTTGACGACGCGCTCTTTCGAAGATTTCATTCCTTATCGCCTCGTCTAAGATACCCGTTTCCACTGCTTTTTTCCCGCCAGATAAAAGACGGTCAATCTCTTCCCTGTCATAGCGCGGCGACTTCGGGCCAAAGTGATACGATGGAGCGGGTAGTTTTCCCTTTTTGACAAGGGTAAGGATTTGCCCGGTTGGTTTTCCGATATGCTGTGCGACATCCTTTGGCCTGAGCCAACGGCCTTGCGTCTCACTCATCTCAAACACTCCCCGGCTCAGCGCCGGACACAATCAGCAGCAGGAACACGAGGGCCAGCGCCTCGCAGATGGTCGGTAGGAGTTCAGTCACGCCGCATCCTCCAGCCATGCCCGGTGATCCCGTCGTGGAACCACACGGACAGCGAGCGCAGAGCGTGATCGACCCACACAAGGAACGGGTGCGGGGTCATGCCTCACCTCGGGGTTGTGCTAGAAACGAAGCAATATTCGTGAGCACTGCCAGTAGGTTAATGATCCAAACCCAAGCTGGATCACCATGCAGCATGACTTCGATGGCGAGCCCAAGATTTATCCCAGCAATAGAGATATTGACTTCGCGCATAGACATCACGCCTCACCCCCGACAAAGCGCCCTTGGAGGCGCATCATCCGCACGTCGTCAGTCGCCAGCGCCCTGCCCCAGCGTTTGTCTCGGTTCTCCTGCGACAGTTCCCGCAGCGTCTCCGCCATATGCTGCACCCAGATGGCAGCGCTCATGTTCTGGTCCAGGTCGCGGGTCATGCTGGCATCTCCTCAAGATCGACAGCGGCGTTGTCTTCGGCCTGCTGCTGTTCCTGCTGAACGAGTTCGCCGTAACGATCCGCGATCAGATCTTTCACCGCGTCGAGTGTCTCTTCAGAGATCGGCTTCCCTGCCTCAGCGGCTTTCTTCTGCGTCTTCGCCCAGTTGCTTTCGAGCGCGAGAACGCAGCCCGTGTCCGAGCAATTTGCCAAGCGGCTCTTGAACCACTCGATGTGGTTTACCTGACGTTCTTCGCGTGGAAGCTCCCGCTTCTGAGGTGTCACATCCACGGGGCGCTGGTTGCTGACGCTGTTGCGGAACTCGTCCTGAGGAATGTCTGCGGCTTCCTCGGCTGTAATCAGACCGCGCAACACATCCGGAAATGCATCACGGAGAGCAAAACCACGGGCTCGCATCTGAAGCATGCGGCGGGAATACTGCTTCCATGGTCCCTGCTTATTCCACAGGCCCGCATCTTTGGCGTCCTGCACGCTGAACCGGGCTTCAACAGGTGACTTGCCCTTACGCTTGGCAACGCAGATCGCCGTCATCTGGTCGCCCTCCCCGTCGGTTGTCTCAATCACGTCGTCGCAGACGGGAGACGCTTTCACGAGACCAAGAAGCGCATCGCCCCAAACGCTCGGACGCCCGTTGATGACTGCGATATTCTGAAGTGACTGCATGGGAGCGAGACCAAGCTCAGAACCCATCTGCACAGCAATCAGCACAGCGCCTGGCTTGCCATTGTACTGGCTCGGCACCATCCCGCTCTGAGATGCCATCTCAGCAAAGCGCATCAGTTCATTGAAGCTGGTGATCTGAATTGCAGGCGCATGACCCTGCATGGTCGTTACTGCGTTCATGACTTCAAACCTTCCGAATGGCGAGCGTTGGCGCGCCTGTGCTGAGTTTCGCGCCCGGCACTGAGCCGATGGCTTTGAGCATTTTCGTGAGACGCGAACGGTCGAGCTTGTCCGGCTGCGGGAGATACAGATCCGGATGAGCGGCCTTGAGCGCCTTCTCGTCCGTAACCTCTCCTGTCGTCGATCCAGCCCGCAGGGATGCAGCAACGCCGTTTCCCTCGACTTCGAACTGTCCGGTTGCCTGCATTTCTGCGAACAGCGCAGCCCGCATTCTCCCAACGTGCGCCTTAAATTGGGCTTCAGCCCGCTCGGCTGCATAGATCAGATCAACCGTTGCACTATCAGGGTCATTGGCTACTCGAAGCGCCTTCAACGCATCGATGTATGCCTGCACTCCGTCCTTGATGAACCCTGCATACTCGGCGTTCGCCACGTCGCGCAGGTCTTTTGTGAGAGCCTCGCTCATGCTGGCAGCCCCACTTCCATCATGACAAAAGCCAGACCGGGCTTAACGGCTTCTGCCAGCTTGCGAAGGCGAGCGACGGCTGGACCGTTTTCAATGGCTGCGATCTCATCCAGCTTGCCGATGAGCTGCGTTTCGTACAGCTCGCGCAGCCCTTGCGTTGGGGCGATGTTGCGCTGGTTACGGAGGTAGTCTGCCATCCGGTTCAACTGCCGGATCTTGCGGACTGTATCTGGGTGAGGAACGAATGACATAGACGCACCTCTCCCGTTCACTGCTTCACGCATTTTTCGAATTCCTAGTCTAGATTATCGGTAGCAGTTGAGTTCGACGTCGTTCATCGCAGTAACTGCGGCGTCTATTTTCTTTTTCTGCTTCCAGTATTCGTTATCACGGCGCCTGCCCCAGTATTTCTGTTCGAGAAGCTGGTAAGCGATTGCGAGACCCGCATCGATTGGCTGAAGCTCTTCCACCAGTTCGTTGGTCGGATCGGGCTTGCGCTCGTAGCGCTCAGCAAAGGCCACGTCGCTGAAGTTGTCAGGGTGCGCCATCAGTGCAGCTCCATCTCGCGGGCGATCTGTGCCTGCTTCTCGCGGTTGGCCGTGAGTTGCTTGGCGAGATGATACGCGATGCGCTCGATACCCTTGCGGGTCAGGCGGAAGTCTTCACGCACCTTGGTCTCACCTGTGAAGCGGTCCGTGTAGGGCGCGGCGCACATCCGGCAGTACTTCTTGGTGAGGCCGTAATGCGCGGCCTTCAGTTTCCCGCCTTCCCGGCAGGCCCATCCGTGCTTGAGGCAGAAATCGACAACGCGGTTCTGGCCAATCTGGAGTTCCCGGCCAGCATCACGAACGCCAAGGTCGCTGTCTGCTTCGGTGATGACCCTCAGTGCCTCGGCCTTGGGGCGAAGAACTGCAATCTCTTCGTCCTTTTCGCGGATGATGTCCTGCGAGAGAAGGAAAGCCTCGTTGATCTTCTGCTCACGTGAAAGGGTCTGCACAGTAAGCGGACCCTTTCCACTCACCATCGCATCAAAGGCGCGAATGACGGTCAGGCAGAATTCTGGATTGATCCACATTGCATAGTGAATGACGGCTTCTTTGTTGCCCCAAAAGCCGCGCCCTTCGTTCGGGCCGTACTTTACGACATCTACAGGGGTGAGACTGTTTTCCGCCTCACCTGCAAGAGTGCGCAGAAATTCCTGCGTCTTCTCGGCCTCATACCACTTCGTCGGGCGGTTTTTTTCAGCTTTACCCGAAAGCTGCCAGCAGTCGCCGAGCGAGTAGCGCCCGTTCGCGTCCTGCCTGATATTCGTTCCAAGGATCGTAAGCTGTGTCACGAGCGTTTCTCCCATCGCCGTTCTGGCGTGGGATTAACTTATGCGCATTAGTGCGCACATAGCAAGCGCAAAAATGCGCACTATATTAAAAAAAGAAACCCGGCCGGAGCCGGGTGGTGTATTGTTCCAAATCTTGAAGTCGCACAGGCCGCAAAATGACTGACATAAGAGATTATATTAGAATTATGCAGGGGAAGCCTACGCCGAGTGGGGAAAAGACAGACTTGGAAATTATAACTTCAATCATTGAGGTGCATTGCGATGTCAGCCCTGCAACCGCTGTGTCGACGGCCTATGAAATACTTCAGGAAATTTCTCGCTCTTATAAACATCATGATCATAAGACTGAGTAATCATTATGGCGTACATATGAACCATTCCCCGGAAAGCATAAGTCTTATCTGCGAATGATTTAATGAATTCGGATCCATAATAATATTTACTACCATATTTTTCTATATCGTAGGTAAATACCCTATCATCCCCCGGATATTTCATTTTTCTTGAGTTATATGAAGGTGAAACCAAAGAAAAAACTTCTTTTTCTTGCTTGTTAAAAAATCTTCGTCCGACACCATGCGCAATATTGTTTCTTATTGCTGAACATTGCACATGATGGTTTCCTATTTCTTTGAAGTCATCAATGTCTGAGAGAAAAGCGTTCTTTCTGGTAAAAAAAGTCCCAGCAGCGGCTTGCAGGACATCTTTCCGACTAGATGTGCAGACACCATAGGCGCGCTCTGCGGCGCTTGATGAGCTCTCGACAAATACTGAAAAAAGGTAGGACATTTCCTCTTCCAGCACTTCATAGACTGATAGAGCCTCTCCGACACTTTCAAATAGCAGCTTAGAATCAGCATCTGATCCATGCATCCCAGTAGGGAGTGGCCAAAATTCCTTAGCCGGGGGTATGTTGAAGATAGTTGGATTGGCACCTTTTTTCATGTCAACTTCATTCCCAGCGTTGTTTGAGTTGAACTCTTCTATTCCGGCCGAATACTCTGAATGATCAAACCCTCGATCCAGTATTCTGGACGGCATCCGTTGTCTGGCATCTCGACAAGATCAGCCATCGATGGGAGCACAATTGCCGCTGAGAATTCAGGATTTGAGCTGCGAGGCCAAAGCACGACCTTGCCGTCTTCCTTGATCTCGATTTGCTTGATTGTTGCTTCCTGGTCGCCATTGGTCTGACGGATCACAACGACCTTTTCCCCAGTCTTTGGCGCTCTAGCCAAGTCGCTGATCCGGACCGCAAGCACGATCGTTCCCTCTGGATACAGAAGGTCCATGGAATCCCCTCGCACTCGAAAAGCTACACGCGGGAGGCTAGGGTATCGATGGTCAGGTGATACTGAGACGAATTCTGTTGGGTAGTCCTGCGAGAAGCCATGCTGGAAAACGCCCGCTTGAACATAACCAATCACGGGTACGCGGTTAAAATCAGAAATCGGCTCAAGGGCAGGCTTTGCAGCAGGTTTCACATTGAAAGCTGCGGCGATTTTGGCTTCGGTCGTTGCCGACAAGCTATGAGTAGCCGCCTCATCATTCATAAAGCGCACTACGGTTGAAGGCGCTACGCCACTTTTCCGGGCGATGCCTGCATAGCTTTCATCAAACTTATCACGGATCTGGTCGATCCAAGCACGCTGCCTATCGCGGACGTCTGAGATGATCGGCTTCTTAGTCATATGCGCATTTTCGCACACAATGGAAATATCGTCCCTGCGCACTTTTGCGCTTGTTAATTGCGCAATAATGCGCATATCATATCTCCATGAACAACCTACCGACGCCCCAGCAGATTGAGCAAAGCGCCGCTGATGAGGGGCTGACCATGCGAGAGGTGTGTTCCCTCTCTGGCATGGCGAGAAGCACGTTTCAGCGATGGAAGTCCGGGAAGACTTCCCCGACCGTCACCACCATCAACCGGATGATGGAAGCCATTCATTCCAAGCGCGCCGCGAAGGAGCCCGCGCATGTCTGATAAAGAATTGCGCCGTTGGGCAATTGAACTCGTCATCTCAAAATTGCCGCGCTCTTGGCTGTCCATGTTCATTATCTCGGAAATCCTCGTTGAGTACATCCGCGATGGAAAGCTGCCGCCGCTCAACGACGAGAACAATCTGGATCTGAGTAAGTGGCTGGAAAACACCCAACAGGCGCCCGACACCTCTAATGAGGAGCCCGCGCATGTCTGAGCTATCGGGACCTGAATTCGACCGCCTGCAAAGTGCTGCAATCGAATTCCACGGCGTGCTTATTACAAAAGATCCGGTCCTTTGCCTGACCCCTGTGTCGCAAAATATGCGTTCGCTATTGTCCGCAAAACTTCAGCGGGAAGTTGAACGGTCCGTGTCGCCATGTCCTCTGTCAGGATTTCATCAGACACCTGGACTGTCAGAGTCCCTGAAAGAGGGAACCGTTCGTGATCTGCAGTCAAAGCTATCGTCAGCTCTGCTTTCCCTTCTGAAGGACCTTCGCCTTGGCGACGTAAAGACAGAAGTTTTAGCGTCATGGCTGACTGAGATTGAGACATCCAGTTCATCCTCTGTGTTGGCAGATGGTGATAGCGGGGACTCGGTTGCCGCCGATCCCCGCAATAACGGTACTCCCGATACTTCCGAGAAGGGAGTCAACGGCGATGCCTGACTTTCTGACTATTGAGGCGTTCATTGTGATCGGCTCGGGCATCGTGATGATCCAGGCCGTTGTGCTGTCTCTCGCCTTCATGGCTCCGTTTCGGGGGATGAAGTGATGACGGCGCATGGAAAGCGCGTTGGCATCAACTGGGATGCTGAAACGAAAAACGTCCTCAAAATGCGCCGTGATGGCCTGACTTATAGAGAGATTGGCCGTGCCTACGGTTGCTCAGAGTGGTCTGTACGCGATGCTATGAACGTGCGTGGCGCGAATGCTGCTCGGACAAAGCGGACGAAGACTGCCGAGGAAATCCGAAAGGCTCATCAGGAGAAGGCTGTTCGGGATGCTCTTCGCAAACTTGCGAAGGTGCAAGCCAAGAAGACGGCAGCGCTGTTGATCGGCGGTTATGTGTCCTTCAATGCTCTGACAAAACTCGACCATGACATTCAGGCTGGAATAGACCCGGTTGAAGCAGGACGGGCCATCTTCGGAAATCGCATCCCTCGCCCACTTCTCGGCGTGCGGGGCTGACCTCACCCGATGCGCGCCCCTAACTCCTCAGCAACGCGAAGCGCGATGTGGTCCCTGACCTCCTGGCACATGCCACGATGCAGGGTTGCCCATATCCGCGCCTGCACGATCAAGCCGCGAGCCAGTACCGGGTCGTCCAGGTCTTGTTCAAGCTGTGGTGTCTGGGGCGGCATGTCCTCCATCGCTGTTCTCCGTTCTTCGCTCAGTGACATGACGAAGAATGGAGCACGCTGATGGAAATTTCTCGGTTCAATCTTTCCCCCAAAAGTCACGCCCAGATGGTGACGAACGAACAGTGCATTGAGACCGTCAGCGGCGCTCTACAGGCGCGCTACGGGGAACTTCGAAATGCCGCCAAGCGCGTGTCACGAGCACGCGGCTGGACGGTGAAAGCTTTCACGAACTGGCTCTACGGCAAGAACGCGCCTCGGATGCATGACCTCATCGTCCTGATGGCAGACGACCCTGACCTTGAGAGCCGGATCAAAGAGATGGTCCAGGAGACCCGCGAATGTTTGCATTTACAGCAATACAGACAGTGAGGTGGCGTGGGTTCGGCTTTGACCGAGCTACGGGCCTCATTGAGTTACGTCTTGGTATCGTTGGCTTCGCCTTTGTGTCTGGCGACCTATGGACCAGGCACAAGGCCCTGCAGGTTCAGTGCGATGAGCTGATGCGCGAGAACACTGCCCTTCATGCGGAGGTGCGACATGACTGACCGCCTCGACCGATTGGACGTGTTCCGCATTCTACGTGAGACGATCCGAATTAAATACGTCAATCAGCGTACTTTTGCGGAGCGGATGGGCTGCACGCCGCAGTACGTTTCTGACGTCATGAATGGGCGTCGCGATATCCCGCTGGCTTTTTTGAAGGCGTGCGGAATACGTCAAATCACGTACTTTGAGCGCGTGGAGGCCGAGCATGAAGCGGCCTGAAGATCGTCTGCACGAGCAGGTCTGGGACGCGTTGCGTTACGCCCTGCCCTCCGATGCCGTCTGCACCAGTCACGAGAACCGACAGAACGGCGCTCGTGAAGGTGCCAGGCGCAAGCGTCGCGGTTGCCTGGCAGGCTGGCCCGATATTCAGATCCTGTGGCGCGGTCGAACCTATCTGATCGAATTGAAGGCGCTCCGTGGAACGCTGTCAGATGCTCAGCGGGAAATGCACGCACGCATTGAAGGTGCTGGCGTGTGCGTTGCGGTCTGCCGGTCTGTGGACGGCGTGTTCTCAGCTCTTACGGAATGGGGCTTTGAGCTTCGTGCGGAGGTGGTGGCCTAATGGCTCGCATACGCAGCATACATCCGGGTTTATACACGGACGATGCATTCATGACGCTCTCCATGGGCGCTCGAATGCTCCTTATTGGATTGTGGAGCCATGCGGACGACGGCGGCGGCTTTGAGTGGAAGCCCGTTGTCCTCAAGGCTCGCGTCTTTCCAGCGGACAACATCGACGTGACAGACCTCTTGGAGGAACTGGTACGGAATGATGTCATCCAGAAGTATGATTTTGGAGACCGTAGTTACGGAGCGGTTCGGAACTTCGGCAAGTGGCAGCGCCCTAAAAAGCCATCTCGGTTCGTACCTATGCCAGAACCGGTACGGAATTACTGCGCCTCAAAAGACATTTGCGCGGATACCATTCCAGAACTGGTTCCGGCTGAGTGTGGAACTTGTACGGAACCAGTTCCGAACCAGTACGGAAATTCGTCCGCAGAAGGTAGGAAGGTAGGAAGGGATCTACCTCTCACTACGTTCGAGGACGCGGCTCCGCCGTCGTCGCAAGATCAGGCACAAACCGAAATTGCTCGGATTGATGCTGCAGCTCCCCGGGCAGTTGATGCCAGGGATCAGCTTTGGGCCCATGGAACCCAAGTCGTTCAGCACTCGACCGGGCTGCCGATCAAACGCGCCAAGAGCCTGATCGGCAAATGGCTGCGGGATTGCGGAGACAGTGCCGAGACGCTGAACGCAATCCTCGACGAGGCTGTGAGCCTCCAGCCAGCGGTGTTCCAGGAGTGGGTGACGAAAGCCATCCAGCACCGGATGCAAACAGGCTTCCGGCAAATCGAGGATCAATGGGGCCTGACCGGCTACGACATCGACGCCAATGCCAAGCGCTTCGAGGAGATGGGCCAGTGAGCGATACCCTCGCCCCTCTGAACCGCGACCGCTCCCTGCACATCGCGGGCTGGCTTGGAAGATTAGCACGCACCACCCGACACCAGCAGCGACTATCGCCAGAAGAGACCAAGGCCATGCTCGCCGAGTACACGGAAATGCTGCTCCGGCGGGACATCCCTGGCTCGGCCTACTGCCTCGATGCCCTGAGCGCCGTGACGGAACAGTCCGACTGGTGGCCTGCTGTGGGTGCCCTCGCCCGGATGCTGGAAGAATTCGCTCTTGTACAGCGGGTTCGCCGGAGCAATGCGAGCCAGCCGCTCCAGATCGCAGGCTCGACCACGAAGGCCCGCGAGTTGTCCGAGACCGACAAGAACTGGCTTCGGAGCTGGCAGCAGAACGAGCAGATGAACTGGAACCTGCCGAACGAAACAGGCGCCACGGATCAGGAGCGATCGGAGCGGCGGAAGATCTGGCTGTCCATGCTTCGGCGCTATTCCCCGGCCGTGCACGAGATGGTCACCGGCGTAGAGGCTGGCAGTCGTGATCCTCGGGATTGGAAGGACACCGATCGGCTAGGTCACACATTGCGCCGGATCAGCGAAGGACCGTTTCAGCCGTCGTTTTTCCGCTGCGTTCAGGCCGCGGTCGGCAAGCACGCGCCGGAAAACATGGGCCTCGTGGTCGAAGCGATGAAAGCTGCGAATGTGCCACTTCAGGAGCAGCGGACAAGTGGGGGGAAGCGTTGATAAGGTTGATGGGGTTGATATGAAGTCGAAACCCACCCTGAGAGCCGCGAGGTTGTCCGTAGAGAGCTTTAAAGTCATCCGATAAAGGCATCTGACCCTAAACGGAAAAAACGCGCTGTGCGGCAAAATGCGTTGCTATGGGGCGTAATGTGGGTTACATTCGATGCAGATACGAAAAAAGGGACGGGATTGAGCCCCCGCCCCTTTTAACTTCACAAGCATCTAACCCGCCTGTGAAAATCTTGGTTTGATAGTTGATGAGTGGTCGGAATCACCGCCCACTCTTGGTTGAGTTGGATTCTTTAGATGAGAGTGCCACTGTCTAGCATATTATTCTCCTAACTTGGGAAGTCTTGCTTTTTCCGCGGTTAAATCCATTAACTTGGACCGCGATATATGAAGTGAACAATTGAATGGAAATGTCAATTCTATTCAGCATCACTCTTCGTATCATCGCCTTGATCTGCTTGGGAAGAAACGTCATTTTTCCACCACCACATAATCCCCTGATACGGCAAAACGTACTCGCTGATTCGATAAATTTTGGTGGTGGTATCATCCGAAGATTGATCTGCAAGCGGGTTCTTGTGTACCGATTTTGCAAAGAATTTTCTCGGTCGATCGCCAGCATCTACTATCGTCACTTTCATCGCCTTACTGGGCGTTCGTGTATGCAAGAATTCCGTATCTTCAAGCTCTTTGGTCATCGTATACTTTGCAACGACCTGAATTTCTTGATTTGGATCCAAAAACACCGTCCCTGCGTCATAGACGGCAGAATTTTCGTCCTTGTTTAAGGAAGTAATAAATTCCGCACTTGCGTCTTGAGGGCTTTTATCTAGATTTATTACTGTTCCGTTACTTGTGCACTCAATTTTTTCAACCCTTATTAAGGATTTCATTTCTTTATTTATTTGATTTGGCAAGCTTACTTTAGCTTGGTAATCTGTTTTTTCTGACGAAATATTTCTTATAGTGAAGGAGACATTTGATTTAATAATAAGAAAGTCATGATCGTATTCCTGCCCTTTATGAACATCTTTTATTTCGTATAAACCTTCAAAATCCCCTCGTAGTAACGGGCACTCAAGGTTGACGGATATGGCTTGACTTATAAGTTCTTTTGGTAGGTTTTTCCGTAATACAGAATTGAAAACGTTATTAGAAATTTTCTCAATCCTAGAATTCCATAAATTTTCTTCTTCTTTTTTTCTAAGAACATCGAAAATTGTCCACATCATTACAGAGACCATTGCGGCAAAGCCTATTTCTCGCAATACATCTTTAAATATGCTTTCATTTCCTCCAGGGGAGGGTTTGCACACAACAACAAAAAACAATCCCAACAAGAAAACAGAAGTACCAATAGCTCCAATGGAGCGCATTTGGTTGAAAAATGATCTAATAAATCCATATAAGAATGTTTTTGCTATCTTCCACTTAGAAGGTTCAGATTGTATATTGTCGTCATCGCTTCTAACCACTTGCATTTACTCACCTTAAAAAAACTTTCTGTATTATGCACGATCTAAAAGAAATACAAAGACACGAACGCATCTTAAGGGTTTGTAGAGATAGTATTTTTAGGCTTTATAAAAACATCCAGGGGGAGATATATCTTGACGAAGCCAAACCCCGTATTCTGCGAAATCCGCAGCCTTACGCCAAAAACTAAGCAGAAAAACCGCCCCGAAGGGCGGCTGTACAGTCAAGCCAGAGAAGTGCTTCGCTTGAGTGCTGTGTAATGCTTATCTGGTGCCAGCGTAGCGAACGACAGATTAAAGCGACTCTGAGGGCGAATGCGAGGGATGTTGTGAAGAACAAGCATTTGGCGCTGATCGGTGGCGCGACTTTTTGCGTGGCCTTGTTAATTTTGGCCGCCAGCGGTCCTCATGGGTCTGCTGGCAGGCTGTTAGCCACTGGAATACCAATGTTCACGGCTACTGCTCTCGCGGTCAGCAGGAACAGGCGTCGGCTCTGATGTCGCGCGGCAAAGGAAAAATCGAGCGTAAGCCTGCCAAACAGGATCTGCCATCGAAGGTCTGCCCGGTCTGTGATCGCCCGTTCACCTGGCGCAAGAAGTGGGCGAAAGATTGGGATCACGTCCGGTATTGCTCCGAGGCGTGTAAAAGTACTCGGAAATTGTGACCTGACCCGTGTGTGAGAGTGGTGCTCTCCGCAAGGTGACCTTTCGTCACGGGAAAAACCTTGTCTCAAAATTAAAAGTTCGTTAGACGCCTCATGCTTTTTGGAACTTAACAGTAGAATTGCGTTCCATTGGCAGTCGAGAATAGGATTTGGGTTTATAGACAATGAAGCGGTTAGCACTCGTAAAAATTGCCATTCTGCTGGTGGCAGCTTGTGCAGTGTATTTTCGAGTGCAAGACAACTATGATCCCGACGGGTATTACGAGTTTGGATTGCTTCTGACGCTCTCAGCTTGTACCATCTATCCCATAGCATGGTATATATTACGTACTGACAGCAAAAATCCCCGGAGATATCAGTCAATAGCTTCGCGGAAAACCAATAATTAAATAACGAAGCATTACCGTATTAAATCATGTCGGGATCTCTTAAAATCGATAGAGCAAGAGATCGCTTATCGTCATCGGTACTAACAACTGACTTAATGCATCCGTTGAGAGAGAATACATAAATCATCTCGCCCCGAATTATAAACCATCCCATTAACTTTCCGTCCTTGCGGATTTCAGTCTTGGGGTAACCATACATCCTACACAAACCCAACAAGATTGAGATATTTTATTACAGACTATGCAGATCTGTTTTGGTGCTCAATCCCCAAAAAATATTTTTAGAGATTGCAGTTTGATCTGCTGCCACGAGGGTTGGGCATGCCATATTCTGCGGTGAAACCGTACGCAGCGGAGTGAAATAGAAGCTTCTGGTTCGGGCCTCCCAAGAGCGCACAGAGACTATAAAATCCTCTGACCGTGAACTCTGCCAACGATCTCGCGCTCTATAAAAGATGACCAATCCGGGAGGCCCCCATGCGCATCATTCTCGCATCCCTAACCGCAGTAATTCTCGCAGGGTGTACCTATAATTCACATAAGCCGCAGCATCATGAAACGGCAGCCTGCATGAACTACAGATCCATGATGACCGCACCAATGCCGCCAGACGCTATGCAGCGGCTTCAGGAAAAGTGTGCGGCCTCACGGCGATAACGTGACGAGAGCTTACCAGCCCCAGCCTGGGCCAAATCCATAGCCCGGGCCAAAGCCGCCGCCCCAAGGGCCCCACTCCCCCCAGTTCCACTGAGCGTCCTGATAATCCTGAGCAGCCATTTGCTGTTCATCAGCGATATTCTGCTGCTGCTGATAGGCTTGGTATCGTCCGTATGCCGTCTGATCGCCAACGTACAGGCAGCCGCAGACTGTTGGATCAGCGTAAACGTAGCTCACCGTGTCACCGTGGATACGGCGGACGAAGTGATGCGCGGGCAGCTTTTTGAGCATTGCAATCCGCTGGGGGGTTGAGGCGGGTTTGAGCTGAAACCCCGCAGCGGCAAGGTGATCTTCCTTTTGGGCCACTATCTGCTGTGGAGATTCACAAGCAGACAGAGCGGTTACGCAAATGAGAGATGCTAGAAAAGCTTTTTTCATATTGAGACTCTCGAATAAAGGCGCAATGGCAACGCTTGCCTGAGGGAATACTCACACGATTTGTCAGCTCAGTCCTATGAAAAGATATTGAAAAACCTTTTATGAAAAATCGTCCCGAAGGGCGGCTTTCCTCAGTCTCCATGTTCAGCGTCGGATTCAGGCAGCAGCCCACCGGAACCATCCACCAAAGGCGGCGCGCCCTTTCCGCACCTGCAGCAGTCGTACGCCCAGCCTGATTTTGTTTTTTGAGTGGTCAATTGTTTGGCTCGTACTGATCCAAAAACGCCTCAATATCCCCACTCATAAGATCCTTTACGCGATCCTGAAGAATATCTTCTGGCCAGTTCCACCATGCCAGAGTCAGCAATCGTGCGATAACGCTTTCAGAAAAGCGGAATTTGATCAGTCTGGCCGGATTTCCCCCTACTATTCCGTAGGGGGCGACATCTTTGGTCACGACCGCACCAGCCGCAACAATTGCTCCGTCGCCTATCGTGACCCCAGAGAGGATGGTTGCGCCCGATCCAATCCAGACGTCGTTACCGATGACCACATCGCCTTTCGATGAATGGTCCCCTTCCCCGTCTTCAGCTTTCGGCCAGAACTGGGAGAGGGTTTTGAACGGATATGTCGTCACAAGATCTGCTCGGTGATTGCCCAGAGCGATCGTGACATTCGGTCCAATGGAGCAGTAGTCGCCGATTGTGAGGTGAGCTTCTCCGGCTTCTAGAATTAATGGAGACCCATAAGTGTGAGGCCCGATGACCCAACCCCACTCAGCGATTTGGTAAGCAAGGGCGAAGTGCGTCAGCGCAGAAAATGCGTTGTTCCCAAATGACATCAGCACAGTTCCTATTAGAATTGCTGCCAACTCCGACTGTTCATCTGAACAGCACATCATGCAAGGTCTTTGTTGGTTTATGTGGTATTCTGTTACCGGTTTTGCTTGTACTAGGCGGGGCCTGATGATAGGTTGGGCCTATGACCGAACCCACTGCAAACAGCGGCAAGCAGCGGAGAAAACCGCCAGCAGGCAAGCCATTCCAAAAAGGACAATCCGGCAATCCATCAGGGCGACCCAAGGCCCTGAAAGAGGTTGTCGAGCTTGCGCGGTCTCATACCCTCACGGCCATCGAAGCGCTGGCCCAGATCGCAGGCAAAGCCACAGCGCCCGAAAGCGCGCGCGTCTCTGCCGCCAACGCCCTACTCGACCGCGCTTGGGGTAAGGCGAAAGAGACTGTCGAGATCAGCGGACAGGATGGCGCCCCGCTCGGCCTTGTCGTGACCGTAGTTCGCCCGAGTGAGTGAGGTCCAGTTCCCTGAGAGCCTCGCCTTCCTATTCGAGCCTGCGCGTTACAAGGTCGCGTATGGTGGCCGAGGGTCGGGCAAATCTTGGGGCATGGCTCTTGCTCTGCTGATCCAAGGTGCAGAAAAGCCGATCCGCGTTTTGTGCGCGCGAGAGTTTCAGAAGTCCATCTCTGACTCTGTTCACTCGCTGCTGGCTGACCATATTGCGCGAAACCTGGCTCTGGCCAGTTTCTACACGGTCCAGAATACCTCGATCCTTGGACGCAACGGGACCGAATTCATCTTCGCGGGTCTGCGGCACAACATCGCTTCGATCAAATCTATCGAAGGCATCGACCGCTGCTGGATCGAAGAAGCCCAAACGATCACCAAGGGCAGCCTCGATATTCTCATTCCGACGATCCGTAAGGAAGGCTCTGAGATCTGGCTTGGCTTCAATCCCGAGCTTGCTGAGGATGAGGTCTATCGCCGGTTCGTCTTAAACCCGCCACGCAATGCCATCGTCCGTAAAGTGAACTGGGACCAAAACCCGTTCTTCCCTGTCGTGCTGCGCGAGGAAATGGAGCAACTCAAGGCCACGGATTACGACGCATGGCTGAATGTCTGGCAAGGCAATCCGAAGCAAGTTCTTGAAGGCGCGATCTATGCCAGTGAGATCCGGCAGGCCACGGACGAGCAGCGCATTTGCCGCGTGGAATATGACCCGTCTGCACCGGTCTTTACCGCTTGGGATCTGGGATGGTCTGACATGACCAGCATTTGGTTCTGGCAGAAGATTGGCTTCGACATCCGAGTGATCGACTTCTATCAGAACAGAATGGAAGGCCTCGACCATTACATCAGCGTGCTGGAGCGGCGCGGCTACAAGTACGAGCGGCATTTCCTTCCGCATGACGCCAACCAGGGGCAGTTATCGGCCGCAGGCAAAACCATCGCGGCTCAGCTACGCGCCCGCTCTATGCCGATCTCGGTTCTGCCTCAGTTACCAATCATGGCCGGGATCAGCGCGGCCCGTGCTCTGTTCCCTCGCGTGTGGTTTGATGAGCAGGCGACGGCAGACGGCATGAACGCTCTGCGACGGTATCGCTACGACGTGGACCAGCAGACCGGACGATTCAGCAAGAAGCCGCTGCATGATGACGCCTCTCATGGTGCTGATGCGTTCCGGATGCTGGCTGTCGCGATCAATGACCCAAAGCCAAAAGCTGAGAGCGCCAAGCGCCCGCGTGTGTCACTGACAGGTTCATCTTCTGGATGGATGGGTTTGTAATCGGTCCTGATTGTCGTTTTCGCTTGTACTGACAAGTTTTGGTGTGGTATTTCAATACCTCATGAGCGAAAGCGTTTCCGACACAGCCGATATCATTTCTGAGGTCCAGAAACGCTACGAAGAAGCGTCTGGCCACACGAGCCAATGGCGCGGTCGAGCTCGCGATGATCTGCGGTTTTTCCATGCGGACGCGTATAATCATGCGCAGTGGGATGATGCGGTCTATCAGGCGCGTGCCGGAACGTTTGGCGGCTCCCCTCGCCCTTGCCTGACGATCAATAAAACCGCGCAGCACGTCTTCCAGGTGGAGAACGAAGCGCGGCAGTCGCAAATGGGCGTAAAGGTCAACGCGACTGGCTTTGGTTCCATGGCTGAGACAGCGGATGCCATTGAAGGCATTATCCGCCATATCGAGTATCAGTCGAACGCTCAGCAGAACGCCTATGCCTGTGCCATTCAGGGGCAGGTTCGCACGGGTCTGGGCTGGTTTCATGTCGTGACGGATTATGTTCCGGGTGTAGACACGTTCGATCAGGACTTCTTCATCAAGTCCGTTCCGAATGGTCTATCCGTTTATTTTGACCCGGCAGCCCGCGAGCCCGATCACTCGGATCAGAACTGGGCGATGATCGTTGAGGAAATGGACCGGGGCGAGTTCGACAAGCTCTATCCCGGCCATGAAGACGTATCGCGCGATCCGATTTCAGGACTGCAATCAGACAGCGAATGGGTGAGCGACAACACGGTTCGCGTGGCGACTTATTATCGCCGCAGTGAGAAGAATGACACGCTGTGGGCCACGCCTACGGGGCCGATGCGTCAGAGTGAAATGCCTCCCGAGCTGGTGGAGGACTTTCGCACGATGAAAGCCTCGTCGCGGCCGATCACATCGCACATGGTCGATAAGTACGTCATCGCGGGTAACACGGTGGTGGCTCAAGGCGAGACCGTGTTTTCGCTTATTCCCCTGATCCCAATGGTTGGCATTGAGACGCGTGCGACTGACGGCAACGACGCAGATTATGCCGGTCTTGTACGGGCCCTGATCGATCCGCAGCGCATGTTCAACTATACGGCCAGCGCCTATGTCGAGAGCGTGGCGCTTCAGACGAAAGCGCCTTGGTTGGCCTCTGCTGAGGCGATAGAGGGTTACACAAACGAGTGGTCGCAGGCCAACACGAGCAACGCTGCTGTCCTGCCATATAACGCCCTCTCTGAGGATGGGCAGCCAATTCCGATCCCGACCCGCATTGAGCCACCATCTGGATCAACCGGTCACATGCAGGGCATGCAATCTGCCGATCAGTGGATGCAAATGGTCACTGGCCAGTATCAGGCTGAGATGGGGGCACCTGGTAACGAGAAGTCCGGCGTTGCAATCCAGCAGCGTCAGCGCCAGTCAGATACTGCGAACTATCACTACACCGACAATCAGGGCATGGCGCTCCGGTATCTCGGGCGCTTGCTGATCGATGCCATTCCCCGTGTGTACGATACACAGCGCGCGGTTCAGTCGCTCGGGATGGACGGAGCGCAGACGGGTGTTGTCATTGATCCCAGCATGCAGACATCAGCGCAGGTGGCTCTTCCGCCTGGCGCTGATGGGCAGCCGCAGCAGCCGCCACAAGGGATCTCGCTTGAGAAACAGCGCCAGATCGATGGCGCAATTCTCGCGATTAACCCCACGATTGGCCGCTTCGATGTTGAGGCTGATGTAGGGCCCGCGTTTGCGACCCGGAAACAGGATGCGTTCAACGCACTGACGCAGATCATTCAGGCTGCTCCGGCTCTCATGGGGCAGATTGGCGATCTTGTGTTCCAGAGTGCTGATTTCCCGCTTGCTGACGAGATTGCCGACCGGCTCAAGCCTGCTTCTGATGATCCGCGCCTCGGTCAGGCTCAACAGACGATCCAGCAGCTACAGGCGCAGCTTCAGCAGGTTACGCAGCAGCTCAAGGATAAGCAGGCCGAGCAGCAACATACCGTCGTCAAAGACGCGATGGCTGCCGACACGAACCAGTACAAGGCCGAGACGGACCGAATGGCCGCGATTGGCTCTACTGATCCGGAGGCATTGCGTGTGCTGGTCCACCAGCTTGTTTCCGAGGCGCTGCGGAATGGAGCCCCTCCCTCAAGCGGGACAACGCCTGCCGTGCAGGATGGTCCACCGGGCCCACTTCCGCGTCTTCCTTCTTCCAATCCCCCAGGCGGCGAAATTCATGCTGCCAATCCAGTGACAGGAGCCGTTGAGGCATGAGCGAGACACTCGAAACCCCTATCCTTGACGGCGCGCTGGCAACGCCAGACGTTACGAACACGCCAGCAATCGAGACGCAGAACGAGGGCGCACCAGAGGGGCAGTCACAACCCGACGCCGCCCCCCAGCCCGAGAAGACGCCTGCGTGGCTTCAGCGCAAGATTGATAAGCTGACGTTCGAGCGCCGCGAGGCTGAGCGGCGTGAGCAGGCCAATCAGGAAGAGCTGGAGAACATGCGCCGCGCGCTGGCGGCTTCTCGTGGTGAAGAGCAACAGGAAGAGAGCCTGACGCCAGACCAGATCCGGCAGCAGGAGCGTCAGCGTTACGAGCAGCAGGCAGCAGAAGAGCAGTCCGCTCAGAAATTCATGTCGCAGACTGAGGTGATCGCCAAGGCTGTTGCAGGAACTCATGGTGATGCGGCGGTCAGTCAGGCCACGCAACTCCTGTCCGAGCGTGCAGGACTGGATTTCTCTAACAAGTCACACCGTGAGTTAATCTCCGACATATCGGAGTTGCCGAACAGTGGAGACGTGTATTATGCTCTCGCTCACGACCCTGATGCAGCAAGCAACATCCTCGACGCCTCACCGCGTCGGCAGTATGCGCTTCTGACGCAGTTCGCGGCAAAGGTAGGTCAAAAAGCTCCGGCAGCGCAGGCAGAAACGCCCGCAGCGCCAGCAGTTTCGAAAGCCCCGCCTCCCGTCTCGGCTCCATCCGGTGCGGCACCTGCGGGAAAGAAGTCGATCTACGACCCAAATGTTTCCGCTGCTGAATTTGACCGCCTCTGGAAGGCTGGCGTTCGGTCCTAACCTGTCGCGGAGCAGTCTCTCCGCACAAGCCACGGGGGCTCTAACCCGGCTGTTTCCGGTTCCCTAACCGGCACACGTTCTGCCTTTGGCGAGAGCGGCACGATAGGCGCAGTGGCGCCGTGTATTGTGAGCCGAACCCGTGGCCAACCAACTGATTAACGACATGATCATCACGAAGCGCGCGCTGCCGCTGTTTCGTGACACTAACGGTTTCATCAAGAACATTGACCGTTCTTATGACAGCTACTTCGGCAAGTCCGGTGCGAAGATCGGTGCTTCCGTGAACGTCCGCCTGCCAAACGACCCGGTTGTTGGTGATGGCCCGGTTGTCAGCCCGCAGTCCATCGCAGAGCGCTCCGTGCCTCTGACGGTGGCTTACCGCAAGCACGTCTCTCTGGGATTCGATACGCAGGAACGCACCCTGAATGTTGACGACTTCAGCGGTCGTTACATCGAGCCGTCCGTCAACAACCTGACCGGCTCCGTTGCCGATATCGCCATGACGCTGGCTCTTGGTGCCGCGAACATGGTGCGCAACACGGATGGCGACGGTAATACGATCGCCCCTACGTCCGAAACGTGGCTTCAGGCCAAGGCCAAGCTGACGAAGCAGCATGCCCCAACGGCTGATCGTTTTGCGGTTCTTGACCCGGATACGGATGCCAATACGGTTTCCGGCCTTATGGGACTATTCAATCCCTCCGCACAGATTGGTCAGCAGACCAAGACGGGCGCGATGGAAGCGCCTCTCCTTGGCGTCCGCGAATGGATCAACGACCAGACCTGTCTCGTCACCACGACCGGCTCTTACGACAGCTCTGCCACAGCGACCGGGTCAGTCACGACGCTCAGCAACGCGGGCAATGCGATCCCAGGCCAGATCAGTTCGACGGCCTATCCTCAGAACTCGGTCATTGCCACATCAGCCCTGAACGGTGGTCTGAACGCAGGTGATGTCATCACCATCGCAGGAGTCAATCAGGTCAACCGCGCGACCAAGCGGTCCTATGGCACTCCAATGCAATTCGTTGTTACGCAGGCTGTTGCGAGCGGCGCCACGTCCATCGTGGTCTCACCTGCCCTTGTCGGCCCTGCTGCTGATGGATCGCAGAACCAGTATCAGACCGTCGATGCGCTGCCAGTTGCTGACGCCAAGATTACTCTTGTCGGCAAACAGGGCGAGACGATCCGCCGCAACCTTCTGTTCAACAAGAAGGCCATGACGCTGGTCACCGTCGATCTGATGGAGGTCAACAAGGGTGTCGTGGATTGCGGTATGGCAAACCTCGATGGCATCTCCATGCGTACCCTCACCTACTACAACGGCACTGACGATACGCTCGGAACGCGCCTCGACGTGCTGTTCGGCATCGGTGTGTTGCGCCCTGAATGGCTCTGCATCGTTCCGGATATCGTCGCCGCTGGCTGATGCTGGTGAAGCGATATCCCAAAACGTTGCACCACCCGAATGGCTACGAAACCGTGACCGTTCGGGATGAGGCAGAAGAAGAGCGGGTGAGAGCCCGCATGTCTGGCCGTCCGGAGCCTTCGGGCCGGGAAGCGCCGCTTAAGCCTGTCATGAGGCGAAAGGGGCGCACCCCAAATGTCCGAAACCAATAACGGCGGTACTCCGAATGTCACAGCTGGCTATCTAGTCTCTGACCTCGTCGGCCTAGCACTGGAGCAGCTTGGCGTTGGCGTAGGTGGTCAGAATACTGATCCGCAGGGCTTGGCCTCCGGGGTCATGCATCTCAATATGATGCTAGCGCAGTGGCAGCGTCGAGAGTGGCTCGTGCCTAACCTGACGGACGTGTTCTGCATGGCGACTGGGCAGTCTGTTTACTCTGTCGGTCCAGGCAGTGATATCGACATGCCGGTACGCCCAGCAAAGGTCTTTGGAGCTTACGCTCGTTTGCTGTTCAACGGCGGAGCTGCGGTCGAAGGAGATTTCTCCGCCAACGATTTCGACCGCAGCGATTTCTTCGATAATGATGACGGGCTATCTGCCGCCAATCCCATTGACTATCCCCTAACAGAAATCCCGTCTTATCAGGACTATGCGGCTCTCGGTCTCAAGGGCCTGAAAACATGGCCAAGCTACTACTTCTATAATCCCGCCTTCCCGCTGGGTGAGTTCAGACCTTGGCCAATCCCAGCAGGCGGAAACACATGGCAGTTACATCTTCTCGTAGCTCAGCCTCTCCCAAGTAATCTTAAGGCAGACACGCCTCTGAACTTGCCGCCCGAGTATTGGGACGCGGTGATGTGGTGTCTCGCTGCGCGGCTGGCGCCGTCATATGGGCAGGAAGCTTCTCCTACCGTGGCAACGTTCGCACGCGCGGCTCTGAACACAATCCGCACAGCTAATTTTCGAGCCCCAACGCTAGGAATGCCTTCTATCCTTTCACCGCGCGGAAACCCTTTCTGGTTCCCCGGAATGGAGATCCAAAAAATATGAAACGGTTTGCTCTTCTCGTTGTGGCAGCGCTTATCACCACGCCAGTTCAGGCGCAGACAGTCCCCGCGATGACGAGGCCTGTCACGCTCGCAGGGTCTCAAGGCCTCAACGCGGCCATGGCGCAAAAAGCCGATGTAAACAACGGCACCCTGGCCAATCCGTTGATCGGAGCGCCTGCAGTCACTGGAGGCACCATTAAAGGGTCGGCAATCTCGGGTGGATCCGTGAGCGGCGCGAGCCTGGATGGTACAAACACATTGGCAGGGACACTGGTTTCGGCCCTGCTTGGTGGCGTGATCAGCACCGTGCAGATGATAACGTCGCAGAGCAGCGCAACCGATTGGACACCTTATTTCCAAACGGCGATTACGACTGTCGAGAAGCTCGGCGGCGGCGTCATCCGCATTCCAGCCGGAACATATGCATTTTCTGGACAGCTTACCGTGAATGCAGACGGCGTGGTTCTGCGTGGCGATGGTCGTAATACGATCCTGATGCTTAACCAGAACACCAAGGATTTCCTCACCTTCTCAGATTGCGTAAAATGTGGCGTTGAAGATCTGGCTATCAGCGGTAACACGTCTTACGCCTCTGTTTTTCAGAGCAGTAGTCTATATTCGCCGTTTATGGTCACGCTCGGCCACAACACGAATAGCGCGTTCGTGCGGCGTGTAGATTTGCGTTTTGGCTATAACGGCATCCACGTCTATCAGTCCAATGGCGAGGATCAGGTTTCCGATCACGTTACGCTCTCCAACATGGCCGGTTATTACGGGGTGATGTTCGAGGGCACTGCGGACAGTAAGTCCTATCGCATGATGGTTGATAATTTCGTTGCTGGTAACGTACCCCCATACTCATACGGCAATATCAACACAGCTGGCCCGAACTGGGAAAGCGGAACGGCATATACGCCTAGTCAGACTGTCAGCGCCCCCGATGGAACGATATGGACATGCGTATCAGCCGGGACGTCCGGCAGCACGCCACCATCTGGCATCCCAGGCAGCGGTGCCAGCACATGGAGTTCAACGGTTGTTGACGGCGGAGTAACGTGGGTATTCACGAGCGGCCCCATGTCGTGGATCGTACAGAACAGTTATGCTTCTTCCCTCGTGATCCGAAACGCTGCACTCCTTGGTGGCGCGCATGGCTTGCGTGTGATTGACACAGTCCTGTCAGGCAGCAGTCGCCCCCAATGGGCGTGGGCACAGGATCTGGAGGTTGATCACCCTCAGTTCGTCGGCATCGATCTCCAGTCTGCGGACGGCTTCTATTGCGATGCGTGCTGGATAGGATCTCAGGCCGGATACGGCGTCGAGATTGGTCCCAACTCCACAGATGTCCATTTTTCGAACGGACGCGCAGCTTATAACGGCGGCGGCGGTTTCTATCTGAGCCAGCCCACCAATGTCACGATCAGCGGCATGAGTATCGGCCTCAATTGCGGAGCGGCAGTTAATTCCGGCAATACGCAATGCGCAGGTGTGTGGATTGCCAATGGCACGACAGGCGTTGCCCTGACTGGCAACATCATCGGAACGCTCGGAAACCCGCTCAACACGGTCAATCCTCAGCTTTACGGCGTTTACTACGTCGGGGGGAGCAATACGGGATATACTCAGGTTGTTGGCAACATTATTCTGAATAATAAAACCGCTGCGATCTTCAACAACAATCAAGGCCCCAACAACAACCAGGCCAATAATTCGGTGAGTAACTGATATGTGGTATTATGTGGTCGAAAATGGCATCATCACTGGTAAAACCACGGCAGAGGGTTCCGGGCGTCTTGATGCAACAGTCTATCAAGAATCTGAAGTAGGGTCGCCCCCCGCATGGCCGCGCCTGCATCGCAACGCTCTATTGACGGCCTCAGACTGGACACAACTCTCAGACGTATCCCTGACGGCTGACCAGATCGCTCAGGCTAAGGCTTACCGGACTGCATTGCGGGGCCTTCCGGTAAGCCAGAGTATGGCGACGACAGTGACTTGGCCTACTGCACCGGATTTCATCTGATGCCCCGCATCAATCTTTCAGGCGGCTCCTATCTTGCTCGCTCGGCTTCTGTCTCGGCACAGCGATGCCTGAACCTTTATCCTGAACCCACCGTAGCAGGCAGCGGCGAACCCACCGCATATGCCTACTATCCGACGCCAGGCTTGGTTCTCTCGTCCAAGCGGTCAGGCAATGGACGAGCAGCATACCAAACATCGCAAGGCCACCTGATAATCGTCCTCGGTGGCGATGTCTTATGGGTGCGCAGCGATGAGGTTTGTATAGCCATTGGCTCAATCGCCGAGGGTGACGCTCCGGTGCGTATGGAGGATAATGGAACAACCCTTTTCATAGTCGATGGCACCGATTCAGGCGGGTGGTATTGCACGATGCCCAGCAAGCCCAATGGGCATTACGGCAGCCTGACGCAAATACGCGACACCGCGTTTTATGGTAGCGCAACTGTCGCATTGCTCGACACATTCTTTCTTTTCGTCAATCCAGAGACGACAAACTGGTATGTCTCCCCAGCCCAATTCGCAGACGAAAATACCACACCTTTCGACCCGCTTTATGTCGCGAGCGATGCAACAAGCTTAGGTACAATAGTAGCCGTGGCCGTTGTCGGCCAATATATTTGGTTATTCTCAAGATTCCAGATCGAGTTCTGGTATGATAGCGGAGCGTCTGATTTCCCTTTCCAGCGCTTGCAGGGCGTGACGGTTGAAGCTGGATGTGCTGCGCCTTATTCCATTGCCAATATTCCCACCTGCAACAATACGCCAAACGGCGCGATTATGTGGTTAGGCCACGACAGATCAGGCATGGTGCGTGTCTATTTGGGACAGCAAACCTCTGCGGTTCCAGTTTCAACGCCCCCGATTGATGGTGCTCTTCAGGCAATGGGAGACATGTCTGGCGCTATCGGGAACGTTTATCAGCAGGACGGCCACGTTTTTTACGTTCTGACAATTCCCGGCCAGTCTTCGTCTTGGATTTTCGATATCACAACAGGTCTATGGCACGAACGGTGTGGAATCGATACATCTGGCGCTGAGGTTCAGATGCGCCCGCTGTTTTGGGCGCAGGCTTACGGAAAAATCTGGGCGATAGATCGGGATAATGGCGCTATCTACCAAGTGTCCATGGATGCGTCAGACGATGCTGGCGCCCCAATCAAGCGGCAGCGGGCGTTCCCTCACCTGCTGACAGATGGTAGCCGCGGCATTCATCGCAAATTTACACTGGATATGCAGCAGGCTGCCAACGTCTCAGTCAATGTGGACTGGTCAGATGATCGCGGCGCCACATTCACTACCCCGCAATCCTTGGCGCTCGGGTCGAGTGGAAATTTCTGGCCGACACTCTGGCGTTTGGGGATGGCGCGGGACCGTGTGTATCGCGTCACCTGGACTGATCCGGGGGCAACCGCGCTCATGGGGGCTTTCATTGATATCGATCCGGTGCGGTCATGACCGGCCCCCGCGATCTCAACTCTCCCCTGCCTGCGGGAAAAATCTGCAATACGGACGGGACACCGACATTGCAGTTCCAGGCATTCATTCGGCGTATGTGGGAGCGTACAGGGTATTCTCCGGGGAACGACACAACTTGGATTGCGGCTGAGGCAGATATTGCATCCCTCTCTACTCAAGTTGCAATTACCAAAGCGGATCATGCCCAAAGGGCCGCTTACGAGGCTCAAAGTCTTACTGCTCTTCGCTGTAGCCAGGCCATTCTTGCCAAAGCTCAAGAGGCTCTCGACGTTGCCACCATGGCATTGTTACAGGCTCAGGCCAGTGAAACACGCGCACTAAAAGCCTTGGAAAACGCGCAGGAATTGGCTACACTTTTTCTCACGGCGCGCTCTGAAGCGCAGGCGGCACAATCTCAAAATGAGAGCATGACGTTTACAGTCATGAACCGCCCGTGGCCGTCGTCGCACAATCCCTCGTAAAAGGCACTACCCTTACCGGTGACAGTTCCTCCGTTTACACGGCAGGAGCCGGGACAACCGTTGTTAGTGGTGCTGTCGTCGCTAATCCGACAGGTACTGCTGTCTCCCTGACCGTTTCCATCCAGCGTTCAGGCGGATCGGCTCTCGAGATTATTCCCGCCCGCGCAATTGCTGCCGGCGGCACGGATCTGGTCCCTGAGCTTGCGCGCGTTCTCACCGCTGGTGACGTGATCATTGCATCCGGTAACGGCCTGAACCTGATCGTTGATGGATATATGCTGTCGTGATCTTCTCCGCACCTGCCATCCCCGGGGCAGCTATCAACGACATAGACGCCATCAATGCCGTCATCACACATCCTGCCATTTATGGTGAGGCAGGGCGGATCGCCGATGTTCAGGACCGGCTTGTTGTGTCCCTGCCCGGTATTGTTGTCGGCTTCCGCGCCGTTGAGGGGCGTGTGCATGAATGTCATCAGGCCGTTGTGCCGGAACTGCGCGGTAAAGCCGCTCTTGCGGCAATGCGCCAGATCCGGGACTGGTGGTGGAACACACAGCCATCTGACCTGATGATCGCAGCAATTCCTGACGACAGGAAATCCGCCCGGTTTACCATGCGCGCTCTCGGCTTTGTTCGCTGGGGTGCAATCGATGCGCCCTGCCCCGATGGCATCGTGCGCCATCACGTCACATACAAAATGGAGCGCCCGCAATGAGTGATACGTTTGGTATCGGTCAAGCAACTCAGGCCGCGAGCACTGCTGCAACGACCGCTGCTCAAATGGCGCTTGAGAAAACGGCCATGGATCGGGCGGCGAAGACCGGTACCGGACAAGCGCAGGCCATCGCCAACGCCGGAGCGGGTGCGCAGAGCTATTATGATCCTTATGTCTCCGCTGGGAATGCACTCCTTGGCTCGATGACGGGGAATTCTGCGTACAACACGACGGACAACACGTACGTCAATAACGCGACCAACGCACTGAACCAGACGACACTTGAGCAAACCCCGGGCTATCAGTGGAACCTGAGCCAGGGCGAACAGGCGGCAACCAATAGTGCCGCAGCGCGCGGCTTAGCCAATAGTGGTGCAGCCCTTAAAGGCGCATCCACTTATGCGTCTGGCTTGGCTGATAGCACGTATCAAAACCAGTTCAATGACCAACTCTCTGCGAATAGTGCTGCTCAAAGCAATCTGACTAACACGTTTAACCGCCAGAATTCTTTGCTTGGCTACGGCGCAAACGCTGCCTCAGCTAGTGCAAACAATGAACTCAATACGGCGAACCTATCGGCTCAGGCGCAGATGGCTGGCGTGGGGGCAAGCATGGCCGGCACAACATCCATGGCGAACAGTCTAACGAATGGTTTGACCAGCCTCGGCAACCAAGCGTCCAGCTATGGCAGTAATTATCTGACTTATAAGAACCTTCTTAATGGAGGCGCAAGCTAATGGCGGGGTTTGATACAGGCGCCAGTGCGTTGCTCGGTATTGGCCAGAACACTATCCGGCCAACAGATCCCTCAGATCAGCTCGCGCAAGCCCTAAGCATCAGGAATGCGCTGCTGGGCAATAAGATCCAGCAAGCTGAATATGATGCGCGGATGGCCGGGGGGAACGCTCTACTTGGCGCTACCGACGATACTGGGCGCACTGACTACGCCAAAGCACGTGCAACAATGGCTCGTGACCCGAAAGCTGCCTATGGTGCTGGGCAGGCCATGCGCGAGCAGAATGCATCCCGTCAAGAAGACGTGCTCAATCAGGATGAGCAACTGGCGTTTCAAAACCATGCCTCAACAGCGGCCGCAAACGGAATGGGCCGCTTGGTCGATGACCCGTCCAACGCCAACGTCCGTGGTTATGCTGCCTTCATGAAGCGGCTGACGCCTGCGGCGTCAGATCAGATCAACACGATTACCAATCAGGTTCTCGCTCTCCCAACGACTGAACAGCGCAAGGAAGCTCTCAAAGCTGCCTTCACAGCGCATATGGGGCAAGAGGCTTCGAGCCGTGTGTTCGGCACGCCCACGAGCGTAGATGACGGCCAGACGATCCAGACCGGAACACAGGCTTCTGGCATGGACGGTGGCGCGTTCACTCCTGCTGCAGGTGTGCAGCGTCAAATCTCGCCTGAGACAAATTCCACGCCAACAGAGATCATCAACCCCGACGGCTCCCGCAGCTACGTCAGGCGCGATCAGGTGGTTGGCGGCGGCAAGCCTACCGTTCCGCCCGAGGCGATGGGATCAGGCCGCTATCCGACGCAGCAGCCCGCAAACCCCGGCTATCAGGCCGCGCCCGCTGCGGGCCAGACGGAAGCCCTTGCCGCAACCGCGAAGGCCGGAGCCGATGGGGCCAATGCGCTCATGCAAGCGTCCGCGAACCGTAATGATCGGATGGCGATGCTTGGGAATATGGGGTCGGATCTGGAAGGCTTCACCTCAGGTCCAGGCCGAGAGCATTGGCGGAATCTTGAAGCTACGTGGAACAACTGGACGCCATATTCCGTCCACGCGGACGAGAGCGAAATCGAAAAAGCTCAGTCATTCAACAAGTGGGCGCAAAATCTTGCCAATGCTCAGTCACAAGCCTTGGGAACTGGTACCGACAGCAAGCTTGCGGCAGCGGTCCATGCTAGTCCGAACAGCTCGCTTCAGGACAGCACAAACCGCCTCATGATTCATCAGCTTCAGGGCAATGAAGATGCGATCAATGCCAAGGCGCAAGCGTGGAAAGCCTCGAGGATGCAGCCCGCGCAGTTCCAGCAATGGAATCAGCAGTTCAGCCAAAGTTTTGACCCGCGTGCATTCCAGATGATCCGCATGACGCCCCAAGAGCGCAGCACGTATATTGAAGGGCTGAAAAAGTCCGGGCAGTTCGATGAACTGAAGAACAATTACAACGCCATGGCCGCAGCCGGGTTGGTGCCAAGTGGCAGACATTGACCGCGTTTATGACGACGCCGGGAAATACTGGAACGTTGACCCTGATGTTCTGCGGGCCGTCCATCAGGTTGAGGATCCGCAGAATGATCCGAAGATCCGGTCTCGTGCTGGCGCTACTGGGCATATGCAGTTCATGCCGGATACAGCACGGCGGCTGAGTATTGATCCCACCGACCCAGTGCAAAGCATTTATGGCGCAGCTCGTCTTCTGGACGAGAACCTGAAGCACTACGGCAATCTTCCGGATGCACTCCGGGCTTACAACGGCGGCACAAACCGCACCAAATGGGGAAACCCCGAGACAATGGCTTATCCGGGCAAGGTCGCGACGAATTACCAGCCAGCGCAAAAGTCTCAGCAGACACCTGGGCCTGATGCGTTCGAGACAATGTTCGGCGGATCGTCAGACACGAAAGCCCCCGCTCCTGCTCAGCAACCAACTGGCAACGCATTCGAGACGATGTTTGGTCAGTCAGGATCGGCGGACCCTAGAGCGGCAGACCCTAGAGCGGCAGAACCGTCACGCGCTGAGAAGGCCTGGACGCTTGTAAACGATACGGTGAACTCCGCAGGACGGGAGATCGACCGGACATTCGGTGTTGGCGTCCCTCACCTTGTGAGCTGGGCCACGTCTCTTGGTCATCACATGGACAATCCAGTTTCACGTGCGGCGCATGACGTGGGTGATTGGGTTGCCTCCAAGGAAGATGGCGACGAAGCGGCGCGCAAGAATGATTATGGTGCTCCCTACACGGATGCAGCCGGGACGATGCTTGGCGCGGGGTTGGCAACCGCGCTTGGTGGCCGTGTCGTTCGCCCGGCTGCTGCGGCGCTTGATGAAACGAGGGCCGGTCGTGTTGTCGCAAATGCGCTAACTGGCGAAGGTCCGTCTGCGATGAAGTACGCGAATAACGCTATTGCGGCAGGTGTGCAGACCGGTCTTGCTGGCGGCGACTGGAAAGACGCGACAGCCCTGACGCTTGGCCTCGGTGCCGCTGGAAAGCTTGGGGGTAAGGTCCTTTCGCCCGTTACGGATCGCGCCTCTGCGGCACTCCGTCGTGCCGGGGATTATCTGGACCCGCAAGGCGCAGCTGCCAGAGGCGCAGAAGAAGCCCCTACAGAAATCGGACGGACTGCCAGCACTTCGACGCAGAAGGCGGAAGAGAAAGCCCAGATCAAGGCCATCTCCAAGGTTGGTGCGTTCAGTGACCCGGAGAAAGCCGCAGATGCCATCATGAAGGCCTTCACGAGTGAGGATGGAACGCGACTGTATCAGGCGCAGGTTCCGGGCGTCTTCCACACGACTGCGGTGCGCACTCAGGATGCCAAAATGGCGGGATTGGAAAACAACCTACGTGATCTTTACCCGGATGCATTCAGGACGCTGGATAGCGCCAATGATCATGCATACACGCAGCATCTTCGGGAAACGATTGGCACGCCGGAGCAAATCCATAATCTTGAGGCCGAGCGTTCAGCTTTCGAAGAGGCACAGCGAACCAAGGCGTTTGAGAACGAAGAAGCCGTGCCGGTGGGGGGGCTTCATTCGATACTGGATAGCCATGTCTCAGCCAATAAAGGCAATGAGCCCGTTCGTCAGGCGATCATGAAAGCCAAGAAGGCGCTTGAGGATGTGACGTTTGCCAAAGAAAATCCGTCGCCAACGCATACTCTTTGGAATGAGCCGAAAGACCCTGTTCGGTGGGCCAATCCGTCCGATCTTTGGAACGTTCGCAAAGCCATCGGTTATGGCCTTCAGAAAGCCGCAGCCGGTGAAGACGGGCATATGCGTGCAGCGGCTGCGCGTCTATCTCCCTTTATGGATGACCTTGCGCACCATATCGACCAGGGGGCACCGGGCTTTCATGACTATCTGGAAGGATACTCGCAGCGCTCAGGCACTATCGACAGCCTGCGCTTTCTTCAGTCACGCGGCCTGATGCAGCCTTCGACAAATGCGCCAACGGGTGAAAGTGTAAATTACACGGCGCTGAAGAACCTCATCAAGCAGATCGACAAGAATGAGGTTTCGGTTGCGACCAAGGGAACAGACGCCGTTACGCCTGAGCAGGAAACGCGCATTCGGATGCTCTACCGCGACATGCTTGCAGAGCGCACCATGCGAGACGCGGGCGGTTCCGTGGGGTCAAAGACCTTCAAAGCAGGGATGACGCAGCGCCAGAAGGAAATCCGAGGCGGTCATTTTGGTGGAGCTGTCAGTACGCTCGGCGGCCTACTTGGAGCACAGGAGGGCGGCTTAATGACGGGCGGTGCGACAGGAGCAGCGCTCCATGCGGGTAATGCTCTACTTGGTCACGCTCTTGCCAATCGTCGCCTGACCAAGATGGAACAGACGGATCAGGCAGTCATCAATCACTTGTTGGGTCAGTCGCGATAATTGAACCGAACGCCATTCAAAACCCGATCCGCCTTTTCAGCGCGGTATCGGCGGATGGCGTAAGGGATGAAGAATGCGACGGCCATCAAAACAATGCTTATCCAATGGTCAGCACCGTATTCTACATGATGCAAAATGACGTCATCATATGTGGCTACCGCGAGAAACACAGGAACCGGAAGCGCCGCCCAAAGCCTCCCCTTCACCCAGAAGAAGCACCAGGCCGCAGCCACGACGAGATAGAGGAAGATCATGGCAGAAATTATCTCAGTTTACTGCGGTTTGAGCAACGTTTTTTGCTTGTACTGACGCGCGGAACAAAACTAGAATCTGAGGATGATTCATCCCCCGTCAGAAGCGTTCTGCTCGTTACTCTCTGCGGTTGCAACGCTGGCATGCTGCGGAATTCTGTATCTATCTGTGGAAAAGGTTCGGAAAATCGAAAACGAATTGCGCGAGCAACGTATCGTTATCGCCAGACTTTTGTCCGCTCGTGAGGAAATATAGTTTCTAGGCGGAACCGCATAAATTCGTTCTTCCACGCGATTTGGCGACAAGGATCTATCGAGGCCTTTCCCGTCGCCATCTTTTCTCATTAAGCGCATTGGGATCGGAAGCCACGTTGCAGTATTCAGGTGTTTTTTATCCCGGTATATCACATCGATAACGCGACGGATGTTAGTAATTATCTTCCATCCCTTCGGATAGGAAATTTTTACAGCCTCAACCTCGATACTTCTATTGGAATTGTTTGTGATATTAAAATCTATGCTCAGAATAGGGCCAACTCTCGGGTAATCATTCCAGAACATTTTATGTTCAACCACGGGTCGGTCTGCTCTCACCGTGCGATAAAAGAGTATCCCGGCGATTGTCACGCTGGCAAAAGATATTCCTACAGCAGCCCAAGACGTAATTTCACTCATTCTTCACCTTCCCCGGCAGAGCGGATTCAGGTCAATGCGCCACTGTGGCGCGTCGTAGTGCCTCGTTAATGCGCGTCTGCCAGCCCGGTCCGGTGCTCTTGAACTTCTCAAGTACATCCTGATCGAGACGAAGTGAGACTGAACGTTTCGTGGCAGCTTTTTGCGGACCACGAACGCGCCTGACCTTTGCCAATGCGGGCACAATCTCTGAGGCTGACTTCATATCCTGAAAATCCGCCTCAGTAATTTCCGGATTGTCACGATCAAGCGCGATGCCCTGATTGATCCGGGCGTCTTCTTCGTCAGTCGGCATGATGATGTTAGTCTTGCGAGACATAGAGCAGTACCTCCCGTTTGTTGGCCTTCCGCAAGCTGATAATACGAACGGTCCGGGTTTCGATGCTGAACACCAGCACATGAAGACGGTCATCAATCGGGCCAAGCGCAACAAGACGCGGCTCGTTCGAAGACTGGCTGGCCCTGATGAACGCCGCATCCCATTCAAAGTCTTCGGCGCTCACGAAATCAACGCCGTGCTTCTCGATGTTGCTTAGGCGCTTGGCTTCGTCCCAGTCGTATCTCATGGCTTATTGTATATACGGAAAGAGAAAGAGTAACGCAAGCTAATTGTATGTACGATCTAATCAGTATCGGACGAGAGAGAAAGGCCAGGTTTATGAACCTATTCCCCTACGTCGCGCTCAAGCGGAGCATTATTACGGCCTGACTAAGGAGCCGCCCTACGAGACGGCTTTCTGCGCTTAAACTCTCATCTTCCCGAAACCATAATCCGACAGTACGATCTCCCCTTGTTCACGGAGATGTGTTGCCAACTATGATTAAGAATATTCCCGGTTTTTTGAAACTGGCGCGCGCTTCGGACCTGTTCGAAGAAGCGGCCATGCTTATCCTGACCTTGTGCATTACTGCCGTAGCCTGCGTTGGCCTACTTCACGTTGTGGTCGCGGTCGTTCGCATGGTGATGAGCACAGGACTTGAACCAACGAACCCGGTCTTGTTGCAAGCCCTTTTTGGCATGTTCTTCACAGTGCTGATTGCGCTGGAGTTCAAACACTCCATTCTCGTGCTGCCGGGTGGTCAGGCTCACAGCATGGCCCGAATGCGGTCGGTCCTACTGATCGGCATGATGGCGACAGTCCGGAAGTTCATTGTACTCGACCTGAACGGAGTCAACGTGCAGGAAATGGCCGCACTTTCGGGCGCCGTGCTGGCTTTGGGGGTCGTTTATTGGCTCGTACGCGGAAAAGTTACGCCCCCCTTGGGGGACGGCTCAGGCGGCTTGCTTTCCGGGGCCGAAGCTGATCACTGAGGCATTTGGGAGTTGCCGCCCCTCAAAGGGCGGCTTTTCTAATGGCCCTCAATTCGGATACAGGCTCGATCCGTCAAATTTCCCTGCCGAGTTTTCGGGCGGTGGCGGTGGGCGGCATCCGTCTGGCGGAGGTAGCGGCCGACCATTGCTGTCCATAGGTGGCGGCGGTGGTCGGCCCCCATCATTACCCTTACCTTGTGGTGGCTTGTGACCAAAGCCACCTGGAGGCGGCCCGCATCTGTGATGAGACTTATCGCCTCCATTACGTTCACTCTTTTCAGTGTCGCTGTATGACGGAGCTGAGGTGCTGAGGGTTGTGTAAGTCTGGCCGTTATAGACAGTTGTACCCTGAGCCGAGAGCGGCAAAGGCATGGCACTAACAACCAGAATGATCAAAGGTGCAATTCGGGGGCTCATAAACATCTTCCCAAAGTCGGATGCCCACCCTTGAAACGAGCCCTCGTAATTTGCCAGTAAGGAATGGCAACGGCGTGTTTCCCCTCCCTACACTCCCAAATTATAAACCTCCCTCACCCCTAAGCCGTCTTCAACATGGCGGGGTGATATGCGCTGGGATTCTGTACAAAAAGCAATAAAAAACAGTACTCTCTCAGGCGACAGAGGGAGCATTGATATGCACGCCGGTAGCGAGGGTTTCAGCTTCAGCGCAGATACGATCATGACGCGCTGGATACGGTTTAGTGTTGGATTTGCGATCATTGCAGGAGGCGTTGGCTTGCTTGCCATTGGTGCAACGCCGCTCATTCTCGGTTTAGCGCATTACGGTCCTTTATAGCGTTGCTTTCTGCGTCCACTTTGTCCTAGAATCTCGTCACGGCATGCTTCGCGCTGGCGGCACAATTCGTATCCCGAAATGTCGCCCATGCGCCGTCTATTGCTTGTCGTTCCCCTTCTTTTCGCCGCCCACGCTTTCGCACAGACGCAGGCTGCTAATCCGGTTGAGCCGTTCTCATATGGCGTGCGCGTTGGCACGGCTAAGAACCCGCTTATTGCGGCGCTGTCTTCAGTTGTTCCGTCTGCTCAGGCTGGATCGACCCAGGCCGCTATGCCGGTTGAGATGTTCAGCTACGGACGCCGTGTCGGTACGCAGTCGAACCCGATTTACGTCAATCTGGGAAATGCCCTCGACGGCTATCTCCCCCTGACGGGCGGTAACACGACCGGGGCGCTCAATGGCTATTCGTATTTCCCGGGATTGGTTGGAAGTAGCGCTTCTGGCTCTACCGTGACGCTAACGACAGATAATAGCGGGAACCTCACTACAGCCAACTGCATGGTTATTCCAGGGCAAGGGGCGACGGAATACGACATCAATATCATCGGTGTTAGCAGCAACGGCGCTGATGCGTTCTTGCAGCGGTTTTCCGGCGTCATGAGTTATCTAACGACTTCTGGCTATGTGCTGACGGCCAGCTCGTCTTCTAACAACTATCCCGCCATTGGTTCTGATCATGGCACCGTTGCCGCTACTGTAGCGGCTGACACCAATGGATGCTTGCGCCTCACTGCGACAGGTGGCGGTTCCGGTTCCTGGAAATGGCGTGCGGGTGTTCACTACGAAAATCTGGTGCCCTGATGGGCGACGCTATGCCAGTGCTTGCTGATGCTAGGCTTGATGACCATGAGCGGAGGCTGGACGATCACGAACGCCGCCTTTCCTCTGTGGAGAGCGGTATGACAGCGATCCAACTCAAATTGGTGGAAGTCCAAACTGAGGGGCGGATGCGCGGGGAGCGCCAGGACGTGGATTTACGTGACCTGAAGGATATGACCCGCGATCTCCTTGGAGGAATGGCGTTTTTCAAGTCTGCCTTCACATGGGTCGTGGGTTCGCTTGCTGGCATTCTGATCTTCATTGCAATCTGGGGGCCGAAGCTGCTCGCGTTCTGGCGGGACTGGCATCACGTATGACCGGCCTCGACGTTCGCCAGCTCAAATACGAGATCGTGCGGCCTACGCTGATTGCGCTCGGGCTCTGGTCTCCTGCGGCTGAGAACCTGCTGACGGGAACGGCTCTTGCGGAAAGCCGTGCCGCTTATGTCCGGCAGGTTGGCGGCGGCCCTGCCGTTGGTCTTTGGCAAATGGAGCCAGCCACGCATGACGATTGCTGGACGAACTTCCTCAACTTCCCGGCACAGTCTCGGCTGGCGACGATATGCACTCGCATGCGCGCTCCTGATCTGTCTGCGTCAGCGCAGTTGGTCACGAACTTCCGCTATGCCTGTGCGATGGCGCGCATCCGGTTCTATCGCGTGCGTGATGCCCTGCCCGCCTCCACCGATGCGGCCGGACTGAGCACCTATCACAAAGCTCATTACAATACGGCACAGGGCGCGGCTGATCCGGTCGCGAATGTCGCCTTCTTTGCGGAGGCCATCGCGGCATGAACCCGAACGTCAACACCTTCCTCAAGGCTGGCGGCGTCGGCTCTCTGCTGGTGCTGCTGCCTGATCTGATCCCGGCTCAATATTTGATCTATCCGGCATGGCTGATTGTTGGCTGCGCGATCCTGCGCGCCGTGATCCAGCCCCCGGAAGCGACGAGCAAGTGGGCCGGACTTTACGAATTGATGTCAGCCATTGGCGGTTGCATTGGATGGGCGCTCCCTCGCCTGCGTCCAGGCATTACCGCCGTTCCTGTCGCTCGCGAGGACGCAGCGAAGGTGAAGGCCGCCATCCCCGAAATCCTCAGCAAGCCCGCGGCACCAGTCGCGGATTGACTGCGGGACACCCCAACCCACTCAGAAGGAAATGCCATCATGGCAACTGACACACTCATTCAGGAAGCTGGCGCACTTGGACAGGAACTGCTTCCGGTTCTCGGCGGCTTCATCATCGAGAAGCTGGATCCGAACTGCGACACGGTAGCGGCCAAGGCGGCTCTCGTTGGTCTGGCGGGCAACATCGCTTCCCTCGTCACGGCGCTGGAAACGAAGACGACCACGACTGAAGCGGCTGCGACTGCTTGAGCCAGTACGTCTACATCGGCGGGGGCATCATTGCCCTCTCCTTTGTCTCCTGGCTGATCTGGTTTTCGTACCGGGCCGGGAAGAACAACGCGTCCGTCACGACGGCAGAAGCTGCGACTGATAGCGCAACAGCAATCACCGAAAAGGCCGAAGCGATGGCGCAGGCGCAGGCGGATAAGCCCGCTACGACAGATGCTGTTTTGGCGCGGCTCGATGGTAACAGCGCATGAGATGGCTCGTCTTGGCGCTTGCCGTCACCGGCTGCACCTCCGTGCGTTATGTGCCCTGCCCCACATTAGTGACTTACGCGGCTGCCGATCAGAAGGCGCTGGCCACGGAAATCAGAGCGAACCCACAGCCCCAGACCGTGCGCTGGATCGGTGACTATATCGGGCTGCGTGATCAGGTGCGGGCATGTTCGAAAAAATAGCCGTCGTCGCCCTGATCGTTTTCGTCCTGCTTTGCGCTGCTGTTATCGTCCCGATTGTCTGGGATGAGATTACGCGGGACTAGATCCCGCCGAGAGATCGCTGCAACCTGATACCCTCGGCGGTACGCTGCATCGCGTGCAGTCACTCTGAGGCAATGTGCGGTCATGCCGCAATTAATTATGTCTTTATATTTCTGACGTGTCTGCGAGCACGAACTATTGAGTATCACTCAATGGTTGAGCTGGTGCGCCCGGAGGGACTTGAACCCCCAACCAATCCGTTATGAGCGGACGGCTCTAACCAATTGAGCTACAGGCGCGCTGCCGCTTTGTAACAGCCATTTAGGGAGAATAAAAGACCGACACATGTACAGTTCGGACCACTATCCGCATTGAACTCTTGGGAATTTCCCAATGGCTCAGTCATCAAGGAATTCTTGACCACTGAACCGTCAAGCGATCCTTGACGGTTGAACACTCCGGAAATTCCGGATGGTTGAACTTGTAAGAGATGCTGAGGAATAAGACCATTTCCCCTATTGTCACAGAACTGGGCGCTTCGTTCATCCGACATGAAGCCATACAGAATTGAGCGTGCACCGGTTGCAAACAAACAAAGAACATACCGCTACAACCAGCGAAAGTTTCTTTTTTAAGTTATTGATAAAGCACTATGTTTCATAACCTTAGGTTATCACCTACGTATATCTCGTCACGGGACACTCCCCTGATTCCATGCTTTATTTCTCTTATCTGACACAGAGGTTCGTTTCTGGACCAATATAAGATGAGAGTTTTCGAGCAGTTATGAACAAGCGTCGCGCCCTGTATGGAACTGCTCTTCTCGCAGGGGCGCTGATGCTCCGTCCGGCATATAGAGTTCAAGCCGCAGAGCTACCGTCTGGGTTAACGGCTCCATATATCGATGCAACTGTAGAGCAGGCACGTAAGGCTTTTGACGTGCCTGGTATTGCTGTCGCTGTCGTGCAGGATGGAAAAATCGTTTTCAACCGCGGTTACGGACGCCGCGCAGAGGATGTCCATAGCGCGCCTGTAGATAGCAGCACCCTGTTTGCCATTGGGTCGAATACAAAGGAATTCACGGCCACTGCTCTGGCACAGCTTGTAGATGCCGGGAAGCTGAAGTGGGATGATCGCGTGATTGATCACCTGCCGGAATTTCGTGTTTCGGACCCATGGATCACACGCGATTTCCGTGTCTCGGACCTGCTGACTCACCATAGCGGCATGGGTCTCGGAGCGGGAGACCTGATGCTTTTCTCCCACAGCACATTCACCCGCAAAGACGTTTTGGCCGGGCTCGCATATATGCCTTTCACGGCTCCTTTCCGGAAGGAGTATGCTTACAACAATCTGCTCTATGTCGTGGCTGGGGCGCTTGTGGAACGGGTAACAGGCCATAGCTGGGAAGATATCGTCCAGACCCGCCTCATCGACGCATCCGGCTTGGCAGCATGCCAGTCAACACCACCATATAAGGGCGAGACAGACGTTGCGACCGGCCAAGGGGATCACACACCCCTCCCCGAAAAGGTAGCTCGCCGTTTTCCAGCAGTCGGTCCGGCGGGCAGCATATGGTGTAGCGCAGAAGGAATGGCGCGTTGGGCTCAGATCTATCTTGGAGGAGGACAAACGCCAGAAGGAAAGCGCATTTTCAGCAGCGAGAGCCGCGACACGCTTTGGGCGCCCCATGCTCTCCTTCCCTTGCCAGACATGGCTGCTTTAACCGGAACGCATTTTCGCGCCTATGGCTACGGGTGGTTCATGGAGGACTTCTTCGGGCACAAGCGCGTCTGGCATACCGGTACGATCGGAGGGATGGTTAGTTACGTCACGTTCCTGCCGGAACTAAAAAGTGCCGTTGTGATCCTAACCAATCATGATGACCACAATGCAACCTACGCCCTGGCGACCACATTGAGCGCGCGCATCGCGACCGGTCACAGTGCTGACTGGATCAGTTACTGGAAACACGAGGAAGACGAAGCAAAAGCGCACGATAGCGTAGCTGCGACTACGACTGGGCCCGGATCGCCTGCTCGTCCTTTCGTGACACTTCAGACGTCACAGCGACAGGACTATATGGGCGACTATCTGGATAACTGGCGCGGACCAATCTCCGTCACTGAGCGCGGTCAAGACCTACGGCTAACATTTTCCAAGGCCGATGGCTTGGCGGGGACCCTAAAGGCTCTTCCGCATGACCTGTTCGTCGTACGTTGGGATAATCGAGACGAAGACAGCGAAGATGACGCGTATGTCCAGTTTGAACGCGACGTCACGGGCAAAGTGATGGGTATGAAGATGCAGCTTTTAGGATCTGATTTCAGTTTCGATGCACAGGATCTCCACCCCCGTAAAGTAGAGACAGCGCACGGAGAGGCACACCCGTGAAACAGCATATTGCGGTTATCGGCGGTGGCGTCATCGGGCTTTCGACGGCTTATGCCCTCATCCGAGCGGGCCATCGCGTAACTCTGATCGAACAGAACGCAGATGTCGGCCTAGGAGCAAGCTATGCCAATGGCGGTCAACTCAGCTACCGCTACGTCACTCCTCTAGCTGATGCTGGTATTCCGCGTCAGGCGCTGCGCTGGATGCTGAAATCCGGGTCTCCGGTCTCCCTTCGTCTTCGGGCCGATCCGAAACAGTGGCGTTGGATGCTGTCCTTTCTTTCCGCCTGCACACGCACAACAAACCGTCGAAATGCAAAAGTTCTTTTACAGCTGGGCTTGGAAGGACAGGCCGAGATGGAAATATGGCGCGAAGAGGGATTGAAAGGTTTCCTTTGGCGTCAACCAGGAAAGCTTGTCCTCTATCGGAATGAAGCCGTTTTCAGGAAAGCTGTATCAGGAATACAGGACACAACCTTGGAAAGAGCCCTTTCTCCTGCCGAATGTGCTGAGATAGAGCCAGCTTTCGCTCACCTGACACCAGATCTCGCAGGAGGCATTTTTTCACCGGAAGATGAAGTCGCGGACAGCCATCTCTTCTGCAAGGCCTTGAAGGCAGCCCTTCTGGACGCACCTGGATTTCAATACCTTCAGGAAAAAGCCACGCTCGCACCTGACACGAACAACACGTGCATGCTGATTGTCGGCGGCCGACATCTTGAAGCAGGTCAGATTGTCTTGGCTGCGGGCCTGAACTCACGCACACTCGCTGCCCCGCTGGGCATTCATCTACCTCTTTATGGCCTGAAGGGTTACAGCCTTACACTCCGCCCCGCACCCGAGACGCTACCGTCTGTGAGCGTTACCGACTACGATAACCGAGTAGTCTATGCACGCCTTGGCGATGCACTGCGTGTTGCCGCAATGGTCGATATCGGGGCGGAAGATACGTCTCTTAACCCAAAGCGTCTCGCATCGCTGCGCGCCCTCGTACGGCAAACGCTCCCGCGGGCGAGCACAGATCATGGCCGTGACTCTCCATGGGCCGGTCTACGACCTGCCACTCCCACGGGTGTTCCCATTATCGGCCGGAGCAAATGTGACAACCTTCTGCTCAATGTAGGTCATGGTGCGCTCGGCTTCACACTTGCTGCCGGTTCAGCAGCGCGAATCGCCCAATTAGTCGCCGCCGTTCATACCGATGGAGTTCAGAAATGAATGCACACCTACGTCGTCGACTTTCTGCATTCCTGCTTATGGCAAGCGCTTGCACAGCATATGCCGTTCCCCCTGCTCCCACAGACGCACTACTGACGCACACTTTAACAAATGGGGAGGCCCGCCCGCTGGCAGCACTCGCCGCACTGCGCATCCATAATGGTGCCGTGTCTTACCGATATTTGGGCGGTTTTGCGCGCAAAAATGGCGCTGACGTCACCCCCGTCCATTCAGATACCCTGTTTCGCATCGCATCTGTCTCGAAATTCGTTACGACGATCGGTCTGATGCAACTGGTGGATCAAGGCCGGATCGATTTGGACGCCGATGCCTCTAAGTACCTTGGCTTCCCGCTGCGGAACCCTGATTTTCCAGATACACCGATTACAACACGCATGTTGCTCAGCCATACGGCAAGCATCGCAGACGCAGACGACTATGTAATACCCGCAGATCACACCGTTTCAGAATTTTTCGATGCGTCCCGCCGCCCAGGGGCCGCAAACTACCACTTCCTGCCCGGACGGAAGCCGGGGTCATGGTTCAGCTATTGTAATCTGTGTTACGGCCTGATCGGCACTATAATTGAGCTGGTGAGCGAAGAGCGCTTTGATCTTTACCAGCAAAAGCACGTGCTAACGCCACTTGGTATTGATGGCGGCTATGACCCGGCACTTCTTTCCCATCCTGAACGTCTCGCAACGCTCTATCATCATACCGCCACCGGCTACGAAGCCGCCAAAGACAGTGATACACATTTCGCCCCAGAAGCCTCCGCCCAGTACCGGATCGGGACGAACGCCACGATCTTTTCACCGCAAGGTGGCCGCCGTATTTCCCTTGATGGTCTTTGTCGTCTGTCACAGTTCGTGTTCGAAAACGGGACGCTTCAGGGGGTGAAAGTCCTTTCCTCCCAATCGCTTCAGACGATGCTGCATTCGGGCTGGCATTACGATGGTCATAATGGCGAAGGACCTTATCCCATCGCAAGCTACGGTTTGGCGACCATCCAGTTGACCGGCGCGCGCGACCCATCAGGGCACCCGACAACCCCATGGCGTGGCTACCACGGCGCCCTGGTTGGGCACCTTGGGGATGCTTACGGTCTGAAGTCCGGGTTTTGGCTCAATCCAGCAACGCGCGATGGCTATCTGTTTATTGCCGATGGTTTTCCTGAGGACGGCAAGGAAAAGCTAGGAAAAATATCATCTTTTACCAATGTCGAAGAAGAGATTTTTAGCGCGCTTTCAAACGCAGGGTCTGTTTCAGGAACGGTTCAATGAAGATTACCATGCCCCGTAGACGCACATGCGCGTTGGTCTTGTCACTTCTCTCATGCACATCCTGGACAGCCCACGCTCAGGACGACGCATCGACGCAGTCACGCCTTTCCAGCCTAATGGCGATGCCATTTGCGACGGATATGGTAGGAGCAAAGCACGCGCAGCGTCTGGCATGGGTAGAACAACGCAAGGGCGTGCGTAACGTCATGATCTCGGATGCCGGAAACGCTCCCCATCAGGCCACAACCTACTTAAAGGATGACGGAACCCCCCTTTGGGGCCTGGCGCTCACACCGGATGGCAAGGCCCTGGCTTATGTAGAAGGCGGCGATCCAGAAGCCCTCACAGCCCCTGCTCCCAACCCGGATAATGCCGCCTACCGCCCTACGGCCACAGTCCATGTCGTTCGCGATGGCAAACAAAATACCATTTCGGGCCAAGGCTATCTTCCAGAGTTCTCTCCCGACGGGCGGCAACTCGCTTTTGCACAAGGAAGCACTCTGCTGCTCGGGGCAACCGGCTCCTCTGCCCGGGCAGTCATGACTACGGACGGAACGATTACAGCCCTCCGCTGGTCCCCGGATGGCACGTTTGTCGCATTGGAGATCAATCGTGGTTCACACGGCATGATTGGATTATGGGACACGAAGCACAGCGTTCTCAGCTTTATTCCGCCAGGTTTAGGGTTCGACCGGCTACCCACATTCTCGCCTGACGGCAAGCATCTTGCTTTCGTCCGTGTACAGCAACCTCCATTATTGACGCGTCCAGAAAACGGCCAGTTCTGGTCCCTCTATAGCTACGACCTGACAAGCGGTGCAGAACAACTGCTCTGGACACCACCAAAAGGGCCTGGAAGCAGGTTTTGGGCAGCAGACGACCTTGATCTTACATGGACGCCAGACGGGCGCATCCTGTTTCCTTGGGAGGGAAGCGGCTGGCTTCGGATCTGCGCCATTTCTGCTGCTGGCGCCACAACGCCACAATGTTTAACCCCTGAACAAGCCGAGGTTTCGTCCTATCTTCTGTCGTCCGACGGTAAATCCATTTTCTATACCTCCAATGTCGGGGAGCTCGATCACTGGCGCGTATGGTCCAAGCCGTTGAACGGAAATTCAGCAGCTATGACGGATGCAGCAGCAGAAGCGGGCTCGCTTGCTATGGCTGGCGAGGACCTAGCCGTGATGGTCACAAGTGCCACCCAGACGGCCCACCCTATCCTTCACCACGAGGGACAATGGAAGGTGCCGGTAACGCCGACACTCCCTAAAGATACCAACTTCGTTGCACCGCAGAGTGTCCAGTTTCGCAGCGAGGACGGAACCAACATCCACGGTCAGCTTTTCCTTCCGCCGACTGAAATGCATGGACCTCATTCAGCGCTGGTGTTCGTCCACGGCGGACCCAATCGGCAAATGATTCCGGCTTTCAATGCCATGGGATACTATTCCAACGCTTACATGATGAACCAGACACTCGCATCACACGGTTACGTCGTGTTGTCCGTGAACTATCGCAGCGGTACGGGCTATGGACAAGCGTTTCGTGAGGCCGACAAAATAGGGAGCGCGGGAGCCAGCGAATACCAGGATGTCCGTGCCGCCGCGCAGTATCTGCGGGCAAGACCAGACGTAGCGTCGAAGCATATCGGGATCTGGGGCGGAAGCTGGGGTGGCTATCTTGTCGGATTAGCACTGGCCCGCGATAGTGGATTGTTCGCTGCCGGTACAGACTTCCATGGAGTCCATGACATGACAGAGCCAGATCATCCCGGTCTGTCCCCTGAAGAAAACTGCAAACAACATGAAACGGAATGGCGGTCCTCCCCTCTGGCAGACATCGCGCACTGGCGCGCGCCGGTCCTGCTTGTCCACGGGGATGACGATCATGACGTGGAATTTGAGCAATCGGTGTTGCTGTCCAAAGCATTAACTGCGGCAAGTGTAACGCACGAGGATCATATATTCCCAGGTGAACGACACGAATTTCTTCGGCAGCAAAACTGGCTGACAGCATACGGCTGGACCATTCGATTTTTTGATCACTATCTCGAAAACGCTGAGGTGCAATAAAGCGGCTTATCCCACGACAGATGTTATCTGATATTTTTTCACGCAAACTTTGAGTACGTCTAGAAAAAATCGACTTTAATATACCTGTTCGCTATAGAGGCAACATTCTTCAACCGGGTCTTCAAGGGTTATGTTGTGCAGTGCGAGTGGCGTAGATCTTACGACAGGCTGGTTCCAATGCTGATCAAAGAACATTTCGGAGACCCGGGTGTCCTTACACGGCAGTTCCCCTACATGAAGTCGACGTATCTATGGAAAAACGACGACTTTATCATCACGGCAAAAGCCCTTGCCAACCCGAATAGCAAGTATCATGAACTTGAACGGCAGGCCGTAGCGCTTCATCAGGCCGGATCTTGGCGACTTGCCGGTGAATATTGGCTAATCGCGGCCGGCTGGCGTCGGAATATGATGGACGCAAGCAATGAACAACACGTAGAGGCGCTGCAATTCGTGCTTCGTCATGTCGAGTACAATAGAGCACTAGCTGAATGGAAAAAGAAAAAGATCAGCCGAAATGCTATGCCCTATCCTGATCAGTTTGGACTTTTCGAAGAGTAAAATTTCAATATAGTCGTAGATCCTAATTCTACACAGCTTCTCAATATTTTTGAAATTTTAGAGGGTGCGAATTCATGAACTAACACCCAAAACAAATTGCGTTTATTCTTCACAAGTACACATAAAAATACTTTCAATCTTCTATTCCATTTCTTCCGTCTCTCTATAATTCCAGAGGCAGCAAGTCTTCATAGGAAAATAGAGGTTTTTCTAACCTCATCCGTCATCAAACACCGCAGATTCAACATTGATAGCAGAACGCTTCAAGGGGGCTCGCTCGAAGGTGATCGACCTAAAAAGCGTGCTGATGCGTTCTTTTCTTCAGTGATCCTCTGAGGACGAAAGATACGATGAAGCGCTTCTACAATCACCGCGACACTCTTGTTACAGAAGGTCTTGATGGGCTTCTCAGGTCATCCGTCGGGCATCATCTCTGCCGACTTGAAGGACACGAGAATATCCATGTCGTTCTCAGAAGGGACTGGGATAAGTCGAAAGTGGCTATCATTTCCGGCGGAGGCTCAGGCCATGAGCCAGCTCACACTGGTTTTGTCGGCAAAGGCATGCTGACGGCAGCAGTCTGCGGTGCGCTCTTCGCCTCACCTAATGTGGATGCCATTCTCGCCGCCATCCTTGAAGTGACTGGCGAGGCAGGATGCCTCCTAATTGTTAAAAATTATACCGGAGACAGGTTGAATTTCGGCCTTGCCGCAGAACAGGCCCGCACTCTTGGAAAGAACGTTGAACTCGTCATTGTGGCCGATGACATCGCACTTGGCCGCGGAACTCATGCCCGAGGTATCGCTGGGACAGTCCTTATTCAGAAAATCGCGGGCCATCTGGCAGAAACGGGATCTAGCCTGGCAGAGGTAAAACAGGCTGCCACTGATGCCATCCAATCAACAGCGTCGATCGGCCTCGCTCTATCAGACGTCAATGTTTACGATGTGGAGCATAAAACGCGGCTAAGTGACTCAGAGGCGGAACTGGGCCTTGGCATTCACGGCGAACCTGGCGCTGAGCGGATCTCGGTAGATAAACTCGATGTTTTAGTTAATAAAGCCGTAGATACACTCGAAAAATTTCTTACAGATGATAAGCAAGTCATTATGGTCAACATGCTGGGCGCAGTTCCAGTGCTAGAGGCTCAGGCCATAGTTGATGCTCTTTCCAGAACCGCATTTGCAGACCGCATAGAATTTATTGTCGGGCCTGCCCCGATGATGACTTCCTTGGATATGTATGGATTTTCTTTGTCAGCCACGCCTGCCAGAGAAGACATTATCGACGCCTTAAAATCTTCTGCTGAGCCTCGGGCTTGGCCGGGTTTAGCCCCTTTTATGGGGGTACAGACAAAGCAAACTCCAGCCTTGCCTGAAACTTTCTCCTATGAGCCCTCATCCGACACTTATGTAGAGAGCCTTATCACTCAAGGCGCAAAGGTCCTCATAGACAATGAAAAAGATCTCAATGCGCTTGATGCCCTGATTGGCGATGGCGATGCAGGCTCAACGTTCGCTGAGGCGAGCCGCGTTATTCTCAAAGAAATTGGCCGCCTTCCCCTCGCTTCTCCCCAACATCTATGTGAAACGATAGGACGGCTTCTCGCGCGCAATGCTGGTGGCTCCAGCGGGGTTTTGTTGTCCATCATGTTCGCCACAGCTGGACAACAGCAGGATTGGCGAAGCGGGCTTGAGGCAGGTCTGGACCGCATGCACAGATACGGTGGAGCGTCTCAAGGAGATAGAACAATGCTCGATGCGTTGTTTCCAGCAATAACGGCACTTCAAACTGGGAATATCCAACAGGCTGCAAAGGCTGCTCGTGAAGGTGCTGATGCCACCCGGAAGATGCCAGCACGAGCTGGCCGGGCAGCTTATGTTCCGAAAGAACAACTCAAGAATATCCCTGACCCAGGAGCAGAAGCCATAGCTCGCCTGCTGGAAGGACTGTCAAATTTCACTTAAAGAGTAGTGGCGCTTTAAAATTCTCATTGCACGTTGTTACGATTTTCAGAAATCTCTAACAACGTGCTTTGTATCTTATCCTGTAAAGTTGTAACAATACCATAATACGTATAATATATATTTACCTTATATAGAAATAAACTACACCTTAGCTTTATTTAAATATGTAAAATAACCACAAAAATTTTTACTATAAAAACCATATATTACCTTCGAACTGTAGCAGTCATATAAACCTAAATAATTATAAAAATACATCCGTAACAATATTTTTATTCTGTTTTCTTATCGCTCTCATATATTTCTACCATACTACCTCACGCTTAAAAAATCGTTACCACATCAAACTGTTGCTAAAAAAATACACACAGTTTCATAAATCATTCGTTTCTGCATCAGAACCGCTTGCTTAGTTGCAATTAATATTGAATCAGCAACAAAATGTAGTGTTCCGGACGGCTGATCCGTGATCCCAACCGTCATCGAAAGAAACCCATGGTGTATCGAAGCAGAAAGCGACGTCGTACAATCATGCTTTTTGGTGCTACTGCGCTGGCATCAACCTGGAGGGATCGAAGAACTATTGGTTGATGTACCTTGGTTTTGATTTTGGGCTTTTGGCGTGCTGATTGACGC
>NZ_JOPH01000075.1:0-4388 GCF_002153615.1 Gluconobacter sp. DsW_058
GCTATGGTGGCTGGGGCGGCGGTTGGGGCGGTGGCTGGGGTGGACCCGGCTATGGTGGCTACGGCGGCGGCTGGGGTGGCGGTTTCCCCGCGACCTATTACAACACAAGCTGTCAGACGACGTTTGAACTGGTAAGCGGTCACGTCGTGGGATGGACCATGCGCGGGGACGGGTGCTGAACCCGGTTTCCTCGTCTATGGTTCTGCGTCCTCTTTATTAAGACGGTGTGACCAGACATGCATGTGCGATTCGGTTTTTCCTCTGCCCCCGGCGCTTTGACCCGGTTCTCGGGTCTTCGTTCGGGCGCAGTGGCCCTGCTGGGGTTAGCTCTGGCGGGATGTCATGGGACGGACTGGTCGCATAATTATCAGGACAGTTTCGAGACCCAGGCAAAGACGTCCATGTCTTACATGCCTGACACGGTTGCTGATGCGTTCGAAAAGCCCAAGAATAACGAGCCGAGCACGCCGGTCGCTTATCACCGGCCTGCATCCCCGTCATATGATGATCGTCCACTGGACGAAAATATCGCTGCGTCCGTGGAACTGGCCGACTATACGGCTGCGATCCGGCATGTTGGTCTGGTGCCCTGGATCACGGGACCGGGCCCTTATACTGTTTTCGCCATTCCAAATGAGGCGATGGAAAAGCTTTCGGCTCGCTGGCCTGGCGGGCTGATGGCCCCTGCGATGAAGGGTCAATTGACCCATATTCTGGGCTATACAATTGCATCAGGAAAATGGGACGAAAAAGCTATCCGCAAGGCCATCGCCAGAAACCATGGTCGGGGGATCGGTCTTAAGACGCTGTATGGGGATATCATCAGCGTCCATATCGATGCTCGGACTGGCGAAATTTTTCTGAATAATCCCGCCGGGCAGGTGGCTCATCTGTGGAGCCATTCGCTGCCGCAGTCCAATGGTGTTCTGTATTTCATGCGGGACGCGCTGCTTCCTGTTTCTCACTGAATCAAAGAAAAGCGCGCCACTTTTTAGGTGCTGAGCGCGCTTATCAGCTGGATGACAATGTCCTGGTCACTGCCATCCAGCTTCAGAGGGATGGCAAGGAAGTCAGCAGCAGAGTCTTTGGCGGTCCGTGCAGCTTCGGCCGATACAATGTTTTCGGCCACGGCAGGAAGTTCCATTACGGACGTCCACCACTTAATCATGTCTGCATGTTCTGAAGGGAAGGCGATGTAGTCCGCGCCGCTTTCTCCGGCCTGCATCGCTTCGTCCCGGCTTTGGCAGAAGCATCCAATCTGAATATTTTCTCCTGCTATTTTGCGCAGGGCAGGCAGGTTGTCTGGTGACGGCGCGTGGATACCATCAGCCACCTTTAAAAGATCTGGCGAGATAGAAACCGTTACATCCGCCACATCCAGCATCAGAGCGACGTCATTCTCGTGAAGCAGACTCACGAATTTGGACAGCTGCTTTTTCTCGAGGTTGTGGGCTGCTGGAAAACGCAGTGCAGTGACCTCGGGGCGTGCGAGTAGCCCCGGCAATGCATCAAGCATTGCGGCTGTTTCGAATGTAGCGGGCAGAACGGGATAAAGATCGCAAGGTATCATGAGCAGAGTTTCGCAGATTCACGCGCGGCGGGCTAGCGTCGCCATGAGGTAGGGGAAGGGCGGGCCGTAAGGACCCGCGTTTCATGGAGTTTGTCTGACTTCAAGGCTCTCATTTGCTGCGGAGACGCTTGGCAAACAACCCATCCAATCCCGGCCAGAAGTGCCATGCGCGCCAAAGCTGCGGAGGCGCCACAATCCAGAATGGAAAAAGCCTTTTGCTCCTGCACCACATCCAGCCACCAGGGAATTCCGAAGCTGTTTCCTGCGCCGTCAGGGGAGAGTGCCAGAAAGGGCTCAGGGTGCTGTGCTCTAAGTCTGGTCATTTCAGGGCAAGAAGAAATAGTGAAAACTGGCAGCATCAGAGAAGGTGCAGCGCTTGACCTGATGAAGGGTTCGGGTCTTTCCTGAGCAGGTAGTCTAGGATGAGATGTGTCGGTCATAGTATTCGGCATAGTGATGGCATGAACGGAAAGAGCGCGTTTTGAGCGAGCAGACAGGATCTCTGCAGGACGATAGGACTATTGATCGTCTTGAGGAAGCGGTGGGACGAATTGCCACTGCGATGGAGCAGCAGGCCCGAATGCGGGAAGAGCGTGAGCGCGAGGCGCGTTCAGCTCCCGACCTGCCAGAGATTGCCGCAAACATCGATGCTTTATGTGTGCGTATCCGCGGAATTCTTGAACGAAAGGGAGAATGAGCCATGGGGCAGGTTTCCATTCGTCTGAACGGGTATGTTTACAGTGTTGGCTGCCAGGATGGAGAAGAACACCATCTTTATTCCATGGCGCGACAGGTCGAGAGCTGGCTTCAGCGGGCGCGGACCCTTGGTGGCGCCGCTAGCGAGTCCAAGACACTTATGATGGCTGCGCTCTTGATGGCGGACGAAATTTTCGAGCTGAAGCGCCGCCCGATTCCGGATGATATGCTGGCGACTGTTGAAGAAGCCAAAGCGGCCTTGCGTATCGCCGAATCCCGCCAGGCAAGGCTCGCGCATTTGACGCAGCAGGTTGAGGGTTTGGCTGAGACACTCGAAAAGGAAGGGTAATCGACGGGTTCCCGTTGAATATCTCTCCGCAGTGTCTAATATGTAGTTCGGAGCTGCCTGGTGCGTCAGGCAAATCAACCCCCGGGCCGATAAGCATTCCTACGGGAACTGGCTCTGTCGTGGCCCTGGTCACGTTAACCGGTGCCCACCTGCACTTGCAGGTCTAGGAGGGCTGAAAAGACCAACGGCTTTGGCGGCTCCACAGATTTCTTCCATCGATCAGCAAAAAAAAGAACTCCGCGATCTCATGGCTGAGAAGCGCAGAAATGCGCCAGCGCATGCAGAAGCGGACCTTCTGGAACGGATTTTCAAAACCGTTCAGACTTATGATGCTCCGAGCGTAGCGGCAGTTTGGCCCTTGCCGGGAGAAATCGATCTTCGACCTTTGTGTTCCCGGCTGGCTCGTGATGGGCGACGCGTTGCGTTGCCCGAGACCACACCCAAAGGAACGCCTCTCGTTTTTCGGGAGTGGAGCGAAGAGACGCCCATGCTGGCAGGTCGCTTTGGGACATCTCATCCTGATGGCCCCATTCTTGTTCCTGAGCTTGTTCTTGTGCCTTTCCTGGCGTTTGACCGGAAAGGTTTTCGCTTGGGCTATGGGGGCGGTTATTATGACCGCACTCTGGCGCAGCTGAATGTGCCCGCAATTGGCTTTGGTTTTGCCTTTCAGGAAATGAAAAGCATTCCCGTTGGGCCGTACGATATCCCCCTTTCTGTTATCGTCACTGAAAAAGAGACGATTCAGACGGGGCCTTATAATTTGGAAGGCTGACTGTTGAGACTGCTGTTTCTGGGCGACGTTGTAGGTCGGAGTGGACGTGAAGCAATAACCGACAACTTGCCGGAGTGGCGTAAAAAGCTCTCTTTGGATCTGGTTGTCGTGAATGCAGAGAACGCTTCACATGGTTATGGCCTCTCCCCTGATATTGCGAGAAGCCTGTTCTCTGCCGGTGTAGATGTCATCACGTTGGGCAACCATGCCTGGGACAGACGCGATATGGTGAGCCACATCAGTCAGATGCCTAATATCGTGCGACCTATTAACTATCCCGCAGGGACGCCGGGGCAGGGGAGCTACATTATAGATCTGGAGCGTGGTCGCCGCGCTCTGGTGGTTAATGTCATGGGTCGAATTTTCATGGACCCGCTGGATGATCCCTTTCGGGTTGTCGGTGAACTGCTGTCCCGTCATCGGCTTGGCGTGACCGTGAATGCAATTGTCGTAGATATTCACGCGGAAGCGACCAGTGAGAAGATGGGCTTTGGTCAGTTCTTCGACGGGCGGGTGTCGCTGGTTGTTGGAACACATACGCATGTGCCGACGGCGGACCATCGTATTCTTCCCAAAGGCACGGCCTATCAGACGGATGCCGGCATGTGTGGTGACTATGACAGTGTCATCGGTATGGGGAAGGAAGCGTCCCTTCATCGGCTGATCCGTAAAATCCCAGGGGAGCGCCCTCAGCCAGCAGAAGGCGAGGCGACAGTCTGCGGTCTGATGGTCGAGACAAACGATGCCACAGGTCTGGCTGTCCGCGTCGCTCCTTTAAGGATGGGAGGGCATCTGGCGCCGAACTGGCCGGATTTCTGACGCGGGACAAAGATTTCAGAAGAAAAATGCAGAAAATGAAATTTTTTTCTGAGGGCTAAAAGGGTGAAAAGTGTGGATTTCTCGCATTTCCCCCAATTTACAGTCATTTTTCTTGTGGATAAGTGTAGTATGATGATTGTTTGACAGTGATGTGTGGTGGCCGTATAAGCCCGTTCACCGAC
>NZ_JOPH01000076.1:0-3079 GCF_002153615.1 Gluconobacter sp. DsW_058
ATAATATGACGCACCACGGCTGAACCTATGAAGCCGCAACCGCCTGTCAACAATATCCGCATTTCAACCTCTTAACATCACGGTAGGAGCTCCAGCCCCGTCACGAAGAAGTATCTTACAGTGTTGTACAAGAGGCGCAAACTTTGATCATGGTAATATTAATGAAACCAATTCCCGTAACCATTAAGGCCTCGCCCCGAGTTCCTTAATGAGCTACCCAGACATTCCTGTTAGGCAGGAGATTAGAGGCATGCTGGCTGATATACTGACCCGATCGCTTGTAGACGTTTTGGAGCGTCCGGATCTGAGGGTCGTTGCTGCAGGGCTGATGCCCGAGCTTGATATTTCGCTGGAGCAGTCTTTTCAACTCGGTGAGAATCTTCTGTCTGAACCGCATTCGGTTACAGGCCGCGCATGTCTGAAGCTGGGTGAACCCTGTTTGCGAATGCCGGGTCTGGCTCCGACATTCCTTCGGCAGGCCGTTGAGCTTTTCCGGCTTCTTCACAATGGAGCAGACGCCCGGCTTGCGAGTTTTGCGGCTGCTCGTGTTGCCGCACTCTTTCATGCGCTTGATACGAACGCGGTCAATCCCCTTCCGCAGGAACTTGCCCTCTGTGCGGGAGACGTTCCAGACAGCACAACGCTTCTGTCTCTCTGGGGAACTCTGAAGAAACACCTGTCGAATACGCCTGAGTTCACCGAAGATGACGCAAAGCGCCTTAGACCCGTTCTGGTGCGTCTGTGGCACGTTATGGCGCCGGCAGAGACATTGATGAGTAGTGGCGGGGATTCCCGTCTGGCCGTTGATCCCGAAACTGGCCTGAACAAGTATTCCTGCTCTCATCGTCCACGCCCCTGGGCGGTGACGTTCGGTTCTTCCACAGCCTCCTCTTTGTCAGAGCGGGGGTTCGGGGGAGCAGAATTCGCGCGTTGCATGATGATGAATGCGCTTCTGTCCAAACAGGACCCGGATCTTGTGCAGGAAGGCATCGTCAGAAGCGCGCGCGCAGGTATTGGGCGCCACTACGGATTGCCTGAAGATGCTGTTCTGCTGTCGGCGTCTGGCACGGACTGCGAACTTGCTGTTCTTGCTCTTGTCGCTGCTGGAACAGATCGACCCGTCAGTTCCATTCTTCTGGCGCCTGACGAGACAGGAAGCGGCGTGCCCCTTGCTGCGCGTGGCCGTCATTTCGCGGGTGACAGCGCATGCTCCACAACAGTCGGGAAGGGAGAGCTGATTGAGGGGTTCCCTGAAGATACACAACTGTTCGGAGTTACCATCCGGAATGGAGATGGAACTTCGCGTCCGCTTGAAGACATCAATGCCGAATGTAGGGAGCTGGCCAGACGAGAGGTGAAAGCTGGCCGACATGTTTTGCTGCATCGTCTGGATCAGTCAAAAACGGGTCTTGCTGCACCTGATATGGAAACGGTTGCAGAGTTGCAGGCTGAGTTGGGAGAGCATCTGAGTGTAGTGGTAGATGCCTGTCAGGCTCGCCTCAGCCCGTCGCGTGTTTCGGAATGGGTCCGCGATGGTCTGATGGTTATGATCACAGGGTCCAAATTCTTTACGGGACCGCCGTTCTGTGGGGCTCTTCTGCTGCCGAATGTGATCCTGGAAAAAATGCCATCGCTTTCTCTCCCCAAAGGCTTGAAGTCTTATGGAAATCGGGACGAGTGGCCTGAGCAGGCTGACAGGCACGCGTTGAATAATGGTCATAATATTGGTCTGGCCCTACGCTGGCATGCAGCTCTCGCTGAAATGGATGCGCTCTTTTCGCTTCCTGATTCCCTGATCCGCCAGAGACTCAATGATTTCATGACCGAGGCTGTTAAGCTGGTAGAGGCTAGTCCTACCTGCACGTTACTGCCCGTCGGGAAGCCTATTGATGACGGTCGGTGGGACGCTGTGCCGACCATTCTGTCATTTCTGGTGGAAGACCCCAAAAATCCGGATGCGCCTCTCGGACTGGAAGATGCGCGTAAGTTGCACCGGTGGCTCAATGCAGATCTTTCACCATGGATAGGGGAGGGGGAGCCAGCACTTCTCTGCGTTCTTGGCCAACCCGTTCCGGTTCCTCATCCCTTGGTAGCTGGCCATGCCGGGGCTTTAAGACTGTGCGGCGGCGCGCGTCTGGTCTCAGGAGAGCCATCGCACGAAGGCCTGGACGAAAAGCAGCGGTTGCAGCGGGAATGCGCAGACGCGAAGCGGGTGCTTGCCAAACTTGAGCTCATTTTGGAAAACTGGGACGTTCTTCTGGACGCCAATCCTGTTCCCCGTTACGCGCCTCTCTCATGACACAGACAGACCAAGCCGTCCCTCATGGACACTTTCTTGATACGCCTGAACTGCCACGCGGTATTACCCGCTTCTGGCTGATCAGACATGCCGTTGTAGAGGCGAGCGCGCGAAAGACCATGTATGGCGCGATGGACGTTCCGCTTTGCAGGGATGCGATGGCGAGCCAGCAGGGTGGATACGCTGCTCTGGCCCGAAGGCTGCCGTCCGATGCTGTCTGGTATACCTCACCGTTGCAAAGGGCACGTGACACTGCTGCCCAGATACGCTGCGCAGGGGCATTTACACACGCTGACGTCACGGTTGACCCAAGATTTATTGAGCAATCTATCGGAGAGTGGCACGGAACGCCGCACGATCAGTTTCTCTCTCTGCTGAGGCTGCCGCCCAATCCATTTTGGTCTTTGTCAGCCAGTGAGCTTCCGCCGGGCGGAGAAAGCATGCTGGATGTTTGTGCACGCGTCTCCCATGGGCTGGAAGATCTTGCCAACGCAAATGCCGGTCAGGATATGGTTGTTGTGAGCCACGGTGGCGCGATCCGGGCCGCACTCTCACATGCTCTGGCCATTCACCCTGATATTGCTCTGCGCTTCACTATTCAAAATCTGTCGATTTCGATTATAGAGCGTATCAATGGGCTGTGGCGTGTTGTGGCTGTTAACGAACTGCCAGATTTTCGGGGATAAACCGGAGATGCCTCTGAGGAGGTGGAGGGTTCGAAAAACCCTCTGGTATTGAGGTCTGCTCTGTGATTCCATTTTCCTTGCGTTGATTGGAGTA
>NZ_JOPH01000077.1:0-356 GCF_002153615.1 Gluconobacter sp. DsW_058
GATGCGGCGCATCTGCTTGAGTTTGTTGAACATGCGCTCGATGCGGTTACGGTCCCTGTAACGCCGCCAGTCAGTGTTTTGTGGAGTGCTGCGGCCTTTGCGTGATGGAATGACCGGCAGGATCCCATGCATCAGCAGATCCGGGCGGAAACTGTCACTGTCATAGCCCCGGTCGGCCAGCATGGCTTTGGGGCTCGGGACAGGCAGCGTCATCAGGGCGTCTGTGGCTTTGTAATCCGAGACCTGGCCTCCGGTAAGGACAAAGCCGAGAGGGCGTCCCTGAGTGTCACATCGGGCATGGATTTTGCTCGTAAAGCCGCCGCGTGATCGACCAAAAGCCTCCGAATGAGCCCCCC
>NZ_JOPH01000007.1:0-7399 GCF_002153615.1 Gluconobacter sp. DsW_058
AGCGCAATAAATTACTTATTATAATTTATTTAAAAAATTTAATATAATTGTAAGTAATTTTTAATTATAGTAAAAATCTACGATAATCTAAAAATTAATATAATATATCTCTTGATATTATACCAATTCATATGTATACATCCGTGTTTTAGTATAAAAAATTAGGATTGTTGGTAAATATATATTTATTATAAAATGACTGTCTGCAGGATATAATAAATTATAATATTCAGACTAAAGAACAGCATGTATCTTCAATCCCACAGCATCGACAGTCGGTTTGTTCTTCTGAAGATTTGTTCTCCAGATACGCTGATAATCAGGTTGGATGGAGAGACCTTGGAATGCATGGATGTTGTAAGTGACCTCCAGGGTCGTGATATGGCTTTGAGGGTAGGTCGTGTTTCCGGGGAGAGGCAGTCTCTGACGATAGCGTATCCACTGCGAAGCAACCAGTTCCGGGCTTGCCATCGTTTCAGACCACTCAACGCCGAATGTATCCTGTGGACGGGTGGAAAATGGTCCCCGATCTACGAGCCCTGCATAGATCTGATAGGTGTAAGGGCTGTTTTTCCCATCGCTTTTAGCGAACCCGGCGAGTGCGTAGAGACCGTGTAACGGGCCGCTTCCATTACGGATCAGCATCTGGTCAGCCTGAAGCCATATCTGCGTTTTTCCATTCGTCCAGCGGTAAGGGAGACCGGTGGCAGCAGCAGCATTGCCATTATTGTCGTAATAGACATCCCGGTATTGAGAAGAATCATAAGCGAAGCCAAATTTATAATGGCCAACAAGATTGTTTTTTCCAAAATGAGGGATGAGGCCGATTTCAACAGGAGTATAGACGCCTGTATAAAGGTCTGTACCCATTTCAAAACCAGTCCGATCATACTTGTTGGTATTTAGGTATGGATTGACGCCATAAAGACCCGCTTGGATATAAAGACCATGGAGCGGCCAGTAACGAACTCTGGCGGCCCAGGTCGATCCCGGATAGGTAGCATATCCCGCTGCACCCCGGGTCAGAGATTTTGGTATCCCACAGTTCGATTTGTTCATGAACGTGCAGAACAAGGGGGAATTGGCGAAATCAATATTCACGGGCATTTTGCCAACCGCAATCTGAATGCGTTTTTTATACAGATCCTGAGTTCCATACACATAGACCAGATGAACGCCGACATTGCCGCCACCGCCGAAAATTTCCTGAAACCCATTCAAAGAGTGATCGCCCAGATCTGCTGCGAGGTTATGGCCCGCGCGGTTAACGAAAACCGCATGGGTAATAAATCCTTTCCAGCCAATAATTTTTTCCCAGTCCAGATCAACTTCCACCCCGATCTGATGGGCATAACCAGCGTCCCCGCCATGCCCTGCATTTAAGGCGACGGCGCTTTCGCTGGTATAGTCCACGACAATGCCGATCCCTTTCTTGTTCAGCTTTTTGATCAGCCTGTCCCAGGGAAGGAGCATGTTCTCTACCGGAGGCGTAAAAGGGGTATTGTCGTAGCCGGCCGGCGTATCCAGGGCAAAGAGAGGAGCCGTTGCGGAGACCGGCCCTCGGTATTGTGCCTCTGCTTTGGAGGAAAGAAACACCACGCATGAGAAAACGCATGCCAGAAAGATTTTTGTAGTGGGACATAGAGAGCGCGGCATCGAAGTGCTCCAGCCTGAAGCAGTTTCAAATCACGGGGGTAAGTAGCGGAGCGCCGCAGAAATGTGCCGCAAGGTTGGCCGTGACCAACTGACCCATCTGTCGGCGTGTTTCTACGGTTGCGCTGGCACGATGTGGCTGAAGAACCACATTGCTCATGCGGTAAAGGGCAGCGGGAACACTGGGTTCGTTCTCGAAAACATCAAGCGCGGCTTTGCCGAGTTTGCCATCTTGCAACAGGCTTACCATGGTTTGTTCATCCACCACGCTTCCGCGGGAAATATTGACCAGCAGCCCGTCCGGCCCCAGTGCTTCCATGACGTCCCGGTTTACAAGATGCCGGGACTGAGGGCCGCCCGATGCAGCGACGACAAGGATATCGCTCTGCTTTGCCAGTGCTGTCAGGCTGGGAATGAACGGGATATCAGGAAGTTCAAGATTGGTACGGCTGAAATAGGAAACGGGCATGTCAAAGCCATGCGCCCGTCGGCTGATGGCCTGTCCGACTTTTCCCATCCCAAAAATTCCGAGTTTCTTGCCGGTGACCTTGTGAGCCAAGGGGAGGAAGCCGGTGCCCCACTGACCATTGCGGACAAAACTGTCTCCCGGAATCAGGTCGCGCGTTGCCGCGAGGATGAAAGCCATGGCGAGATCTGCCACGTCATCTGTCAGGACGTTTTGCGTTGTCGTAACGCTGATACCACGGTGGCTGGCCTGAACGAGATCGACGGCATCAGTCCCAATTCCATTGATGGAAATGATCTCCAGGTTAGGAAGGGCTGTCATGATGTGGGAGGGGACACCGCTTCCGCCGCCGGTGACGATACCCCGAATGCACGGTGCGATGTCCGTCAATACCAGCGTTTCATTATAACGGTGCACAACATACGCGGCGTCCAGTACCTGCTCGACTTCAGGCATCATGGGCTCGATAAGAAGAATTTCCGGTTTCATGATCAGAGAACCTTACACAGCCTGTTTTATGGAAGAACGACGGAGACGGGGTCCAGAGATCCGATTTCGACTTTTGCGGTCGTACCTGCAGGGACGAATTTCGTGCCGGTCATGGATCCGGTGGTGACGACGGTTCCTGCTTCCAGGGGAAGACCGCGCTTCGCAGCATGATTGGCCAGCCAGACAAGAAGACGGATTGGATCTCCAGCGGAGTTCCCTCCGGCATGTTCAATGGCAATCTGGTCATCAAGGACAAGCTTGACCTGTTCGGTTACAGGTGTGAGCTGCTGCCACGTTGAAATTCCGGGTCCGTAAATCAGGGCGCCGTGGTTACCCTGATCAGCCAGATGCACCAGTCCGTCCTGGGAGCCTGCCTTGCAGAAGCGGGTGTCAAATATTTCGATAGCGGCATGAGCGCTCCCGATGGCATCGCAAACTTCGGCCTGCGTCCAGGGCTTTTCCCGATAGGGGAGGTCTTTCCGGAAAATATAAACAATCTCCGCCTCAACACCGTAAAGGCGGCAAAGACCTTCCGGGAGTTTGGTATCTCCGGAAAACAGGGTCGCCTGATGCAGGGGGGCGCAAAATGGCTCGCTTTCTGGCGTCGGAGCTCCGACTTTCCAACCTTTGACGGGGCCAAGGGAAGCCGTCAGAGCTTGCGCGACCTGATCCTGAACAGAATACGCTTCTTTGGCGTCATGTATCTCGATGGTATCGGGAAGGCTATCCAGGCAGGATTTGCTTTTCCTGGCAGCAAGAAAGATCTCTGCACACTGAGTCAGTGTGGCATTTGGAGAAAGAGACACTGTATCGTTCATGATAAACCTCGAGCATAGAGAGGCCGTCATGCGTCCGAAGCGCGGACGCATTTGGAATGAGCTGAAGAAAGTGACGTGTGTTTTAGGGGAGGCCCTTAGAAGACATCATTCTGTGACATGAGATCACGGCCTCTGGGTTCAGGAATGAAGAACGTGGCTGTGATGGCCAGACAGGCAAGGAAGACCACGTAAGTTGCCAGTGGAATCCAGGCAAACTTACCGCTGCTGACACCGCCAATATTGAACCGTGCAAACATGGTGATGAGAAATTGACCCACCATGGGGGAGACGCCTCCGGCAATCACGGAAGAGAATTCACGAGTGAAGGATACTGCTGTGTAGCGATGGCGAACCCCGAACATCTCGGGAAGAAAGGCGCCCTGCGTTCCGAACATTCCCCAGGTCGCAATACCAAGAGCGAAGGAAAGCGCGATCATGGAGAGCACTGGATTTCCCTGGCTAAAGACGTACCAGACGGGAATGGCGCTTACGGCCTGAAGAATGGCAAATCCACGGTAAACCTTTACCCGGCCATATTTGTCACTGAGCCATCCTGCGCCGGGAATGGTGATTGCACCCACCAGTGCCGCTCCGATCAAGGCCAGCGTGCCCCATTTGCTGCTCATGCCAACCGTATGAACCAGATAGCTGATAGACAGCACCTGATAGATGGAAGAGCCGCCGTTTTCCGCCATCCGAAGCCCCAGACCCGCAGTGATCGGCCGCCATGAGCCGGTCAGTGTCTGGCGCAGGGGCATGACTTCTTCATGCTCTTCTTCCTCACGCAGCTTGGCAAAAGCAGGGGATTCCTTGAGGCGCAGCCGCATATACAGTGCAATGACAAGGAGGACGGCACTCCCGAGGAAGGGCACGCGCCAGAGCCAGGTGTCGGCAATGTTCGCAACGCCTGTCATCATCCCGAAATAGATCAGGCCCGCCGCTACTGTTCCCATCTGGATGCCCAGAAACGGGAGTGCAGCAAAGTATCCCCGACGTTCACGCGGGGCGGATTCCGTCATCATGACCGCCGCACCGGCCTGTTCTGCGCCCGCACCGAAGCCTTGCAGCATGCGCATGAAAACAAGCAGGAGAGGGGCGGCGATACCGATGGTAGAGTAGGACGGAATAAGCCCTATGGCGGAGCTGGCCAGACCCATAAGGGTGACCGTCATCAGCAGGACTTTTTTACGGCCATGCCGGTCACCGAGGCGGCCGAAGAAAATTCCGCCGATAGGTCGTACTGCAAAGCCTATAAAATAGGTCGCAAAGCTCGCGATCAGGCCCATGCCCGGGATGGTGCTGGGGAAGAAAAGCGGACCAAACACGAGAGCCGACGCGAGGCTGTAGAGTGCGAAGTCGTAGTACTCCATCGCGCTGCCAACCGAGCATGTCCAGGCCGCGCGGCGAAGTTCTTCTGTGGTCATTTCAGGGCGCTCAGAGAGCACGTCGTTCGAAACCGTGGCGTGTTCCTGATCGAGGGAGGGATAGCTTGTCATTGTTGTTGCAATCATGACTGCGGCACCTTGACCTGATGACCAGACTGGACTGATTCTTTCAGGGCCAGAGCGATCTTGAGTGAAGCCACACCGTCTTCGCCGGTTGCTGCCGGAGAACCATGCCCGGCAATGCTGTCACAGAAGCGTCGGACACTGTAGCGGTAAAGATTATGATGTTCGATGGCGATGGGATGCTCTCCGTCACCATCTCGCAAGGACAGACTGCCGGTCGGCTTCTGGCTCATGCAATCCCGAGCGATCAACGCCGCGTTTTCACCATAGAGTTCGACCCCTCCGGGCGCATAAGGCACGGCATATGATCCGTGGATCTGTACGAGAACATCTCCGGGAAAGCGCATAACAGCCATCAGACCGTCTTCAATCCCTGCTACACTCCGGCGACCGCTTTGCGTCATGGCAAACACATCAATTGGGTCTGCTCCTAACAGGAAGCGCAGGGTATCGATGTCATGGATTGTACTATCCAGAATAAGGCCACCGCCTGCGTCATTCAGTCGCCAGCCTTCAACCGCTTTTGCCAGAAAATTGGCATGGAAGACGCGGACGGTATTCAGTTCGCCGATAGCGTTGGTCTTCAGGTGATGTCGGAGCGCAATATGGACGGCCGAGCATCTCAGATGATGGTTCGTGCCCAGAATGACACCGGATTCATGGCAAACCCGGACCATTTCCTCTGCGTCTGTCAGGGAGAGGGCCAGTGGCTTCTCGCAGAGAACATGTTTGCCTGCTCGGGCTGCCGCCAGAACCTGATCTTTATGAAGCTCATTGCGGCTGCTGACATAAACAACGTGTACGGAAGGGTCTCGAAGAATGTCTTCAAGCTCCGACGTACTGTCGGGAATATCATGAGCTGTGGCAAATTCTTGCCCGCGCTGTGCGTCCCGACTGAAAACAGTCCGGAGTGTCGCATCCGGCTGTGAACGGATTGCATCGATCATCCACTCTCGGGCGACATTACTGGCCCCGATCAGAGCCCAACCGATAGGCGTTTTCATTCTTCCTCCTTTGACCCTGCGACCACAGAGGCGAGTTAAAGGCAAAAATTAGATCGATCTAAAAGATCGCAGTTGCATATCTCAACGTTATTTCCGAGAGAAAGTCACGCAAGTTTAGTGATAGAAATATAAAAGATATGTGATTTATTGGCAGTATATCACGAAACACGTGATAATCATGTCAGGGAAGGGAAAGCGCTAGCCTATCCGAGGGGTATTATGAGGTGCGGGTTTCAGAGCTGGCCCGTATAACCAAATTTGCGGGAAGAATGATCCGTTCTGTAGGTCGGTCTGGTGCTTCCAGCCGCTTTTGCAGCAGGGTAGCCGCAGCCTGCCCAATCATGCGCGGGTTCGTCGCAATCGTCGTTAAAGGAGGATAGGCTGCCGCAGCCTGCGGTAAATCATCCATCCCTATAACGGCAAAATCATCGCCAAGCGTATAGCCGCGGCGTTGAAGGTGACTCATGAGCGCTAGAGCCATAATATCATTATAACAGATCGCGGAATCTGGCGGATTGGATCCTGGAAGAAGCCGGTCGAGTTCAACTTCATCATAAGTGTTACCCCATTTGCCGGCGACCACCATATCGTCAGGCAATTGATGAAGCGCCATAGCTCTATGGAAGCCATCCAGTCGGGCCACGGCAGCGGAATGGACGGACATTCCTCCCACGAACATGATTTTCTGCCGACCGGTTTCGACGAGATGTCTTACGGCTTTTTCGATACCTGAAGCGTAGTCAGCCGCAACATAGTCGCCTGATCCGTAAGGGACATGGCGCAGAACCTGAACATACGGCAGGCTTAGACGTTGGAGATCTTCCAACAACGTGTCGTCACTCCCTATCGCAGGGCAGATAATCACGCCATCAACGTTATGCTCTCTCAGTCGCTGGATCTGACGCGCCTGGCGTTCGGGCGACTCAACACTGTTCGCAATGAAGCAGACAACATCATTGGCATCGTTAACGTCATCGACCCCCGCTGTCAGTTCACTGAAGAAGGGGTTAGCAATGTTGGAAAGAACCAGACCAATCGTATGAGTTCGGCTCTGACGCAGATTGGCTGCACCACGATTGTAGATATAACCGAGTTGTTTCATTGCTTCCAAAACGCGTTCACGCGTTGGGGGGGCAATAAGCGGGCTACCTCGCACCACGAGTGATGCCGTCGCCCTAGAAACGCCAGCAGCTCGTGCGACATCCAGAAGATTGACAGGCTGAGGTGCTGGACTTTTTTTCATATCGCGAAATTACAATACACAAACAAATCTCAATAAGATCCATATTTTTATGAACTGGACCTGTTCGATCAGGATTTATCTCTTTCAGACACCCACCATTAATTGACAGCTGAGAATCAAGATTTTCTCGCCTCCCTAGGTGTTTAGGTCACGTTGACAAAAGGCCTATACGGTCTGCCTGAGATCTGATTCACTTTGTATCTGTAGGACAGCAAGCA
>NZ_JOPH01000078.1:0-269 GCF_002153615.1 Gluconobacter sp. DsW_058
AGCGGGTGATGGGATTCGAACCCACGACCCCAACCTTGGCAAGGTTGTGCTCTACCCCTGAGCTACACCCGCATTCCGTGAGGCGGCTTATGGCGGAAACTTGCAATATCCGCAAGAGGAAAGACGAGTGGAAAAGCATTTTCCTGATCAGGAAATATTTATGAGCCAGAAACGAAAAAAGACGCCCTAAGGCGTCTTTTTCAAACTGGAGCGGGTGATGGGATTCGAACCCACGACCCCAACCTTGGCAAGGTTGTGCTCTACCCCTG
>NZ_JOPH01000079.1:0-1050 GCF_002153615.1 Gluconobacter sp. DsW_058
CCGTTTGATCCGGTGTTGATGTTCAAAATCCTGGTCATCCAGACGCTGAACAATTTGTCTGATGAGCGGACGGAGTATCTGATCAACGACCGCCTCTCCTTCATGCGCTTCCTTGGTCTGGGGCTATCGGATCGGGTGCCGGATGCCAAAACGGTCAGGCTGTTCCGTGAACGCCTGACCCAGGCAGGGGCAATCGATGGTCTGTTCAATCGCTTTGATATAACCTTGAGGAGCGCAGGCTATCTGCCAATGTCCGGCCAGATCCTGGATGCCACACTGGTGGCTGCTCCAAAGCAGCGGAACACCAATGCAGAGAAAGTCGATCTTCGGGAAGGACGTATTCCTGAAGACTGGCAAAACAAACCCGCAAAGCTGTCCCACAAGGATCGCCATGCGCGCTGGACGCTGAAATTCACAAAAGCAAAGCGCCAGGATGACGGGAGTATGCCCGCAATGGATCTCGCCATCCCGTTCTTTGGCTACAAATCCCATATTTCTATCGACCGGAAGTTCCGGTTCATCCGGAAAGGGAAGACGACGCATGCCGCCGCCAGTGATGGGGCCAGACTGCGTGAAGGCCTACTGGATAAAACCAATACGGCCTCAAGCGTTTGGGCCGACACGGCCTATCGCTCGAAAGCCAACGAGGCCTTCATGGACAAAGAGGGTTTCGTCTCGAAAATTCACAGGAAAAAGCCGCATCTCAAGCCCATGCCCAGCCATATCCAGCGGTCCAACGCGGGAAAATCGGTGATCCGATCTCGCGTCGAGCATGTCTTTGCCGATCAGAAGTCACAGACGGGACTATTCATTCGGACCGTCGGCATCACTCGAGCCAGTATGAGGATCGGGCTGGCCAATATCGTCTATAATATGCGCCGCTTCCTCTTCCTGGAGAGAATGAACGCGAGCGCGTAGTAATCCAACGCGGGGTAGTCCCCGATCTGCTCAAAACACAGATGGAAAGCCCCAAGGCAACCATCAATCAGTACGCCAAAAGCCCAAAATCAGAACAAGGACGCATCAATCGACAGTTCTTCGATCCCTCCA
>NZ_JOPH01000080.1:0-264 GCF_002153615.1 Gluconobacter sp. DsW_058
TAGTCCCGTCTGTGATTTCTGATCGGCAAAGACATGCTCGACACGAGATCGGATCACAGACTTTCCTGCATTCGATTTCTGGATATGGCGGAGCATAGGTTTGAGATGCGGCTTTTTTCTGTGAACCTTTGAGACAAAACCCTGCTTTTCCATGAAGTCTTCGTTGGCTTTGGAGCGGTACACCGTGTCTCCCTCCGCCATTATCCCATCAATGCTAAGCATTGACGGGAGCCTGAATGGCTTCGCCCAAACCGTTGAGGCTGT
>NZ_JOPH01000081.1:0-321 GCF_002153615.1 Gluconobacter sp. DsW_058
ACGGAACAGCCAGATTGTTTTGGCATCAGGAACACGATCTGAAAGCCCCAGGCCAAGGAAGCGCATGAACGACATGCGGTCGTTGATCAGATACTCCGTCCGTTCATCGGACAAATTGTTCAGGGTCTGGATGACCAGGATCTTGAACATCAACACCGGATCAAATGGCGGTCTTCCGCCTTTACTCCCGTCTGAATAGGCCAGAGCCTTCTCCAGTTCCGGGCGGAACACCTCAAAATCCACAGTCCTGGAAAATGCTTCGAGCTGATCGCCAAGCCCGCTCAACCGAGCAAGCCGCTCTTCAACATCAAAGAAACCAAG
>NZ_JOPH01000082.1:0-288 GCF_002153615.1 Gluconobacter sp. DsW_058
AGTGGGCGGCGAGGGCGCGGGCGCCCTCAATCTTTCGATCGCAAGGAAGCCTTGTGTGCCGCCATGCGCTTGTTTTGGGATCGCGGCTATGAGGGGACAAGCTTCGATGATCTGATTTCGGTCATGAAGATCAGTGCTTCCAGCTTTTACAATGCTTTCGGAAGCAAAGAGGCGCTGTATCACGAGGTGATTGAGACCTACATGAGTGTCGCTGGAGGTTGGTTTCTCGATATCCTTGGTGAAGATGCCGATACGCGAACTGTCTTTCAGGATTTAACGACAGCAGCT
>NZ_JOPH01000083.1:2500-5442 GCF_002153615.1 Gluconobacter sp. DsW_058
AATGGGGCAACCCCCTCGCAAGAGGATCATGTACTGAATACATAGGTGCATGAGGCAAACCCGGGGAACTGAAACATCTCAGTACCTGGAGGAAAAGACATCAACAGAGATTCCGCTAGTAGTGGCGAGCGAACGCGGAGCAGGCCAATGCCTTACCAAGAAGAAGCAGAACGGTCTGGAAAGTCCGGCAATAATGGGTGATAGCCCCGTATGCGTAGTGTCTTGGTGAGGATTCGAGTAGGGCGGGGCACGTGAAACCCTGTCTGAACATGGGGGGACCACCCTCCAAGCCTAAATACTCCTTAGTGACCGATAGTGAACAAGTACCGTGAGGGAAAGGTGAAAAGCACCCCGATAAGGGGAGTGAAAGAGACCTGAAACCGGACGCCTACAAGCAGTCGGAGCCTCTTATGGGGTGACGGCGTACCTTTTGTATAATGGGTCAGCGAGTTTCTGTTTGCAGCGAGCTTAAGCCGTTAGGTGTAGGCGTAGCGAAAGCGAGTCTGAATAGGGCGAATGAGTTGCTGGCAGAAGACCCGAAACCGAGTGATCTAGCCATGGCCAGGCTGAAGGTGCGGTAACACGCACTGGAGGGCCGAACCCACGCCTGTTGAAAAAGTCGGGGATGAGCTGTGGCTAGGGGTGAAAGGCCAATCAAACTCGGAGATAGCTGGTTCTCCGCGAAATCTATTGAGGTAGATCGTCGGGTGTTTACCCTGGGGGGTAGAGCACTGGATGGGCTAGGGGGGCCCAAAGCCTTACCAAACCTAACCAAACTCCGAATACCCAGGAGTATAGCCCGGCAGACAGACAGTGGGTGCTAAGGTCCATTGTCGAGAGGGAAACAGCCCAGACCACCAGCTAAGGCCCCTAAATCGTGGCTAAGTGGGAAAGGATGTGGGGATTCCAAAACAACCAGGAGGTTGGCTTAGAAGCAGCCATCCTTTAAAGAAAGCGTAATAGCTCACTGGTCTATTAGAAACCCTGCGCCGAAAATGTAACGGGGCTCAAGCCACGTGCCGAAGCTGTGGGTGCATTCTTATGAATGCGCGGTAGCGGAGCGTTCCGTAAGTCTGCGAAGGAGGCGGGGTGACCCCCTCTGGAGATATCGGAAGTGCGAATGCTGACATGAGTAGCGACAAACAGTGCGAGAAACACTGTCGCCGAAAGTCCAAGGGTTCCTGCGCAAGGTTAATCCACGCAGGGTGAGCCGGCCCCTAAGGCGAGGGCGAGAGCCGTAGTCGATGGGAACTAGGTGAATATTCCTAGGCCTGCCAGAAGTGACGAATGAGAAATGTTGTCTGTCCTTATCGGATTGAACAGGCTTTTCGACCATTCCAGGAAATAGCTCTGGCGTATAGACCGTACCCGAAACCGACACAGGTGGACTGGTAGAGAATACCAAGGCGCTTGAGAGAACGATGCTGAAGGAACTAGGCAAATTGCTCGTGTAACTTCGGGATAAACGAGACCCAATCGTGGGCAACCATGGTTGGGTGGCACAGACCAGGGGGTAGCGACTGTTTAGTAAAAACACAGGGCTCTGCGAAATCGTGAGATGACGTATAGGGCCTGACGCCTGCCCGGTGCCGGAAGGTTAAGAGGAGATGTGCAAGCATTGAATTGAAGCCCCGGTAAACGGCGGCCGTAACTATAACGGTCCTAAGGTAGCGAAATTCCTTGTCGGGTAAGTTCCGACCTGCACGAATGGCGTAACGACTTCCCCACTGTCTCCAGCATCGACTCAGCGAAATTGAATTCCCCGTGAAGATGCGGGGTACCCGCGGTCAGACGGAAAGACCCTATGAACCTTTACTGCAGCTTTGCAGTGGCATCAGGAAAATCCTGTGTAGGATAGGTCGGAGGCTTTGAAGCCGGGGCGCCAGCACCGGTGGAGCCACCCTTGAAATACGACCCTGAATTTTTCTGATGTCTAACCGAGACCAGTAAGCCTGGTCCGGGACCCTGCATGGTGGGCAGTTTGACTGGGGCGGTCGCCTCCCAAAGTGTAACGGAGGCGCGCGATGGTGGGCTCAGGCCGGTCGGAAACCGGCTGTCGAGTGCAATGGCATAAGCCCGCCTGACTGCGAGAATGACAGTTCGAGCAGAGACGAAAGTCGGCCATAGTGATCCGGTGGTCCCACGTGGACGGGCCATCGCTCAACGGATAAAAGGTACTCTAGGGATAACAGGCTGATCTCCCCCAAGAGTCCACATCGACGGGGAGGTTTGGCACCTCGATGTCGGCTCATCACATCCTGGGGCTGGAGCAGGTCCCAAGGGTTCGGCTGTTCGCCGATTAAAGTGGTACGTGAGCTGGGTTTAGAACGTCGTGAGACAGTTCGGTCCCTATCTGCCGTGGGTGTAAGAGACTTGAGAGGATTTGTCCCTAGTACGAGAGGACCGGGATGAACATACCTCTGGTGCACCGGTTGTCACGCCAGTGGCACAGCCGGGTAGCTAAGTGTGGACGGGATAACCGCTGAAAGCATCTAAGCGGGAAACCCACCTCAAAACGAGGTCTCATAGAGCCGTGATAGACCATCACGTTGATAGGCCGGGTGTGAAAGTGCAGTAATGCATGCAGCTAACCGGTCCTAATCGCTCATACTTCTCACATCAAACACATGCACAGAAATCAGCCACACTCATAAAACACCAACCTCCACCCACTCTCAAAAAGACTGGGTGGGCTAGAAGACCTGGTGGCCATTGCGAGGGCCCTACACCCGATCCCTTCCCGAACTCGGCCGTGAAATCCCTCAGCGCCTATGATACTGCACCTCAAGGTGCGGAAAAGTCGGTCGCCGCCAGGTCCCCTAGCCCACTCACCACTCCCACAACACCAACATCACCAATACCACCGCGGGGTGGAGCAGCCCGGTAGCTCGTCAGGCTCATAACCTGAAGGCCGTAGGTTCAAATCCTACCCCCGCAACCAC
>NZ_JOPH01000084.1:0-1888 GCF_002153615.1 Gluconobacter sp. DsW_058
TAAGAGGTTGAAATGCGGATATTGTTGACAGGCGGTTGCGGCTTCATAGGTTCAGCCGTGGTGCGTCATATTATCAGAAATACCGAACACAGCGTGCTGAATGTAGACTGCATGACGTATGCAGCTTCTGAAGATACCGTAGCCGAAGTCGCTTCTGATCCGCGTTATTCCCACGCACGGGCGAACATCGTAAACGGCGTTGAAATGCAGCGCCTCTTTGAGGAATATCGTCCGGATGCCGTCATGCATCTGGCGGCTGAAAGCCATGTAGACCGTTCGATTGATGGTCCTGGCGTTTTCATCCAGACAAATATTGTTGGCACTTATTCTCTTCTTGAAGCTGCCCGGAAATACTGGAGCAGCCTTGAGAATGATGAGAAAGCGGCTTTCCGTTTCCACCATATTTCAACGGATGAAGTGTTTGGCCACCTTGAGCCAAACGATCCGCCATTTACTGAAACAACCCCTTACGACCCTCGCAGCCCTTACTCCGCTTCAAAAGCCTCTTCCGATCATCTGGTTCGTGCCTGGTATCACACCTATGGCCTGCCAACTTTCGTCACCAACACAACCAACAACTATGGCATCTGGCACTTCCCGGAAAAGCTCATTCCGCTCGTGACCATCAACGCCATTGAAGGTCGCGAATTGCCGGTTTACGGCAAAGGTGAAAACATCCGTGACTGGCTGTTTGTTGAAGACCACGCTGAAGCCCTTGTCCGCGCTGTCGAAATCGGCGAGCCGGGAGAGACTTACGCCATTGGTGCACGTCAGCCCCGGACGAACCTGGAAGTCGTCAAGAAAATCTGCGCGGTTCTGGACGAACTTCTTCCTGACCCGGAAGGCCCGCGTGAACGTCTGATCCGCTATGTGACAGATCGCCCCGGCCATGACTTCCGTTATGAAATTGATCCGTCCCACGCCGAGAAAGAGCTGGACTGGAAAGCCAAGAACGACTTCGAAACCGGCATCCGCAAAACGGTTCAGTGGTATCTCGACAACCGTGACTGGTGGGAAGGAATCCGCTCCAAGCGTTACACGGGACAGCGACTGGGAACACGCTCATGAGCACGATCGAGACGAAGCCCATGAAGGGTATCATTCTGGCTGGTGGTTCAGGCACACGCCTGTATCCCATGACTCTTGCTTCCTCAAAGCAGCTCCTGCCGGTCTATGACAAGCCGATGATCTATTATCCTCTTTCCACGCTGATGCTGGCGGGAATCCGGGATATCATGATCATCACGACCCCGCATGACATGCCACAGTTTCAGCGCCTTCTGGGCGATGGTTCACAGTTCGGCGTCAACTTTGAATACCGCATCCAGCCTTCCCCAGACGGTCTGGCCCAGGCATTCCTGATCGCGGAAGACTGGATCCAGGGAGCGCCTTGCGCACTCGCCCTTGGCGACAACCTAATTTTCTCCGAACATCTTGGCGTTCTGCTCCGTGCGGCATCGAACCGTCCGGAAGGGGCAACCGTGTTCGCCTATCAGGTCCGCGATCCAGAGCGTTATGGTGTGGTGTCGTTTGATGAAAGCGGTCGGGCCCTGAAGGTTGAGGAAAAGCCGTCCGAGCCAGAATCTCACTGGGCCATCACAGGTCTGTATTTCTATGATCACCGCGTGGTGGATTTTGCCAAAAAGGTAAAGCCAAGCCCTCGTGGGGAACTGGAAATCACTGACCTTAACCGGATGTATCTTGAAGAGGGAACGTTGCAGGTCGATCGCCTTGGGCGCGGCTGTGCCTGGCTTGACGCCGGCATGCCGGACAGCCTGATGCAGGCTGGAACCTTCGTTCAGACCATTCAGTCCCGTCAGGGTATGCTGGTTGGCTCACCTGCTGAAGTCGCATTCCGCAACAAGTTCATCAACGCTGACCAGCTTCG
>NZ_JOPH01000085.1:0-713 GCF_002153615.1 Gluconobacter sp. DsW_058
GCAGGACGTATTCCAGAAGACTGGCAGGACAAGCCGTCAAAGCTGTCGCACAAGGATCGTCATGCGCGCTGGACGCTAAAGTTCACCAAAGCGAAGCGGCAGGATGATGGAACCATGCCATCCAGTGATCTCGCCATCCCGTTCTTTGGCTATAAATCGCATGTTTCCATCGATCGGAAATACCGGTTCATCCGGAAATGGAAAACAACGCATGCCGCCGCCAGTGATGGCGCGAGATTGAGAGAGGGGCTGCTGGATAAAACCAATACGGCCTCAAGTGTCTGGGCTGACACGGCCTATCGCTCAAAAGCCAACGAAGACTTCATGGAAAAGCAGGGATTTGTTTCCAAGGTTCATCGCAAAAAGCCGCATCTCAAGCCGATGCCCCGGCATATCCAGAAATCAAATGCTGGAAAGTCGGTCATCCGCTCGCGTGTCGAGCATGTCTTTGCCGATCAGAAGTCACAGACGGGGCTGTTTGTCCGGACTGTCGGTATCACCCGAGCCACCATGAGGATCGGCCTGGCCAATATCGTCTACAACATGCGCCGCTTCCTCTTCCTCGAAAGATTGAACGCGAGCGCGTAGTCATTCAGCAGGGGACAACACTCGATCTGCTCAAAACGCAGATCGAATGCTACCCCAGATAGCGTCAATCAGCACGCCAAAAGCCCAAAATCAAAACCAAGGTACATCAACCAATAGTTCTTCGA
>NZ_JOPH01000086.1:0-1421 GCF_002153615.1 Gluconobacter sp. DsW_058
TTAGCACTACAGTTGCGTTTTTCTGAGGGTTCTGAATCTATGGATAGCCATGATTCAGAACGAGATGAATAGCACGGCGTCTGTCGAGGATGTTTTGACGCTTACGCGGGAGGCATTGCGAGATACCAAGGCGCGGATGCGCCCGGTCTTTGGGCAGGAGCGGATTGCTGCGGCGGCAGGGCGTTTTCTGGAAACGCTTCTGAGTAACGAACCGCGGAAGACCGGCTGGATGCGGGCGGAAGCAGCGGGTGACCCAGGGCCGTGGCGGCAGCAGGCGTTGCTAGGCCGGACGCGCTGGGATGCCAATGCGTTGCGCGATGTCGTGCGAGATCATGTGGTGGATCATTTCGGCGATCCCGATGCCGTTCTAGTGGTCGACGAGACCGGTTTTCTCAAGAAGGGTACGGCCTCCTGCGGCGTGAGCCGGCAATACACCGGCTCAGCGGGTAAAATCACAAACTGCCAGATTGGCGTGTTCACGACCTATGTTTCATCCAAAGGGCATGCCTTTCTCGATCGGGCGCTGTATCTGCCGAAAAGCTGGACAGACAAACCTGAGCGCCTGGCAGCGGCACATGTTCCTGACGATATCCGCTTTGCCACCAAACCGGCGCTGGCGATTGCGATGATCGGACGTGCGCTGGATGCCGACATACCGTTCGCCTGGGTCGCGGGCGACAGCGTATATGGTGTTGGTGATTTGGAAATGGCTCTGCGCCGCGCGGGCAAAGGTTTCGTGTTGGGCGTGAATGCCAATCACTGGTTTCACTCCTGGCGACCTGACGTGATGTGGGTCGGCGAGGCCCGCGAGATTATCAAGACCCTGCCTGACGAAGCCTGGGTCCGATATTCGGCCGGGCACGGTACCAAGGGCGAAGCGATGGTATGAGACTGGTTGTATTGCCCGATGGCCGATCTCCACGCGCCGGAATATTCTAACACCCTGACCGGAACATGGACCCGAGGCCTGCTGGTCCGCCGCAATCCCGCTGATGGCGATCTGCGCTATTTCACAACCTGGTGCCCACAGGGGACACCGCTTGAAACGCTGGCCCGCGTTGAAGGCGCGCGCTGGCGGATCGAGGAAGGCTTTGAGACCGCCAAGAACGAATTTGGCCTTGACCACAACGAGACCCGTTCCTGGCACGGCTGGCACCGCCACGTCTCTCTGGTCATGCTCGCCCACGCAATGATGGCTGCCGTGCGCTCCCAGGCGAACGTCCTCACGCTCAAAAAAAGCCCACGGCCAACGCGCAAAAGCTCATCCGGTGGTCGATCCAGGAAATCCGACGCCTCCCCGTGAAAATCACCCAGGCTCAGATCCCTATCCCGCATATCCTCCGTTGGTCCGTGTTTCGACGAGCCTATCAGGCAGCAGTATATCTCTCACGCATTAAAATAAAAACGCAACTGTAGTGCTA
>NZ_JOPH01000008.1:0-393 GCF_002153615.1 Gluconobacter sp. DsW_058
GGCCTGCGGCTGATGCGGGGTCGCGTGCGGCCCTGCAGCAGACGCGGGCCTGACACCTGAAGCCGAGGGTCGCGCAGTGGCTTTACGGACTGGCACGGCGACTGTCAGACTGAACGCTGGATGCGAGGCCGCCGTCGTGGAACGTGCCTCCCCGGACGGTCCGCAGGACTGGCCGGGGAGGTTGAGGAGCCGTCTCACGAACCGATCACCCACACCAGGACCGTCCGTCATCGGAAAAGAATGCGGGTGAACCGTTACCCGGAAGGGCCGAGACGCAGGGGCCAGACGCCCGATCAAGGGCGGCTGGACCCTGTGGCTCGGTGGAGCTTGGCGACGCAGGAGCCTAGCGGAATAGGGTGAACGAACCCGTCAGGGCCGCCCCGATCCTTCTTT
>NZ_JOPH01000087.1:0-683 GCF_002153615.1 Gluconobacter sp. DsW_058
TTGCGGCGTTTGTATTTTCGCTTGTCGTATTTGACTGGTTTTCCGTGAGATTTCCGTCCTGGAATGCAGGGCTTTATCCCTTTCTCTTCCAGGGCGTCTCTGAACCAGTCGGCGTCATAACCTCGGTCTGCCAGCATCCACTGTGCCATAGGAAGACTGTCCAACAAGGCAGCAGCACCAGTATAATCGCTGATCTGTCCCGCCGTCATGAAAAAGCTCAGCGGTCGTCCGTTCTGATCAGTGACCGCATGGAACTTGGTCTTCATACCGCCTTTGGTGCGACCGATCAAACGGCCTGGATCCCCTTTTTAGCCGCAGGCTCGAAGCCGTGCGGTGCGCCTTGAGAGACGTCGCATCAATCATAATCGTCTGAGGCTCGGCTTTCGCAGCAGACAGGCCATCCATTATTCGCATGAAAACGCCCATGTCGCTCCAACGCTTCCAACGGTTGTAGAGCGTCTTGTGGGGGCCGTATTCCCGGGGCGCATCACGCCAGCGCATCCCATTACGGTTCACGAAAATGATGCCACTCAACACACGACAGTCATCAACACGGGGTCTGCCGTAGCTCTTGGGAAAGAACGGCCGCAGACGCTCCATTTGTTCGTCCGTCAGCCAAAACAGATCGCTCATCTTCAGTCTCCTCACAGAGCCTGAATCAGATTTCCACAATCAAATCAATG
>NZ_JOPH01000088.1:0-3350 GCF_002153615.1 Gluconobacter sp. DsW_058
AACCGTCTATCAAATCGCCAAAAGCCAGAAATTACGGGCCAAGCACATCAATCAAGGGTTCTTCGATCCCTCCAGGTGACATCCAGACCGAGTTTGCGAGCATAAAACTCTTCCGCGACCTCAATGGTGCCGACCTGAAGATGAACATGTCCGATCTGTGTGCCGGTGGGCGCGCCATCCCAGCGTGCTCTGCGGCTCCGTTCGAGCCGGGCGGGAATATCGAGAGGTTTTGTGCTCACGCGTATCGTGCCGTCCCGCCAGTACCAGCTGGACGGAGGGCGGTCGGCATAGATTTCGACGCCGTTCCCTTCCGGATCGGACAGGTAGACGGCCTCGCTTACATCATGGCCCGATGCCCCGACCAGCGGCAATTTCCGCTCCATTGCGTGGTCAATCCAACAGGCCAGGGCGGAGCGGGACGGTAATAGGAAAGCCGTGTGGAATAGCGCTGCTTCCCGAGAGGAGCGTTGCCGCGCATGTCTGTCCTGTCGGAGTTCGATCAAGGCCGATCACTGCCTGATAAAAGGTTGTGACCTTTTCCAGATTGTTCACTGTCAGGACGACGTGCTCTACGGCAAACCCGGGCGAAGAGGTAGGAAGCTCTCCCATTGCTCAGGGCTTCCGTTGCGCTGTGATATCCATGTCGACGCCCACGTTCAGTGAGACCCACTGCCCGCTCGCCCATGGTCCCTGTCCGACTCCGAAGTCGGAGCGTACGAGGTCAAGATGCCCTTTCGCATGCGCTGTGGTGCTATTAATGTCGAGCGTGAAAGGTAAAGTGACTGGTTTGCTGATGCCACGTATCGCCAGGGTACCGACGGCTTCATAGGCATTTCCTCCCATGGCACGAAAACTCTGTGCGTCAAACACCGCGGAGGGAAAACCGGCAACATTGAACCAGTCTTTTCCCGGTAAAGCACCATCCCGTTGCTGATCGCCCGTGACGGCACTTGCCATAGCGAGCGTCACATGGGCATGCCCAGCTTCTGGGTGCGTCGGATCAAAGGAAATAGTACCGTTGAATGTTCCGAAGTGACCGCTGAACGGTGTTCCGGTCTGCTTGCCCGAAAAGGCCAGCGTGCTATGGGCCGGATCAAGCGTCCAGTCTATCGCCATGGCAGACACGGGCTGGGAAAGGCCCGCTGCAAGTGCCAGGGTGGTGATTAGTTTAATGGATGGCATTGTGAAAATCCTATGGCTGTTTGCGTTGGGACGATCCAGCCCGCCAGGGCAGCATACGCCCAGGCACTGAATCCTTTAGAATAAAGGCATGTCGCAAAACGGCAGCGACATGCAGGACAAGCAGAACGGCTAGTGTCCATGCGGCCCAATGGTGAAACCCCTTCAGGGCAGCTTCGACAGGAGCCTTGTTCTGAAGTGTTGCGAGAACTGGAAGATCCGGCCATGGCACCATGCCGAACAGCACTGTTGGAATGCCGAGAACAGACGCAGAAACCATGGCCCACCCGCTGAGCGGGAGGACGATCTGCAATCCATAAAGGGCCAGATGAGCCAGATGGGCGGCTCGACGTTCCGCGACAGGCATATCCGCCGGAAGCGCGGGCGACGCATGGGTCAGTCGCCATCCTACTCGCAAACAGACCAGTAGCAGGACCAAAATTCCAATGGATTTATGTAACTGATACAACTGAAACATGCGCATCGGATCAAGGGAAGCATGATCCATGGTCAGCCCCATGCCGATCAGGAGCAGAATCCCGGCTGCGATCAGCCAGTGTAGGACGATCGCCACCACTCCATATTGCGATGTTCGCTCAATCAGCATCGGGACTGTTTTCATGATCTCAGTTCTGCTTCTCGAAGGCGCCGGCAATATGCAGCGTTACGTCGTCACCGACATAGGGCACGTACATCTTCACGCCAAAGTCGCTGCGCTTGATTGTGGCAGCGGCTTCGAAGCCGGTCGTGTAGTTCTTATCCATCGGGTTGATACCGGCGCCGACAAAATGCACCTTAAGCGTCTCGGGCTTTGTGATGCCATGCAGGGTCAAGTTACCCGTCACGATGGCATCTGTCTTGCCGACACGCTTGACCTCAGTGGAGGTAAAGTTTGCATTCGGGAACTTCCCAGCATCGAACCACTGGTCGCTTTTGAGTTCGTCGGTTAGCTTGTCGCTAGTTGTCTGCACGGAAGCGACCGGGATCGTTACGGACAATTTCGAAGCGGACGGCGTCTTGGCATTCAGTTGCAGCGTGCCGGAGACATTGGAGAAAAATCCACTATAGTAGGTAAAACCGAAATGCAGCAGGGAAAATCCAACCTGCGTATGGCCCGGCTCAATGGCATAGATGCCGGACTGGACTTGGGCCGGGTTTGTCACGGTCTGGGCGGAAGCGATGGCCGGCAGCGCCGTGATGGAAGCTGCAATAAGAGCAATCGGAGGCAAAGAAAAATGCATGGTATAACCTTTCCAAAAAAAGCACACTGAACAGTGACATGCTGCCAGATATCAGGTCATTGACTGAAAGGTATCCTGTCCGTCAACGGCCTCCGGGTCTACGGAAAGGTTGGAAAATTATTCCATCCAAATTGGAAGTAATACTCTGTTTGAAGAGAACCAAACGAAGACGCTATTGGTTCAGACGGACTTCAGCCTTGTAGATGCAGGTTTTCCAAAAGCTACGATAGACACCCTGTCGAACGTATGGTGCGAATGCTGCTGCTGTGGGCGATAGTGGTAGCCGTACTAAAGTAGACGACATATTTTATTGAAAGCATAACTTCGGCTGCATAGAGATTCCTTTCCACTTGCTCCAGCGTACGAGGGCCGATGATCGGCACAGCACCATGACCGATTGCCCAGGCAATCGCGACTGGCGTTCACTTCCTGAGCGATCGAAAGGACCGTATCGACCTTCGCTGTGCGGATTTCACTATTCTCGGTCTGGAACATCTGCCCACCAAAGCTTTTTTTCCGCCCGGGTGATATTTTCGAGTTAGCACGCCACCGCCGTGGGGAGACCAGTGACCGAGGCGAAACTGACCAGGAACAGATCGGCTTCCGGCTCTGGGTGCGCGAGGCTGGCTTCGACCGAGGCAACCATCGCCTTGCGGCTGTTGCCGGTGACGAGCCGGCTCGGGGCAGGCACGGCTCCATTGGAGAATTTAGCCGCGAACACGAAATCTTCGCGACGACCTTGCAACAGCTCGCCGAAAATCTCCTCGGACGGGCTAAACTGATAGACATTGGCGGTGTCGATGAAGCTATCGGTTTAAGCGGCGGAGCTAATGCGCCAAGGCAGGTGGAGGGTTATTCTGTGATTCCATTCCTCCGGATCTGATTGGGGGAATGGCGCTATGAAACAGCTTGGTTTCTTTGATGTTGAAG
>NZ_JOPH01000089.1:0-886 GCF_002153615.1 Gluconobacter sp. DsW_058
AATATGGACTTCAGAGCCAGAAAGATTCATCATCAACCCAACCCATCAAACCACGGGACTAAACAACTAGGCTCAGGATGCATAGCCAGAACATGACGGTTGCGGCGAGGCAGATGGCTGAGAAGAAGACGGTCGGGCATCTGTCGTATTTGACAGGTTTTCCGCGAGATTTCCGCCCTAGAATGCCGGGCTTTATCTCTTTCTCTTCCAGGGCATCCCTGAACCAGTCGCCGTCATAACCCCGGTCTCCCAGCATCCATTGTGCAGCAGGAAGACTGTCCAGCAAGGCAGCGGCACCGGCATCATCACTGATCTGTCCTGCTGTCATGAAGACGCTCAGCGGTCGTCCGTTCTGACCGCTGATCGCATGCAGCTTCGTGTTCATGCCGCCTTTTGTCCGTCCAATCAGTAGCCCTGGATCCCTTTTTTAGCCGCAGGGCACGCAGCCGTACGGTGCGCCTTGAGATACGTTGCATCAATCATAATCGTCAGAGACTCTGCCTTCTCGGCAGCCAGACCGTCCATCATCCGGGCGAAGATCCTTATGGCGCCCCAGCGCTTCCAGCGGGTGTACAGTGTCTTATGTGGCCCGTATTCCCGGGGCGTATCACGCCAACGCAAGCCATTACGGTTCACAAAAATAATCCCGCTCAACACTCGACAGTCATCAACGCGAGGTTAGCCGTGGCTCTTGGGAACGAACGGCCGCAGACGGTCCATCTGTTAGCCCGTCAGCCAGTACAGGTTACTCTTCTTCAATCTTCTCACAGAGTCTGAATCAGATTCCTACAATAAAATCAATTGGTTATGAGTATAGCACTACAGTTGCGTTTTTATTTTAATGCGTGAGAGATATACTGCTGCCTGATAGGCTCGTCGAAACACG
>NZ_JOPH01000090.1:0-314 GCF_002153615.1 Gluconobacter sp. DsW_058
GCAGAATTTGGTGGCGTAATACGAGATACAACGGAGCTGATATTGATAACGCTACCGCCATCACCAAGGTGTTTGGCGGCGGCCTGGGTCGTCAGTAAAGTGCCAAGCACATTGACATTAAAGAGACGATGGAAATGGTCTTCGGTGATCTCGTCGATCGAAGCAAATTCGTAAACCCCGGAATTATTGACGAGAATATCCAAGCGCCCGAATTGACTGATCGCCGCATCCACGATGCCCTGCGCATCGGATTTACGAGAAACATCTCCCTGAACAGCGACGGCCTGACCGCCATTGCTGGCAATGGCTGAGAC